>PAGZ01000015.1 GCA_002704625.1 Candidatus Pelagibacter sp.
CCTGAGCCTGAGCCTGAGCCTGAGCCTGAGCCTGAGCCTGAGCCCGAGCCTGAGCCCGAGCCTCAGCCTGAGCCTGAGCCCGAGCCTCAGCCTGAGCCTGAGCCTGAGCAAGAACCAGCTCCTCAGGATAGTTGGCCAGCTAATAGTACGGAAATCAGAAACGCAGGTGTCATCCTCGGGTATATTGAATGGGACGCGGACGATCGCGCTACTGCAGATTGTAGTACTGATAAATTTGATTTCGTCCTAATAGATAACTCGCCCAACAAGTTAACATACTTCGACAATGGCCTGAACCGTTTTGGCAACTACAGTGGTGCCCAGGCTCTAACTTCTTTGTCTCAAAAAACTTTAGCTTGGATGGATAGTGAATTACAGCTGTCTGCCGCCTCTGGGGGTATTGACGCAAACCAGACATTAAATAGGCAACATTGCTTCTCCAATCCGCCAGAACCTGAGCCAGAGCCCGAGCCTGAGCCTGAGCCAGAACCTGAGCCAGAACCTGAGCCAGAGCCCGAGCCTGAGCCTGAGCCAGAACCTGAGCCAGAACCAGAGCCTGAGCCAGAGCCCGAGCCAGAACCTGAGCCAGAGCCCGAGCCAGAGCCCGAGCCAGAGCCTGAGCCTGAGCCTGAGCCTGACCCTAAGCCTGAGCCTGAGCCCGAGCCTGAGCCAGAACCTGAGCCTGAGCCTGAGTTCGATCCCAATCGAGCTTGGCCGGTAAATGTAACGCTTGTCGCCTCCCCCAGCATCGTCCAGATCGGGACTATTGTATGGGACACGGCCGATCGCGCTGCTGCAGATTGCAATACTACGGTTTTTACTTTTAAAATAACCGGTCAGGTAAAGTGGGTGGATGGGTACGGCTTTGGGAGTTTGTCAACCATCGGCGATGATTGGCATCAAGGTGTAGAAACTCTTTCTAATAAAAGTTTGGCTTGGATGGAAAATGAATTAAATATTTCTACAGCAAGCGGTTATATTGGAGGACCTACCGAGATCCTTAGACAGTCCTGTCATTGATAAGCCTGAGCCTGAGCCAGAATCTTTTTCACACGTGACGTAGCGGACGCAATGATCACGATTTGTGCCACTCAGCAGTGAAGGCAGTCCAATTCTCGTATTAAATCAAGAGGAGGCTATCTCAAACTAGGATTAATGCATATATCACGAGTAGGGAATATATCACCTGACATACATTGATCTCCTTCGCCCACTTTAATACAGCTTCTAAACCCTCTATCTTCTCCAATATAACAAAACCCCGCTTTACGCGCTCCTGGATCTACTTGAGTTCTACTAGTTGCATCATCAGGTTCAGGTTCCTGAACCTTTTGCTGTTTCTGTTTTTTTGCTGCTTTATCAAGAACTTCTTGTGTTGAAGTATTAGGATCATCAATTCTATTGAATTGTACATCTTTAACACCAACAGACTTTTGCATTAAAGTCACTGCATCATCTAGCGTTCCTGCAGCAACATCAACAACAACATTAGTGCCATCCGCAGCAGTATTTACTGTTTGTTTTACAGTTTCACCTACTCCAAACCCAAGAGACTGCAATAATGGTCCTAAAAATCCCTTTGTTGAATCAACACCTTTTCCTAATGCTGAAAAAATATTAAATCCTAAAAATGCCAAAATGAGTACAATTAATATGTACTTGATAATTGTCCACATATTAAAGCCTGATGATTGTTGTGAAGATACTTCAGAAACACTTTCTTTAACTGTTGTCGTCATACTGCTGGCAACTTTGCTAAGATTATCTTTAATGCTAGATGCTGAAGTATTAACATCAACATTTACATCTGTAAGGTTTGGTACTTGTGTTATAACGATTTTATCGTCCGTCATTCTATATATAGTTAGTTACATTATTGTTTAATTATCTTACCATAATGTATACATGCAAAGAAGATCAACTAAAAAACATAAAAATAAAAGAAACCATAGACGAACAAAAAAACACGTTAAATCTCCTCCTAAAGAAGATGTAGCAATTATTACCGCTGCTCGTTCAGCAGCCGGAAATACATTAATTAATCGATCAGCTGCAAGAGTTCGTTCCGGACCTACTCAACGTAATATGCAACATTTTACTACTATATTAATTGCTACTATGAGAAAACAAGCATTGACAGCTAAATCTTATACACCTTCTATTAATGATAAACTTGTCTCAATTAGAAAAGGTAATGTGTATGACATATTTGGATGTGGGGTAGAAAGTGCCTTAGGTAAAACAGCAGTATCCTCTTTATTTAAAGTTAAGATTGGTGATAATCCAGATGGAACGCCTATTTGTGAATTAGCTACATCTTCCAAAGCAAAAAATGTTATGTTAAATAATTTCAAAAAAGATCAAAGCATAAAATGCTCAAATATAATTCCACCATTTCAAAGTCATGCAAACTGTTGGTTTAATACTATGTTTATGTCTTTTTTTGTTAGTGACAAAGGTAGAAAGTTTATGCGATTTTTTCGACAATTAATGATAGAAGGTAAAACAAGTGACGGTAGAAACATTCATCCTGAAGAATTAAAAAACTCTATGTTACTTTTCAATGCAGCAATAGAAGCATGTTATAATACAAATGGTAATGCTTCTTCAATAGGTCTTGCATTAAATACAAATAATATTATTGGAAACATATATAACATAATTGGAGAAAAAGCAGGTGTTAAAAACGTGGGTGAATATGGTAATCCTTATAACTTTTATCGTGATCTCATTAAATATTTGGGGGGCAGTAAAATTATTGTAGAAAAAATAGAAAATAATAAAGTTAACGATTTTTTCTCAAATAATTATAATAGTGATCAACCACCCGATATTGCAATTGTAACATTAGTAGACTATTTAGATGGAGCACAAGCTAGTGACTTTACAAATAAACCACAAAAAGTGAACTATAATGGAGCTACATATGAATTAGATTCTGCCATAGTACGTGATATAAGCAAAAATCATTTTTGTTGTGGTATAACTTGTAATAAAACTGAAATGGTATTTGATGGATCTGCATTTTCTAAATTAACTGGTAAACAATGGAAATCTTTTATAAATAAAAATCATAATTGGAGTCCTCCTGGAAGTAAAAACACATGGAACTTTATGCAAGGTTATTCTATGTTACTGTATTATAGAATTAATTAGAGATCTAGGATTTTCCATCAAACTATTCATCATTTCTAATCTTTCTCTAGTTTTATCAAGATTACTTCGTTCAGCAACATCATTAAACAAATAACTTGTTGCTGGTGCATTTTCATTTTTCTTAATTTGTTTATAAATAACATCTATTTTCTTTACAACATTCATTATTACTTTTTTATCATTCCAAATAGGAGTTGATAGATCGGCTACATCTGTGAGTAATGAAATAGCATTATATATCAAATATTTGCGCCTCTTTTTTGTTGAATAAGTAAATCTTAAACAAAACATTTCTGATAATGCATCTATTATTTTAATAATAGTTTCATTATTTCTCTCTCTGGCTCTTTTTCTAATTGTATCCCATATAATCCATATACTGTCATTCTGATATTTACTATCTATAGATGGCCATGTTCTTGATTCAGATATTAAAGGTGTTTTATTTTTTTTAGAAATAGTATCAAACTCTAATAGCCATTCTAACCAATAGCAGGCATTATACCCATTTTTTGATTTTGATGATAAATGATATGAAAACTCATTAATTGCTACAAATAATTCTTTTGGGTCACCTTCACGAAATGATAATGATGCATAAGAAACATCGGGTGCTTTTAGTTTTGTTGCAATAACTTGCATAGAAAACTCATCTGTTTTTTTTATTTTAACAGATTCAAAAGCGTGTTTTTTGAGAGCATAGCATAATATTGCTATTATTTCTGCAAAGATTTGTCTTATTTTAGAATTATTTCTTAATGCTAATTCATTTCCATCATAACCATTACTTACAACATCTTTAAAAGCATTCATTCTTAAGGATATATAAAGTGGCAATTTTGGACATCCTAGATGAACATTTCTTGAAACAAAATTAATAATTAACTCCCATAAATCTATAAAGTGTCCAGCACATATTAATTCAGCTGCCCAATAACATGCATCCTCAACCTTTCCTTGTGTTAAACTAAGCTGTAAAATCTTTTTAACCTGTGTCTTTTTATAATTTGAAAATGATTTCCCCCGAAACTCTGCTTGTGTTCTAACATCATTAATTTCATGTGTATCCATATATGATGAAATCACACAAAAAAAATAGCATCAATACATATACATGGCGCGCAGCATTGGAGCTTCGTTATTAAGTATTTGGAAAAAATCAACAACATTAGAAAAGGTATTCTATATTTCTATAGTCGCAGTTGTATTATATATTATGGCTACTTGTGGAACTAAAACTATTGAAAACTTTGAACAAAGCACTAGATTTATTACTAAGAAGGGACCAGATTGTCTTGATAATTTCTATGTAAGCGTTTACGATGATCTTTTATATAATAAAATCAAGAATGATTATGAAATTGGTGCTATTATTAATAGAACAGGACCGACTACTACAAGTAGAATCTTAGATATTGGATCAGGTACAGGTCATCATGTTGGAGAATTGCAAAAAAGAAACTACAATGTTGAAGGTTTAGACTCCTCGCTAGCAATGATTACAAAGGCAAAAGAAAATTATCCAAAATGCAAGTTTACACATGGAAATGCTATGAAAAGTATTACATTCCCACAAAACTCTTTTACACATATTACTGTTATGTATTTTACGATTTACTCTATAAAAGATAAGCGTGGATTTTTTCAAAACTGTTATAGTTGGCTAATGCCTGGCGGCTGGTTAGTACTTCATTTAGTTGATAGAGATAGTTTTGATCCTATTCTTCCAGTAGCAGATATTTTTGCTGCTGGACTTGATCCTCAAAAATATGCAAAAAAAAGAATTATGCAAACAAAAGCATCATTTACAAATCATCATTACAAAGCAGTTTTTTCTATAAATCAAGATAATGATATCTCATACTTAGATGAAACCTTTCAACATAAAAATAATGGAGAAGTAAGAAAAAACAAACACGTTTTTTATATGCCCACACAAAAAGATATTTTAGCACTTGCAAGATCTGCTGGCTTTATTTTAACTAGTGAAAGTGAAATGAAAAAAATAGGTTATTCTAACCAATATATTTATGTTCTTCAAAAGCCAGAATAAGTTTGATTTTTTCTAAAATGTTCTTGGCGATACATAATGTTATCAATACCAATTTATTATATAGTATTATGTATTGTACTTCTAGTTTTGTGTATTGCTATTTACATTAGATTGAAGTTTCAATTTTGGTCAATCCAGCCTGTATTTCATTTATGGGATTTACATCATTGGATATTTACAAACAAAGTTATTAATCCAGAACTACCAGAAATTAATAAATATGTAAAATTACTTGATGTTCAGTCTATTAATGTAAAGGAAGCTTCAGAAGAACATATATCTTTTGTATGTGATTTTATTAAAACAAATTATTTATGTAACAAAAAAACTTCGTGGGAACCTAGTGTTGATGATATAATATCATATCTTGATACTAATCTTGGTAAATCATTTATTGGTGTTTATAGTAATACTAAAAATAGTATCACTACAAAAAAAGAGCTGCTTGGTGTTATAACAATGAGACCTATTTTCATTAATTTCAAAGATGGCACAAAGATTGTTGCAAATTATGTAGACAATCTTACTGTTAGAAAAGATAGTAGAAAGCAGGGAATCGCTCCAGTTCTTATGCAAACACATTTATATCAATGTAGAAGGATGGGTTGCAATCCTGTATGTTTTTTTAAGAGAGAAGGTGATATGACTGCGATTGTTCCATTAACTACATTTGAAACGACTGGGTATTTTATAAAAGATATTCCCAATATAAAGTTTAATGTCCCTAATGCAGCACTTATATCTATAAAAAAAACCAATGCTCAAACATTTATTAATTTAATAAAACAAGTTGAAAAAGATTATGAGTGTACTGTTAATACAGAACTTGCTACAATATTGTCACTTATTACTAATAATAAATTACTTGTATATGCTCTAATACTACAAGGAGATATAGTATGTTGTTACATCTTTAGAAATACTCCTTCCTTTATGAAAACTATAAATACTTCTTTTAGAATTGTTGAATTGATTTGCAGTATCAATAAAGCACCATATGATGATATATTTTATGCAGGATTTTCTTCAGCATGTAGAAGATTAAATAAAAAATGGAATGCAGATGTTGTTACTATAGAACAAGTGGGTAATAATATAACTCTTGCAAATCTTAATGAAAGACATGGAGTTACTATATGTACTTCATGTCCTACTGCTTTTTTTCTTTATAATTATGCAAGATACTCTGTAAAACCTAAAGATCTATTGTGTATATATTGATTATCTTGTATATTTACCAGCTCGAGCAAATGAGTCTAGTACAAAAATCATAAATACTCCTAAAAATGAGTAAAGTATAACTTCTTCAGTTGCACTTCCTGTTTTGAGCTCGCGTTGTTGTTCTAATAAATGGATCATGTAGTCTAATTTACTTATTAATTCATCTTGTGATGGTAATCCTTGGCCAGTTCTATCATAATATGGTACATATTGCCTATAGTAGTCTTCACTTGCTAAAGATGGAAGATTTTGAAATGCTTCTGTCGATACAGGACTATCATTGTGCATACTTGCAGGGTGTGGTTGTACTACATTATCGCCATAATTATCTCTATCTCTTGTTCTTTGCACACCTGCAGATTCAGGTTGAGATGGAGGAGAAAAGTCTGCCATGTGTTTATCACTATTATCCATAGAATCAAAGCCAATTTGTTTTTTCATATTTTCAATCTTATCGTCAGATCCACCATATCGCTTAACAGTTTTATTATGATTAGCCCGGACATTTCGTTTTCTTTCTATAACACTTGAATTATCAGAATTATTATTATCGTTATTATTATTATTAATTGGGGCTGCATAGAATGCTAAACTCATATCTATAGAAAATTGAGATATTATATTTTGCTATGTATCCTTAAAAAATCATTAATGATAATACTAAAATGTTATTTATGTATATACACAATGAAACAACAAACAGAGCTAATTGTACAGCTAGTTGTAGGCTTTTTATTACTAACTAAACCTAGTGCGTTACTTCATATAGCCAATACATTTATTGGAAGACTTGTTTTAATTTTAGCAGTTGTAGGAGGTGCTATGAAATCTACTTTAACAGGCTTAATAATTGCCATGCTTTTTATTGTATTAAGTGAAAGTGCGATCGAAGGTATGGACGCTAGCGATAGCAGTGTTGAAAAAGAATCAGATAAATTAGATGAAGACTACAAATATTTACTTGAGTTTAGAAAAAAACATTGTGTCGAAAAAGATGGAAAAACGCTTTTTGTAGACAATAATAAAAATGTAGTTTCTCTAGATAAAATTAAATCTATGTATCCTAATATTAATTTTGATATTGATAATGATAACTGCATAAATCCATGCGATGAAAAATGTGATATGGTTATTCAGTCATATGATGAGCAAATGACAACAGAAGAGCAACTTAGACCCTCTACATCTAAAAAAACAAAAGTTGAACGAAAAAAAGATTCTGTGCAAGCAGGTAGTTGTAGTTGAGCAGTAAGTAATATAATATCTTGAATATACAATATGAGACAAACTGCAATTACAATGGCGATAATAATGTTAATTTTTATGCTTTTAGCACTATCTAACATGGTTTTAAATCGGCAAGAACCAGAAACATTTCAAAATATGATAGATCAATTTCATATCAATAAAAATCAATTAAAGCGTAAAGTGAGGAGCAGATTAAATGATACTCATGATTATCTTTATGCAAATGTCAGAAGTAGAATGAAGCAAATCGGATTTTAATATATTAATATATTAATACTGTATATGTTGACTAAAGCAATCAATACTATAAATAGTAGCGCATTTCTAGCAGGTATTTCTATGTTAATCTTAAATATTGGATCAAAATACATAGAAATTGGTCTTAGTAAAACTCAAGAACAAGCTATTCGAAATAGTATTGCTAGAGAGATTCTAATATTTACAATTATTTTTGTAGGGACAAAAGATATTATACTATCACTATTTATGACTTCAGCATTCATCATACTTGCAGATTTTTTATTTAATAATAATAGCAAATATTGTATATGTCGTTCATATCTTAACAGAATTGAAATGGAGGCAGATTTGAATGGCGATAATAAAGTTAGTGAAGAAGAAGAAGAAAAAGCAATTGAATTGCTGCGTAAAGCAAAACAGCAAAAGAAAAAGGCACAACAAGCACATTTTGCTTCATATTTACCAAAATCTAGCGCGGATAACTTTTAAAATAAATTATTATATATGATTTATCTTATTCACATATAATAATACAAACATGGTTAGTTATCTTAAAATAAAACTTGTTATTGATGGTGATTATAAAGGTAATGTAACTTTTACACCTAGCATGAGTGATGATGCAATTAAAACTAAAGAAATATTCTTCCCTCCGATGTTTAAACTAAGCAACTCTCTTATATCTAAAGCTGTGCCTGATTCAATAAATCCTAAAGAAGTGCTTACATCACAAGGAATGTATAGTAGATTAGTGAAATATGCAACTGACACTACTAAAGGCTACAAAAAAATTAGTATTCAAGATGCAGATAAAAGTGGTATTATTGAAGATAATATAAAATACATGATGAAACTCTGGCTTCCTAATAATTCTAGCATTATGCTAAATAATCGAACATATAATATTGTATCAACTAGTTTTGAGAAGAAAGACCGTATTATTAATCAGCCTACCAACTATACAGCACATATAAGAGTTAGGGTTATACAAAAAGAGCGTGACAATTTTGTAGATCGTGAAAAAATGACATGCGATGATAAACGGGCCAAAATTAATAAAATGTATCAAGAATTATTCGGAGGTATATTTTTCAGCTATCGTGATCCATCAAATAAAGATATAAAAATGGCACCTACAATGCAAACAAATATTTATGGACAAACTACTAAAAAAACGCAAATCGCGCAAAATAATTTTGCACCAGTAGGTAGGGTTGGCATAGCTCCATATGGAATGATGCCAGCCGCTCCTTTTGCTTTTGTTCAACCTGTTATTCCACGCGGTGGAAAAAATATACATAAATCACGTAGAAAAAAGAAACATCGTCCTAAAAGAAAAGGTAGAACTAGGAAAATAAAGAGACATTAAAATTATTAATCGCATCCTAATACTTGTCTTCTAAACCCTGTACGAAGATAATCAGGAATACATCTAAAGTCAATTAATTTTGTGTTTTTCTCAAATCTTGCTTTAGCATCTGGATCTTTTGCAAGTTTTTTATTAAAGTTTTCGCGATCATTATAATATGACATTGCTGTTTTTGGTCCACATTTAGCAAAGACACCAGGTATGTCATCACTTTTATCACCAGTTACAATTTTACAAAATAAATCACATTCAGCATTACCTGTAGCATTTTTACTAGTACTAATATCCTTGTACTTTAAGTTAAAGATTTTCAGATCATCATCGAGTAACTGCAAGTAATCCATATCACTGGCAATAAGCCAGATTTTGGCATTATCTACACTTTCTCGTATACGTTCTATTGTTAAAGCAATACAATCATCAGCTTCAAGATGTGGAAACTTAACAATTGCATTTATACCAGCCTCTTCCCATAAACTATCATATGCCATCTTAAAGAAAGGTCCGCCAAGAAAGGTGTCATCCTTATCTCTATTTTCTTTGTAAGTTTCTGTTAATTCCATTCTCCATATATTTTTACGTGGGCAATCTTTTCCAACAATCATAATAGGATTATCAATTTTTAGTTTTTTTGCAATTTCTTTTACTTTTGAGATAAATGTTGCTTTAAACTTTTCAACAAAATCAGGATTTTTAATTGGTATCCCCAAATTATCATCTGGCTTAGCTAGACTCCACCATTGCGTAAGTGCGTAATATCTATAAAAACAGTAGTAACTGCCATCGATTATAATAAAGTTAGTAGGCATGTTTACGTTGTGATACTTAAACATGACTAGTATTTAAATCATTCAATTTTCCATTATTTACAAAAAAAACCTTTCTTAACGGTGCTTTGTGAATTATAGTAGAGTGTGAGCCTACGCTGGATATTTAATTTTTATAATATAAATAGCATTTTATTAAATCGTTGTAAAATAAAAATTATCAATATTCCATTATGCATGTAGTAGTATTATTCATCTTATCCATAGTCTTTTTAATATGATCAATATATGTTTCGCCATTATTACACAATTCATTTGATACACTTGCAGATACTGCCAATGATAACTGTATTCTACAAAATGGTCTGCTAAGTGTTAAATTATAATTAAATAATAGTTTATTAATTTTGTATATGGTCATAACATTTAAAACCTCACTATTATAAACTATATTATTAATAGTTTCAGCCATATCCTTGTACAATAATTCTTTTCTATCTTTTGACATAGAATTATATACATCACTTGGTGCAACTAATCTGCTTGCAATAATTTTTGCTGCTTCAGTAGGTTCGTCTTTTAAAAACATCTTAATAAAAAACTCTGTAAAATCTTCTTGTTCTTCTCTTGATATTTCTCCTACTATTCCAAAATCAATAATACCTAATTTTTTTGTCATAATTTCGTCAGTTTCTTCTTCCATAAACAAAATATTGCCTGAATGAAGATCTGCATGATACATTTTGTCGTAAAGTACGCTTTTTAAACTATATTGGGCTACAAGAAGACCATAATCATTTTTTTCATTATTATCTAATTGTTTGAGTTTTTTACCACGAAGTCTTTCCATAACAATAACATTATTATTACTTTCAGTAATACTAGTATCTACCCATGGTATTTTAACATAATCAGTGTTAGCAAATTGGAGACCCATTTTACTTAAATTATCAGCCTCTTTTTTAAACAAAACTTGTTTATACATATCTGACTCATTTTCTTCAAATACAGTATATAGATTCATACGTCTAAGATAAGGTAGCCAAGTACTTATTTTTACTAATAGTCTCATTTTATCTATTGCTTGATGAAGTCTTTCATCAATATTTTTACGTTTAACTTTGATTACTACATCTTTATTACCTAATGTACCATAGTAAACTAATGCAATCATACCTGATGCCTCTGGTCCTTTTGGATTTCGCTCAATTACCAATCGATTAGCCTGCCTATCTTTATTAATTTGTTCTTCTAATTCATCTAAATCTGGTAATTCTTCTTCTAAGTAAGGAACATTATCATTAAATCTAGACAAATATTCCATTTCAATATTTGTTAGCAAGTCAGCGCCTGAAGACAATGACTGAAAGGTTTTTGAATATACAATATTATAACTAGACAAAAATGTGGCTATCTTTCTAATACAGTCAATTCTTTTTCTGCCAAATAAATAGCACAGCATTTGCCAAAGCAAAAAAAAAGTAGTTTTGGCAGCAAGTAATATAGAATCTACATCAATCATTTGTATACTCTATATTGTGAAATGTATGTAAGTAATTTATCTTAAAGATTCTAAAAATGTTTTTAATCTGATAAATATCTTTTTCATTAGTAATCCTGGAAGTTTTCTCATTATATGAGGCATGTCTTCGTCTATAACCAATGAAAACTTATAGATTACATCTATTTCATTGTTGCTGATAAAAGAAAGAGATAAATTACCATTACTTTTTTTAACAGGATAACATCGATTAGGTATTTGAAAATGATGTGCTTTATCTATTTGTTTGGAATAGAAATTGTAACTATTATTATTTTTCTCTATTTCAGTCTCAGAATATACATATTTTTGACTAATACCAAAGTCTTCTCCAAACCTTTTAAGAATCATCCCCATTTTCATAATATTATCAGTTTCAGAATATGGTTCAAGAACAATTTTATCTATTACATCTTTGTTTAATTCGCCTAACAAACTAAATAACTTGAAACCTATGGCTTGATGTAGGTCATAATTTTTATTTATTAGTTTAAAAGATAAGGTGAAAATATCTTGTTCACCCTTAACCATGTATAAATTAATATCATGTTTATTGCATATCATTTCTTGTTGTGACGGAATATCCATTAGTATAATCTTCTAATCTATTTTAATAGTTTAAACTTATAAATAATTTACGTTTTTTATTGTTTTTGAAAGTCAATTCGGATATTTTAAACTTTTGATAGAATTTTCGGGAAAATATTTTTGGGTTTTGAAAACACGTTTTTTTTAACGTTTATTTAGACAACCTAGGCATATTTATTTTTAAAAACCAAAAGTTATGTAGGTTAGTTATGTAGGACTTAAAAAAGAGCACTGAGCATTCAAAATACTTAAAAATATCTTCTTTAGCTAATGAAACAAAATGAAACAAATTGAAACAAAAGCGGACAAAAAAGGGACGAAAAAGGACGAGTTTTTTTTATGTAAATTATGTGACTATTCTACGTGTCATTGCGGTCATTGGAAAAGACATATTGAGACGAAGAAACACAAAAAGTTAGAAATGAAACAAAATGAAACAAATGAAACAAAAACGGACGAAAATCGGACAAAAAGGACAAGAAAAACAAAACTCCAAGAGTATTGTTGTGAAAAGTGTGAACAACCATTTGGAAGTCGAACATCATTATGGAGACACAAAAAAAAGTGCGCAGGTGTATTAGTTACAACAGTTACTAATAATACGTTTGAATCATCAGTGGTGACAGCTGCAATGCAGGAAAACCAAGTATTAAGAGAACAATTAAAAGAGCAAAATGATAGAATGTATGAGATTGCCAAGGCATCAACTAATGCACTAATGAATCAAAATACTTATGTTGACATGAATAATTGTACTAATAATTATACTAGTAATCAAAACAATAATAATTTTAACATCAATCTATTTTTAAACGAAAAATGTAGTGATGCACTATCTATTCAAGATTTTGCTAAGAAACTCCAGCTAACTATGGCGGATTTGTTACAAACAAAAGAAAATAAAGCAATAGGGTTGGCGAATATTGTAGTTAAGAATCTAGAACCATTATCTTTAACAGAAAGACCATTGCATTGCACTGAAAGTGACGAATGGTTTGTGAAAGATAAATCAAGCGGTTGGGAAAAAGATAGTGGAAAAACTGCACAACTTACAGAACATGGTATTCTACAACATTGGCCAGACGTATTTCAGTCAGAACATCCTGATTGGGTAAATGATGAAAAGATGACAAATAAATATGTTGAAATTGCAGGAGTTGCTGCTTCGAAGTTATCCGACGCTGAACGAAAAAAATTATGTAAAGCAATGAAGGCAAATTGTACTCTAACAGAAAAAGATGTATTAAAAGTAATAAAGTAATTTATCTATGTATAATTTATGTATGAAAGCATGAACGAAAATAATTGTATAAATAAAAGGATAGATAATCGCGCTTCTTTCCATATAGATATAAATAATGTAGGAACTGCTATAACAACTAATCCTGTTATACAAAGACCTGCAACTCCTGATGCGTGCATAATATGTTTTGAAACATGTGGCGATTTAGTTGACGGATCTAGCTTAGTTATTGCTGAGTGCGGGTGTAAATATGTTATTCATGAAGAATGTTTCTATGAATGGATAAGAAAGAAACAAGGTCTTCCAGCATGTATTGCATGTAATACAAACTGTTTTATTAAAAGAGAGTTAGAAATACAAGATGAAGAAGCTAGAAGAATTCTAATAGAAAATAATAGAATAAGAAATATAAAAATCTGTTATACAATTGGATATACTATAACGTTTTTTATTGTATTATGTTTTATAATAATAATATTATCAAAAAATAATTAATTAAATTATACAATACTAAGTATATTTGTTTGCTCGACTCGACATCTTTAATTTTGCATATATCAAAACCATAATCTAATTGATTCACGGATTAGATTAATTACTTTCCATATCTACATACGCAAGTCTGGTCGCACTACCATTTCATTGAAATGAATCTCAACAAATTATTTTTTTTCAGTAATATTTATAGAAAAATTGTTATCGGATTGCAATTTTTTGTCTTCCAAATCTGACTCTGAGACGAGATTATCTTGATTTGTTTTATCTATATTGTTATCTTCCAGATTATCTTTTGAAGTATTATTTACTTTATCTATGATTTCTGTTTGGTCATCGCTTTCAAGTTGCGTAATATTATTTTGAGATGTTGTAGTAGAACCGAGACTTTTATTATCTAATATATTTTTTTTTCCCCTTGCTTTTTTAATGACTTCGAAATAATCATCTTCGTTTTTAATAATAGTAATGAGATTTTTTTGGGATGCTTTTAAAAAACGTTTTCTCACATCTGGGTAGAGACTTGTCTCTAACAATTCAAGTGCCTCATGATATTCATGAAGTAAATCTTCATCCACAGTGCTACTGTTTCGTGCTTTTGCTAAAGTACTAGTCAAAACTGTACACGACTGAATAAGAACCTCTTGTTGTTCATTGTATCTCTTGAATTTAACAAAAGACGATATTCCTGCAACAACTGAAGAAAGAAAAATTGGAAAAAGATTTAATGCCGGATCATCCCATTTCATTGTCATTTTAGTGCTTTCAAAAAGGGAAGATCCTAGACTTACAAAAATGATAATTTTATTCCAAAAGTCTCCCTCTCTTTTTAAATCCTCGTGTGCCAAATGCAATGTATCGCGCTTGTACTTGATATCACTTTTAATCTCAACGAGAGTGGTTTTTTCCATATATATATAATTTAATTCCATTATTTTTTTTCTTCATATAATCAAATAATTTTTCAATATTTACAAATACAATATATCAATTTTATTTACAATTCAAGACTTACACTAGTTCTTGGAGTTTTTCTTTTCCCCTTTGAACGAGATGGAATCTGATTTGATGCCATTTCTTTTAGATCTTGAATACTAACTGTGCTGCTTTTTTCTGGAGCAACTGGAGTGTTTTTGGGAATAGTTACGGTTTTTGTTTTAAGACCTGAGATTAGATCACCAATATCACTGGGACCTTTCATTTCTGCACGTTTAGGAGCTGAGTTAGAACTAGGTTTCTCTGCAGCAGAAGATTGCTCTCTAGGTTGTGGGCCAACGCTTTGATAATTATCGCGAACATCAACACCTCTCGCAGCATATAGATCGGGTCGATTCTGTGGTGCGCTTACTGATTGTGAACTTCGTTCTGTGCGTGTCTTAACTGGTTCAGGCGGAGGGCCTGATGCAACATTTGGCATAGGATCTCTTCTTGATGGAGGGGGCATACCTGTCTGACTTCCCATAACATTATTCATAAATCCACCAAATCCTGGATTTTGATCGCCCATTGAATTAACTGCTGCTTGTGTAAACTGTTGCATAAGTTCTGGATTTTGACGCATAATATCATCCATGCCTGGCATCGATGACTTGAACATAGTATTTGTCATATGAACCATAATAGCTGATCCTGCTAATTGAAATAAAAGTTTAAGTTCAGGTGCCATTTGTGCCTTGCTTTTATATTTCTCATGTAATTCACCAAATATATCGTCATAATCATTTATATTCTCATTTACCTGCTCTCCCCAGCCATCAAGTTTTACATCAAAAGGATCAAATCTATTGTTTAAAAACTCAATACCTGTAATCGCGGCCATTAACATCTTACCTTGAAACTTTACGCTATTTAATTTTTCTTTTTCTGCAACAATCATTTCATATTCGCCCTTCATCTCGTGTAGGTTTGATTCCATAGAATATCTTTTAGTTAACTTGAGACCCTTTGCTTCTAATCCTTCAAGCTTTCTAAGTACAGAAAACTTTTCTTTTAGAACTTCTTCAGGGCTGAGTCTTGGGGCAGTAGATACAAACTTATCTGGGTCAATTGGTATATTTGCAAACCTCTTAAGACCAGAAGATTGTTCTTGTGTTTGTGCAGTCTGTTTTCCAATTAATGGTATTCCAATTTTAATACTTTCATTGGAAGAACTATTATTGTCTCCACCATCGCCTTTTTCACCTATATTTAATTTTAATCCACCATTATTTTCAGCTAATGCATCCTTAAATAAACCCGATTTACTTTTTGCCTTAATACTATCTCTGGGCTCAAGAACATTAATATCCGAACTAAGATTGTTTAAATCATCTTCTAATTCCTGAAGATCTTCTAGATTAATATCTGTGCCTGCTTCAGATTTCGCGCTTTTTGTTTTTTTATCATTCATAAGCAAATCTAAGCCACCACCAAAATTAACAGATTTTAATTCTGATCTTTTAGATAGTCCACCGATTGCTGAACTAGCATCATTGGAAGAGTCACCATCATCTTTGTTTAAACTTATCACAGCTGGGCCTGCTGCGATATCACTAATTTCAATCACTTCTGCCATGTGTTACAAAATAGTAATATCATTTTAAGTTTATGCTGACGCAAATATATCAAGCATAATTAATATACCAAAGTCCTTGTAAAAATGAATCTGCTAGATCATCTTTTTTCTTGTGTTTATTAAAATGAATAAGCCAATTATTTAATATGACATTATCTGTAATATATTTTTGGGTAACCATGATTCCAGATGCTTTTCTTTCTTTATAGTTTTTCTTTGAAACTTCAAAATGTTTTAATTTATTTGAGCTAGAAACAAAAGTTATATCTTTTATCCCCTTTTCTATAAAAAACTGTGTTAACATTCCTTGTATACATTTCATTCTAATGGCTAAGGGACCTATTTGATTTTCTATAAGTATTTTATTAACATCATGTAGATCCATTATATCAGGCAATTTTTGTGAAAGTACTATACCTACATCTATTAGATTACAATCTGATGCAGAATTACGTTTTTTAAGAGGTGTCAGTGTATTTTGATAAATATAATCTAGAACTTCACTCTGTGTTTTAAAAAATGAAGTATCATTAATGATATATTTCTCACCTAATTCAGCATAGTCTTTTTTTAAAAGCTTTTTTTTATCTCTAATTTTTTTATAATTGCTAGGTGCTTTTTCAAGTAAACAACTATTTGCATGTGTGCCACAATAAAATGTATTACCACAATGTGTCCATGTAGCATTTTTACTACAAATCTTATTTTTCATTTGTTGACAACATGTTGGGCATTTTTCTTCACGAGATAAATCAATAATATCCCATTTGTGAATATTTACCTTTTTTTCAGAATTAACTGACATTTTACAAAAAGATAAATGCCTAATACCAACATCAATACTAATAATCATGATGTATTTGTTTATTATCATATATTTAAGTTTTTGACTAAAGACATGATAAATTAATTTGGATTAGGATATCCGGCTCGTAATAGCTGTTCTTGAGTTAACTGTGGCGTAAACTGTCTACATGCGAGCTCGTATTTTGTTAGATATAATGATTTTAAATCACTGTTTTCATAACCAAAAGGGTGAGACTTATCGGCACATGATTTGTAGAGAAATGGCGTATTACTTTTTTTTTCATTTTGAACACCATAACGAGCTGGACATGAGCAACATTCGTCACAAGCTTCTAATTGATTATGTTTAATTATGGCATCGGCATTATTCTGCATATATGCTCTGTACTGCCAATTACTTTTGATATCTTGTGCTTCTCTAATATCATCACTAATTTTAGAACCTGGCTGCCATTCAGCATAGTTTCTACCATCATGCATGATAGGTGGAAAGTCAAAATGGATATTATTTGAACCTGATTTGCAAGTACCCCAATTCATTTACAATATGTAAAGATATTTATTGTATCGCATGATTTTCCAAAGCCGTAATAAGAGCCGCTTTCTTAAATGATGAATAACCTGGGATTTTAGCTTTCTTTGCTAATCCCTTAAGGTCAGAAACATTCATCTTAATAAACTCTGTTCCTGTAGGTATAGATATATTAGTATCAGCGGTGGCAACATCATTCTCATCTAAATTATTTGAACTTGAACCTAATGAACTGCTCTTTGTAGAGTTTTCTACAGTATTATCTAGTGATTCCATATTATCCAAGTCTCCTAGAGATATTTCGTTAATAGCATCACTTGTTTCACCTTCTTTAATTTCTTTAACTTCTTCTATTTCTGTAATTTGAGGGCCATCATTTTGAAAACTGAAGTTAACAAGTTCTTTGTCTTCTAATTCTAATGCTTGCATAACCATAGCTACTGCTGGGGCATTTGTATTATCAACTTTCATAACAGTAATTGGTGCAACATTCAATAGATCATCTAATGAACTACCTATAATATTTTCACCAAGATTAATAACTCTGTTTTCTTCATCATCATTTTCATTATCATTTTCATTATCATTTTCATTATCATTTTCATTATCATTATCATCATCATTTTCAGAATCATCCTCTTCAGAATCATCCTCTTCAGAATCATCCTCTTCATCGCTGTTCTCATTATCAGATACAGGAAGTAAAGCTCTTGGTTTTCCGCTCCATTCTTTTGCGGCTTCTATTGCAGATAAAGTTGCTCCATTATCAGGAGTTTCCTCAGACTGTTGAGTTTTTACGTGACCCCCGCTGCTTGCAGGAGCTTGTTGACTTACCAGTTGATGTTTTACATTAGCAATAAATGTTTGTAATATACCTGATTGTGCAGTAAGACCTTTTTCTAAAGTAGCAACACGAGCATTAAAATAATAAACAACTGCACCAACCAATAAAAGACATACACTTATTGCAATAATAAAACCAGATCCTTCGAGACCAAACATGTTCATTTCTAAAAAACTGTAATACTATTTATATTAATACTGAACGTATTATATTTTAAGACTTTTTATAACTTTTACGCTTTCATTTATAATTTGTTCTGGATAAGCTAAATCTTTTAATACTTTAATACCTCCCTTAACATTTGATATACCCTTTTTGATTTTATAATTATAAACAAAGTCATTATCTTTTTCTTCTACAAACATAAGCATATTTCTAACAGTTTTAGTTTTATCGAGGTTTTTACACAAATCTAAGAAATGAGTTGTTAACATATATGTAACATTTTTATCTTTATTAATATAGCTAAGATAAGCATTTGCAGCACTAATAGCTTCATAGGGATTTGTGCCTGAAAACAATTCATCAAATATACAAAAATGTCTATCATTATTATTTGAAATCTCTCTTAAAATAGATTTGCAGCGAGTCGCTTCTGCTTGAAATAAGCTATCTCTGCCAGATGTATCAGGTATATTAATATAACTATGAAGAATAGTATAAGGAATAATATCAGCAGAATCATAATAACCATATCCAAATTGTTGTGATGTTATAATTGCAAACATTGTAGATTTTAATATAGTAGTTTTTCCTGCTGCATTTGGACCTGTAATAATAATATTTTTAGATAAATCAATATTATTTTTAACAGGTTCAGTATCTATATGTGGATAGTAAACGCCATATATTTTTACTTTTTTATTAACAAAGTTAGCCCTACCAAGTGTTTTATTATTTATTTTATTAGATAATGTTACCATGCTATTTAGATAACTGTTTAATTGTATGCAATATTCGATAACTTCACTTGATTCAGGATTCATATTCAGTGTGTACCATATACTCATTACATTACCCAAGTTTATAGCTTTTGAAAGAGACATTCTGCATGGAGTTATATTATTAAGTTTTTTACATAGAGTTTTTGCTTTGATTTTAATTTCAGTTGTTCGTTTAATAAATGGTAAGTATAATGAATGTGTAGACCATTCTTTTTCAATATCATCCATAGCAGAAATTGTATAATTTAGATAATCGCGAATAACAAAAAGATTTTTATGTATTTCTTTCATATTTTTAATAAACTTCATACAAGACTGAAAGTTGAAATAGACCTGTACTAAATAAAATACAAGAGAGATTATTATCATAACTTTTTTATCCCATGCTGCGCTGCCTATATAAAAAATTTGACCTAAACTATGATTTTTAAGAACAATTTCTAGATATTTATAGTATTCTTGCCATGTTACTAGGCTATTTTGCAATCTAATAAGAAAAAATGGAATAATTAGCATAATTAAAGGTAGTATCAATGATAAAATTGGAGAAGCTATACTATATAAACTCATCCACTGCATTGCTGTAGGATTCTCATTTAGAAATCTTAACATACTCCACTCTACATAATCATATTTATTGAGAAAATCTTTATTATTTAATAGTGTTTTTCTAATATCCATAATATTTTCATGGCTGGGTGGTAGTGGTATGCCATTTGTTAATATTTTTTGAGTTTGTTTTAAAAAATCTGTATTATCTGTAAAATATTTTGATTGCTGGGCGATAGTAAGTTTTTTAAAATCATCATCTGCATCAAATAATGTTTCATAAAACGGATTTTCTCCACTTATTAGTTCTAAATCGTTATTTATTTCAGATTTCATTTTTTTTTTATTTTCTAAATACGCTAAAGGTATTTTAAATACTGGCTCTTTCTCAGAGGTCATCTAGTTTATTTGCAAGATATTATGTTTGTTATTATAACTTGCAAATTGCTGTTTAAATACCATCAAGTTTTTCTGCCCAATTCAATGGCATTTCTTCAATTTGTGTTGAATAATGACCCTCAATATCCTTAAGCTTTCTTACATCTCGTCGTGTAATAAAGTTAATTCCAACACCCTTACGTCCCCATCGACCACTGCGTCCAATCCGATGTAGGTAAGTATGAATACACTTTGGAAGATCAAAATTAATAACAGTGCTTACCTGTTGAACATCAATGCCACGCGCCGTAACATTAGATGAAATTAGCACCCTCGATGTACCATTACGGAACTCTTTATATGCCTTTATTCTATCATCTTTATCCATGCTGCTATGAATCTGAGCGACAGGATAATTGTCTTCAATCATGGCATCATAAAGATCTTGAACACGCTTAACACTATTACAATAAATAATACACTGCGTCATAGAAAATGCTGCAAAAATATCTTTAAGGCAATCATACTTTTGTGCATCATCTTCTAGTGCGACATAAAACTGACTAATACCTTCTAGTGTAAGCTGCTCTGCTTTAACTAATACCTTAACTGGATCTCGCATAAACTTATCTGTAAGTGAATGCACTTCATGAGGAAGGGTTGCACTAAAAAGACCTACCTGAACATTCTGAGGCATATGTTGAAAGATATTATAAACCTGCTCTTTAAATCCAGCAGAAAGAAGTTCATCTGCTTCATCTAAAATAATTAGCTTTAGTTTACTAGTATTTAGCTTTCTACGACGTAGCATATCATAAATCCTTCCTGGACAACCTACAATAATTTGAGGCTTATTTTCATTTAATGCCTTGATAGTAGTATCTGTAGATGTACCACCTATAAGAAGTTCACTTTTGTAGTTTTTAACAAAGGAGCCAAGAGAATCAATAACACTTTTTGTTTGAAGAGACAACTCTCTAGTATGTGAAAGAATAATTGCCTGAACATCATTTTTTGTGAAATCAACTCTTGCAAGAGTTCCTACTGTAAAACAGCCCGTTTTGCCGGTTCCAGATTGTGCTTGTGCAATAATATCTCTCTCTAAAAGCATAGGCGATACTGCTTTACACTGAATTGGACTTGGTTTTTCAAAACCATAGGCATAGATACCTCTAAGAATAGAAGGATCTATAACTAATTCATCCCAATTTTCGATAGCTCCAGAACTTGTATCATAGGTTTCTATATCATTATTATTATTATTATTATTTATAACGGTATTATTTGTGGTTTGGGGGGGTGTTTGATCTGTCATAATCGTATATTATCTATCTAGCAGACTTTAAGTATATTACAGTTTCTATTCTATATATTATTTTACATGAAAATTGATTTAGAATGACATGATAATATATTGTAGGAACTATGACAACAGCAGCGATGCCTATTACAAATAAGTATACTCTTGGTGAAATTGAAGATATTATCTGCAATGGAATAGACTACCAACTACCAAATGTTATACGTGAAAAAATTCAAGAAATTGCTGATCAAGTAGGTGCTCCTGAATATGTTAGAACGCCACAATTTGTCCGCAAAGATCGTATAGGGCGTGGAAATGGAGGTGGTGGTAGACGAAATCGACGAAAAGCCCAAGAAGTAAGCGAAGAAGATTGGGAAGCAATTCGCAAGTTTGAAGCAACTCAGCGTGAGACACGTGAAGGTATTGATGCTTCTATTGATCTTATTAGGAAAGCATTGAATAAAATTACAGACAAAACATATGATAATTTATTTCCACAGATCATAGAAGAAATGAATAAGGTTGTTGCAGCAAGTTCTAATATTGAATCTGGCATAGAAGATATGGAAAAATTGAGTAATCGTATCTTCTCAATTGTTAGTGAGACAGCATTCTATTCTGATATGTATGCGAAATTGTATTATGAGCTAGTTAAAAAGTATACATGGCTAAGACCTGTACTAGATAAAACATTTGAAAAATATCTTAGCAGCACAAAAACAATTGTATATTGTAATTCAGATGATGATTATGATGGATTTTGTAGAAATAATAAAGAAAATAGTCGAAGACAGGCTATTGGTAAGTTCTTTGTAAATATCAGCCGTTATGAATCTATTGATCCCGCCGCTGTTGCATATATTATTGAAGAGATTCAAAGTAATATGATGAGTCTTTACAAAGAAGAAGATAAAGCTGAAATTGTTGATGAACTTTCAGAAATTACTAGTGGAATGATTATTGCTGGATACGAAGATATATTGTGTAAAACTGACAATTGGCATAGAATTATTCAAAATGTTAAAGAAATATCTGGTCTTAAAGCTCGTGACTTTGCTTCACTAAGCAATAAGACAGTTTTCAAACATATGGATATTATGGACGTTATTTCGTAAATTAAGTTAAACAATGAACTAGTTATATCATAACGAATGGAACATTTTCTTTATGATATCGTAGATAAGGAGGATTCTGTTAATCAGACAGATGCTGAAACTATTATAAGTTCTTTTAAAGATGCTTCATCACCATATGTTTCTAATTTAGATGAAGTAAATACAAGAACAGCTTTAGTTATGTCATATGATCTTAATTTTACTTCAGTTCAATTAACAAAAATTTTGGAATATTATGATATTTCAGTTAGAAAAATGAAAAAAATAGACAAGGCAGAAGCAATCGCTGATTTTGAAATGGCAGATGTGAATACTGCAATCGTAGAAAAAAGGAAAAAATATTGGCAATGGATAAAAGAATTATCGCAAGATGATTATTTTAAAAAATATATAGCTGTTAAGTTATAAAAGTTAGGTTAAAAATATATCATTAGACTATATACTTGATGGTTAAATCAAATCTAGTAAAGTCAGTTAATTATCCTGAGATTAAAACACTGGATGAGGAAGATAAAAACCATGATGCAGATATGTATGAATTGCAGATTCTAGGAGTCGATTGTATTATTGCATTAGGAATGAGTAAGTTTGCTTTTATAGATCAAGATATTGTATATTATCCTGTATATTTGATTAGAAATGATCGTGTCGATAGTCAAATTGGATTATATGAAATTATGAAAAATAAACAGATAAGTGTATTAGATGAAGATGGTGATATTGATATTGAGAGATTAGGTCCACTGCTATTATATTCTTATGTAAACTCCGAATACCTAAACTTAAAAGAGCAAGAAGAACCAGCTACAAAAATTGTACCTTCAACACAAGATGCGGATTGTGCACCTGAAGACGAAGATGAACAAGAAGATGAAGATGAACAAGAAGATGAAGAGGAAGAGGGTGAGGAAGATGATGAGGGACAAACATTTTCTCCTTTAAAGGGTCAGGATTCAGAGCAAGCTATAAAAGAAAGAAAAGCTTATAAGAAAACAAAGAATGAACCTTGGGTTCAAACATTTATGACAAACAAAAATTATAGTATTAAAGATAACGAGGGTGGCGGAGATTGTCTTTTCGCAAGTATTCGAGATGGATTAGCTCGCGTTGGTATTAACACTACTGTAGCAGCACTAAGAGATCAACTCGCAGAACAAGCAACACAAGATGTATTTGAAGGATATAGAATTATGTATGAAACAACACAGGCAGAAATTGCAGTAGTAGATGCTGATATGAAATTTATGACTAAGGAGTTCAAGGAAATAACAAAGCGTGGCAAAGAAACAAGAGATAGAGAAGTTTTAAAACAGTTAACTGTGGAAGCTAAAAAAATAAAGGATAATTATAATAGAGCAAAACTAGAAAAACGTAATGCAAAGCTTCTTGCAGAAGAATATGCATTTATGAAAGGTATCACTGACCTTGAGAAGTTCAAGGCTGTTATTAGAACCTGCAATTTTTGGGGTGAAACTTGGGCTATTTCTACACTAGAGAGAGTTCTTAACATTAAATTAATTATTTTAAGCAGAGAAGCTTTTCGAGACAAAGATTTAGATAATGTTTTATTGTGTGGTCAATTAAATGATGTAGTATTAGAAGAAAATGGCATATTTACGCCAAAATACTATATTATGGTTGAATATTTGGGTGCTCATTATACACTTGTAACTTACAAAG
The DNA here is from genome assembly GCA_002704625.1 of Candidatus Pelagibacter sp. The sequence goes on from PAGZ01000015.1 coordinate 24,627, forward strand.
ATAGAGGAGCATTATCATTTAATGAAATCCCATATGATCTAAAAGTAAAGATTGTTGAAAGATGTTTAGAGCGTGCTGCAGGACCATTCTATATTATTCCAGAGTTCAGAACATTCATGGAAAGTATACACGTAGAACCACCATTGCCAGAAGATGATAGTACGCCACCGGGAGATGTTACATCTGATCTTTTTGATGAAAATATAGTTTTCCAATTTTACTCTAAGTCGGCGAATGCACCAAGACCAGGAAGGGGGTCTGGTGAGAAGATACAACCAGAAGATGAATTAAAGTTTGGTGAGCTAGCTACAATTCCAGAGTGGAGAAGAAAACTATCAAACTTTTGGATTGCACCATTTGATTTGAATGGACATAGATGGAGCTCAGTTGAACATTATTATCAAGCATCTAAGTTCAAAGAAAATAATCCTCAGTTCTACTTGCAGTTTACACTAGATGCAAACCCAGAAGGCGAGTTAGCAAAAGACCCAGCTCTTGCGAAAGCTGTTGGTGGCAAAACAGGCAAGTTTAAAGGCAAGCGAGTAAGAGAAGCAGAAATTGTGATAGATCCGAACTTTTTCAACGGCAGACACAAGTCTGAGATGAAAGCAGCGCAGATGGCAAAGTTCGGCCAGAATGCAGAATTAAAGGAAATGCTGTTAGCTACAAAAATGGCAAAACTACAACACTTTGTTAGAGCAAATCCGCCAGTAGTTTTTATGGACTTAATGGAGGTTAGAAGAGAGCTAATGAAGTCTCTTAGTGCTAGTGAAACAAAAAAAACAGATCAAGCTAATCTATTAGCCGATGCTGTTAAGAATCTTAAAATGTAATTTGAATCGATTAATGATTAATTATATCCAGAAAACCCAGAATACATTAATCTACTCTAAGTGTGGGATAAAATAGTAGAATAGTTTATAGAAAACTATCAAAATATTAGAACATAAAAAATATAATGTATATTATCAATATACATTATGGATTATGATCGAGAATACAAACCACTAATTAATTTTATATTAGAAAAACTAAGTGGTGGCAACTTTCCAGAATATTCTAAGAAAGACATTTCATTAATGACAAAGTTATATAATGAAATATCTATTGGTTTTGTAACTGCGCGTGCAATAAAATCTAAAGGTGATATGTTAAAAACTATCGTAAGCGGTAGTCAGATGACTATACCTTCTCCAAGTAGATTTTTATCGAAAACTGTTAGACAAGATATAATTGATAATCAAGTAAAACAATATGTTTACAAATACAAATTGGGTTATAGAAATATTAAAATAGTTTTTGGATTACTAAAATCAAGTATGATAAGTGATGAGGAGCTAGATCATGGTGCAGAAAAAATATGCTCATGGTTAGCAGTATGTGCAAAATATGCGAAAGCAAGATGTGGTCAAAAACAAGATGTTTATATCTATATGGGTAACCACAAAAAACGTTTTCCAAAATCAACTGTAATTAATATTGGTCCAAATAATGTAAATAGTGGATTTTCTACTATTTGTCAAAATGCAAATGAAATAATTATATATCGACAAGAAGAGTGGTTCAAAGTATTTTTGCACGAGACATTTCATTCTTTTGGATTTGAACCAAATGAAGCAAGCGAGCGTACACTGAGTGATTATTTAAAAGAAATGTTGCCAATAGAACCTAGAGTAAGAGTAAGTGAAGCATATGTTGAGACATGGGCTAGAATTATTAATTCTAGTTATGCTTCTATTATAAAGTCATCAGATTTAAATGAATATATTGCATTAGTTCGGTTCAGCTTGCTTGTAGAATCATTATTTGCAGTAATTCAAGCATCACGTATATTAACATTTATGAATCTATCTTACTCAGATGTAATAGATAAAACGTCTATTACAGCCAAAACAATGTACAAAGAAAATACTAATGTTTTTGCATATTATTTATTGACAGCAGCTTTTATAATTAAACCATATCTTTTTTTAAAATGGTGTAGTAATTACAACTCAAATTGGTTAGAGTTTAATAATAGTCCATATGCTATTAATAATTTTAAAGATTTTGTTAATAAGTCTTTGCAAAATAGAGATTTAATTAAAATATATAATAAAACTGCTAATATTGAAAATACTCAAACTATTGGCTTGCGAATGAGCATCGTTGATGTGAATTAAGGTAAAAAATTGATAGCATATAAGTGTAAAAATAGCTTTTAGACTAAAAACTACCAACATGGGAATTCAAGGTTTAAACAGATTTCTACGTACCAACTGCCAAAATGTTATAAAACAGATTTGTCTGTGGGAACTAAAAGGCAAAACGATAGCTGTTGATGCTAGTATTTATATGTATCGTTTTCAAGGAGAAGGTGGCTTAATTGATGGTATATTTCAAATGGTTAGTTTGATGCAATATAATAAGATAATTCCCATATTCGTATTTGATGGAAAGCCACCACCTGAAAAACTAGAACTATTGCAAAAGCGACGCCAAGAAAAAGCAGAAGCACAGAAACAATATAAAGAACTTCAAGAAAGATTGAAAACTTGTCATGAAGATGATATTGCAGATTTAGAAACTGAAGCTGATAATCTAAGAAAACAGTTTATTCGTTTGACACAAGAAGATATTGACAATGTTAAACATCTTCTTGAAATTATGGGTGTAAAATATTATGAATGTGATGGAGAGTCAGATTGTGTATGTGCAAAAATGGTACAAAAAAAAATTGCATATGCGTGTCTAAGTGAAGATATGGATATGTTTGTCTATGGTTGTCCTAGAGTGCTCCGCTATCTTAGTCTTTTGAAAGCAAATGTTGTACTTTATGATTTAGTCGGCATATTAAATCGTTTAAACATTAATTTTCAAGATTTCCAAGATATATGTGTCTTATCAGGTACGGATTATAATTTAGCTACTGATAGTAATATAGAGTTACATCGTGCGTTAAAGTTATTTGCAAAATATAGAAAAAGGGGTGCTAATGAAGGATATTATCAATGGGTTATAAATAATTTGTATATAACTGATGTAGACACGTATACTACTACAAAAAATATGTTTAACATAATTGACTTGCAACTAGATAAAAATAATTTAGTGCAATCAGAATATGATGAATGTAAAATGCAGAACTTTCTTTTAAATTATGGTTTTGTATTTGCGTATTAACAAAAATAATGATATACTTATTTTTGTTTCATTTATAATGATGATTTAAAAGATTTCCTATTATAATATATAGAAGATGGAAGCTGCAGATGATGATTCGCTAAGAATTAAAAATCTTAGAGAAAATGTTCCAAAATCGAGAAAGCGCCGTCGTGTATCTCCAGAAGACTTTCGTATTTTAACTCCAGGTGAACATGATAATATCTCTCAAAAAAACTACAGTGTAAGACAATTGAAAGAGATGTGTAGATTTTATAAGCAAAAAGTTTCTGGTAATAAGGATGAATTAACAAATAGAATATATAATTATTTACGATTATCTCAATATGCAATAATAATTCAACATGTAGCAAAAAACTATCTTCTTAGAAGATTGTTAAAGGCAAAAGGTCCTGCATTTATTTCTAGAAGCAAATGTGTGAATGATTTTGATTTTTTTACTATGGATTCAGTAAAAGATATATCTGCAGAGCAATTTATAAGTTATCAAGATTCAGATAGTTTTATTTACGGGTTTGATGTTATGTCGCTGTATAATCTTGTTAAGAAAAGTGGACAAGGCATAAACACACAAAATCCATATAATCGAAAACTATTTCCTCAGGTATTATTTGAAAACTCAGAAACTATTTATAGATTAACAAAATACTATTTTGGAAATTGTGTAACAAGTATTGCTTCACCGCCTCCAGTTGATGAGAAAAAATTGGTAGAATTAAAGTTAATATCCTTATTTCAAGAAATAAATGAATTGGGCAATTATGCAGATCATAATTGGTTATGGAGTTTAAATCGCATTGCATTAGTTAGATTTATACGAGAAATTATAGATATATGGCAATATAGAGCTGATTTAACAAATTATACAAGACAAATAATATGTCCGCCTCATGGTAATCCATTTATTGATGTTCAATATCAATCTCTGCCAAGTTTAGATGTGCTTCAGTTACTTAAATCTTGTGAATTAATTATACGTAATTTAGTATCTAGAGGATTGGCAGCAGCAGATAAAGCTTTAGGAGCCCAATATGTGTTGTGTGCTCTTACTTTAGTAAGTGAACAGGCAGCGGTGGCAATGCCATGGTTATATCAATCTGTCGCACAAAGTTAAGGAAAAATTATAATTTGGAGTCGTTACAGGGGTTCTGCTCATAAAAATATCTATTAATGCGTTAAAACGCTTAAATAGATGTCTTAAGATATGGTATAAGAAATGCCACGAGCAAAGAAGATGAACACTGAAACCGCAGCTAAGGCTGTAAAGAAATCCGCCACTAAGGCAACAACATCTACCAAGGTAAAGAAGACTGTTGAGAAGGCTGTAGCCCCAGCCATGGCTGAGGCCCCAGCCATGGTTGACACCACGGTTGAGGTTGTTGTTACTACTCCAGTTGAGGTCAGCAAGGAGCAAGAGCTTTCTTCTGAGTTCACTAATATCCTAAGTGTTATTGGAACACTTTCTTCGCAGCTATCTGCTCTTAAGACCCACGTGCGCGCCCTTGAGAAGAAGGCTGTGCGGGAGCTTAAAGCTGCCAACAAGGCCAGCAAGAAGCGCCAGAAGGCTAAGGGCAATCGCCAGCCATCTGGTTTTGTAAAACCAACTCTTATTAGTGCTGAGCTTGCCAAGTTCCTTGGAAAGGAGAATGGCACTGAAATGGCTCGTACTGATGTAACTAAGGAGATTAACAGCTACATTCGCAAGGAGAAGCTCCAGGACAAGGATAATGGTCGCAAGATTAATCCTGATAAGGCTCTTAAGACTCTCCTTAAGGTTGGAGACAATGATGAGCTCACGTACTTTAATCTTCAGCGCTACATGAGTCCTCACTTTGCTAAGTCTACTCCAAAAAAGACTGAAAGCGTTTAAATACAATACAATAAATCATTAAATATCAATAATTTATTGTAACTATTTTGTTGGAAAACTTATTGTATCCATTTTCTTCAAAAACTTATTGTTTTATCGCTATGTATAAAAAGTCTTTCTGCGGTTGTTTGCAATTCTTTTTCTTCAGTTTTAATGGTAAAATAGGGTTTTATATCATCTCTATGAACGCATATTACAATTGCTTTCAAAAACTTTTTCCTTCTGATATCAAAGTATAAAACTATATCGTCTTTTTCAATAAAATTATATAATTGTATTTCCATTATATTTCTAGAGAGAAATAAAGCCATTTCTTTAAACTAAAGTATGTTTGTAGACGCTTTAAGATCAGATTTATATTGACTATTTCTCAAAAAATTGAAATAAAGGTAAGGCTGTTAAGTATAG
>PAGZ01000016.1 GCA_002704625.1 Candidatus Pelagibacter sp.
CAGTAACTACATCATTAGTGTCTAATGGAAAATGATGGTCGTCAAAATGCCATGGTGTTCTACCGCAACCAGCTTGTTTTGCTAAAACATTATCATGGTAAAGTCTAACTGCTGACACCCCAAGTAGATTTGCAGAAATTTGTCCAAGACGTGGTGATAATACGTATGCACGTAGAAGCGCGTTTTTAGGCCAGATCATTTCAAGACTAAGGAACCGATCATGTGCTTCTTTATCAGGATTAACATCAAATTCTTTTTTTAAAAGGTTAATTAACTCAGCTCTAAGTTTAAGTACCGCCCCTGGCGAGAAAACTTTTTTAAGTTTAATAAAACCATTTTTTTTAAAAAAATCAATTTGGTCATTTTTTAAAGGATAAGTTTCTGCCAGTTCAGAGACAACCTCATCATCAGTTGGGATTGCAACATCTGGTAAAGGTTCGGCAGCTATTATTGGATCCTTTTTATCATCATTATCTGCTAGACCAACATACCAGTCCCACCAGGCTTGATTATCTTTATCCCAAGGCTTACTGATATCGGTGGCATCAGATTTTTTATAATTCAATTTGTCTCGAAAAGTTTTCATAAAAAAAATTATACCGTTTTTTTTTGTGATTAGTAAGTGCGCATTTTTTAATGTCAAAATAAGACCTCTTTTCGAATCCCATTCTCTCAGCCTTTTTTTTCAAATCTTGCACAACTATGAATATATAAATATACTATTTTGGTGACATATTGGGCCAGCAGATGAAAAAAAAAATTAAAATAGCTGTTTTGGGAGTGGGATTAATGGGATCTCAACACCTTAAAGCTATTAGTATTTCAAAAAAGGCAAAATTACATTCAATAATTGATATAAAAGAGTCTTCAAGATTTTTCGCAAAAAAATTTAAAGTTCCTTTTTATAAGAACCCAAAAGAAATATTGAAAACTAATAAACCCGACGGTGTAATTATTGCTACACCCAATCAATTTCATGAAAAACATGCTGTAGATTTCTTAAATTCAGGAATTCCAGTTCTTCTAGAAAAACCAATTTCAGACAAAATTGAAAAAGCCAAAAAGATCGTTAATAGTTCAAAAAAAAATAAAGTACATTTATTAATTGGTTATCATAGAAGGCATAATTCAATTGTTACCAGTGTAAAAAAAATGATCCAATCTGGAAAGTTAGGCAAAATAGTTTCGGTCTCAATTATGTGTTGGTTATACAAAAATAAAGATTGGTATAAAGAAAAATGGAGGGTTAAAAAGGGTGGTGGTCCTTTGGGTATAAATTTAGTTCATGATATAGATCTTATTTGTTATTTGATTGGACAAGTGAAATATGTTCAAGCAACTACATCTAATTCTATCAGAAAATACAAAGTCGAAGATACTGCTGTAGTAAATCTAATTTTTAAATCTGGCACTTTATGCACTTTAAATATATCTGATACCGTCGTATCACCGTGGAGTTATGAATTAACTGCTGGTGAAAATCCAGCCTACCCATTAACAAAACAATCCTCTTATTACATAGGAGGTACCAAAGGCTCTATTCAGTTTCCAAATTTAAAATATTGGTATAACAAAAATGAAAGAAGCTGGTGGAAAGAAATATTCTATAAAAGTGATAATAGCAACTCAAGTAGATACACGCTAGTAAACCAAGTAAATCATTTTTGCGATGTAATTTCAGGAAAAACTAGGCCGAAAGTGGATGGAAACGACGGATTAATGTCACTTAAAATTTTTGATGCAATTCTTAAAAGCTCTAAAACTGGCAAGAGAATTAAAGTCTCTCAATAATAAAAAACCTTTAAAAATTCAAAAAGTTTTCCACAGATTCCATTTGGTTTTCATATTACAATATTATTCTTATCTGACGTGGTATAGTGGAATTGATTCTAAAAGGAGGAAATATGAGTGGTTTAGAAATTTTAGCTGTAGTAGCAGTAATATACTTTGTAGCTATAAAGTAGAATTGTATATTTAATTAAATTATTTAATTAGAATAAATATTTATCTCCAAGATAAAATATTAAACCAATTGCTATTCCAAGTAATATATAACGCATATTAATATCTTCTGATGCTAGTAACTCTTAAATTAGCAGTTTTATATATTTTTTCTATAGTATTTTTTATATCCATTATAACCACCCTTTTCATAGGTCCATAAGCGTGAATAAGTTTATTTCTAGATATAGCTACTGCAACATGGCCTTTCCAAAAGATCATGTCATTTTTTCTTATATTTTTTAATTTAATTTTTTTCATGAAATATTTTTCTTGGTCTTTCGAGTCTCTTGGACAATATTTGTTGTTATGATTAAAAAAAATTTGCACAAGTGCGGAGCAATCAATACCCTTGTAGCTTTTACCACCCCATAAATATTTTATATTTTTAAATAGTTTTATATCTTTAAATATATTTTTTTGTTTAAAATTATTCTTTTTAATATCAGAAAATTTTATCCAGTAATTTTCAAATTTAGCAAATGCAGCCTTTTTTTTTGTTATTTTTAATCTAGATTCATATGGAAGAAACTTTTTTAATTTATTTTTTGAATTTGGACTTTTGAAAAGCCTTGCCTTTAAAACAGAAACTTTAAAATTAGATTGGATTGGTTTTGGAAATTTTTTATTTTTTATATATCCAATATATCCATCTTTATTTATTCTAATTTTTTGCCATCCCTTATATTTTTTAATTAGTTTAAAATTATCACCGTAAAGCAATTGAGTGTCCAAACTTGATTTTATGCTTTTCTTTTTATGAAGATTAATAATAGATAAATTATTTCCAAAACTATTTTTCACTTAAATTTATATTATTTTTTATCATATAGAGAAAAATCAAAGATGGTATAACCATTATTGCTGTAATTACAAAAAATACACCCCAATCACCATTAAGCCAATCTACCATAGCTCCAGATGAAGCAGCCAAAGTCGTTCTTCCTGCTGTTCCAATTGAAGCGAGAAGAGCATATTGAGTAGCAGTGTATGTTCTATCAACGAGCATTGAAATGAACGCCACAAAAGCAACAGTAGCAAATGCTGCGGCCATATCGTCAAAGATTACAGCTATAGCAAATAATAATTCAGATTTTCCTGACCAGGCGAGCAAAGAAAATAAAAGATTTGTGCTTGCCATTAGTATGCCTGAAACAAACATAGCCTTGATAACACCTGATCGAATAGCAAATAGCCCCCCCAAAAGTGTGAAAACTACTGTAGTAATCCAACCTAAGCCTTTAGAATAAATGGCTATGTCTGATTTTGAGAAACCTATTTCTTTATAAAATATAATCGACATTCGTCCAAGAAATGCCTCTCCAATTTTAAAAAGAAATACAAAGCCCAAAATTCCTAAAGCAATTTTAAACCCATTTTTTTTGAAAAAACTTATTATAGGGCCAGCAATTGTTCCACCTATCCATGCAACTGATTTTGTTGCAAAATTAGATGCCCCCAATTTATTTTGAATATTCTTATCAGTTATTCTTTGTGCTTCTTGCCTTTCAGTTGGCTGAGGTTCATGAACAAACATTAAAGCAATGTTACAGACAATAATAATTACGCCAAGAATTAAAAACGTAAGTTGCCAATAATTTTCAAATCCTGCTTTCTCAAAATAATCTGCTGCATTTAAAGCAATCATTCCTCCTAGTTTATATCCAGTCCACCAACCGACGACAGCCATAGCTGCACCAGCTTGCATTGAATTGCCCTCATTTTTTCCAATTTGCTCAATTCTTAATGCATCCACAGTGATGTCTTGTGTTGCTGAAGCAATTGCGATAATTAAACCTACAGTTATTACTAATGCCAGATTTACGGTAGGTTCAACTAAATTCCAACAAACTAAACTTAATAAAATAACAAGCTGCATTAGGATGATCCAGCCTCTACGATGACCAACTTTGTTTGTTAGCCAAGGAATACGAATTCTATCAATTAGTGGTGCCCATAAATAATTAAAAGCATAAACAGCAAATATTAATCCTGCCCAACCAATTGTACTTCGACTAAGCCCATCCTCTTTTAGCCACAGACTCAAACTGCTTCCAATTAACACCCATGGGAAACCACTTATAATACCCAGCAAAAGTATTCGAAGCATTCTAATATCAAAGTAAACTTTGAAGGAATCTTTAAAATTTTGTTTTTGATATATTTCCACAGCAATTATTATAAATTAAATTATCATCTCCAGAAAGAGGGTAAAAAAAGAATTAATACTGCAAATATCTCCAATCTACCAAGTAACATTGCAAAAGATAAAATTAATTTAGATAAATCTGTGACCTGACTAAAATTCCCGTTTGGCCCAATCATTTCACCCAGACCAGGACCAACATTAGATATTGAGGTAGCGGCGCCTGAGATTGCAGACAAAAAATCTAACCCAGTTATAGAAAGAAGCATAGCAATTATTAAAAATAAAAATAAATAAGAAAATATAAAAATTATTACAGATTTTATAAAAGAGTCCTCAATTTTTTGGTTATTATAATTAATGATGAAAATACTATTGGGATAAATTAATTTTTTAATTTGGTTGCTAACAAAAATTAAAAGTATTTGTAATCTAAATATTTTTATACCACAAGTGGTTGAGCCAGCGCATCCTCCAACAAACATTAAAAATAAAAAAAATATAAGTGGAAATTTTCCCCATAAACCAAAATCATCTGTTACATAACCTGTGCCTGACAATATTGATATAACGTTAAAAGAGGAAATTCTTAGATTATCAATTATCGAATCTTCAGAATTGTTTATGAATAAGTAAATAAACATTACGATAATTGAAATTAGTAATAGATATAAAAAACCTTTAATTTGCACGTCTTGGAGAAAGATTTTTTTATTACCTTTGATAAATTTTAAATATGTTATGAATGGTAAACTTCCTAATATAATAAAAATTGTTGCAGTAATTTCTATACTAGGACTTTTAAAATAACCGATAGATTCATTATGAGTTGAAAACCCACCAGTGGCTAAAGTAGTTAAGGCATGAGCAACACTATCAAAAATCTCCATACCTTGTATCCAATATGATATTCCACAGACCAATGTTAAAATTGTGTAAATTGAAATTATTGTGAGGGCGACCTCAATTGTTTTTGGTAAAATCTTTTCGGTTCCGGATGCATCTGTTTTAAAAACTTGCATACCTCCTACTTTAAGCAAAGGCATTACAGTAGTTGCCATAACGATTATACCAATTCCGCCAAGCCATTGCATAATTGATCTCCAAAGCAAAATACTTTTTGGAGAGTCATCAAGGTTTGAAATTACAGTGGATCCTGTAGTCGTAATTCCAGACATGCTTTCAAAAAAAGCTTCACTAAAACTTAATTTTAAATCTGAAAGATAAAACGGAAGGCTTCCAAACAAAGCTATGCTTATCCATGCCAACGTAGAAAACAAAAATGCCTGTTGAAGATTTAATTGATTCTCTCTTTTTAAAGTTGAGAGAACCGTAAGAGTACCAATTAAAATAGTTATGATTGAAGAAGATAGAAAACTATTATTATTTTCATTATAAAAAATTTGTACAGCGTAGGGCACAATCATAAAAACACCCAATATTACTAATAGGATGCCAACAATAAAAAAAACAGTTTTATTTGAAGCCATAAAATCTGGACAATATTTAAATAGCAATAAAATTCAACTTATTATAAACCTTAATAATGCTTGAATCTGATCTAATACAATCAACAACTTCATGGCCATTTGTTGAGATCCGCAAACTTCTTAAAGACAGAAAGAATATTATTAACAAAAAAAATAAAATAACATTTCAAACTGGATACGGGCCAAGTGGCTTACCCCATATAGGAACATTTGGAGAAGTTTCTAGAACTTCTATGATGATTAATGCATTAAATCATATAAAAAAAATTGACTCAGAATTAATAACATTTTCTGACGATATGGATGGATTAAGAAAAGTTCCTGATAATATTCCGAATGAAAAAATTCTTCACGATAACCTCGGCAAACCCTTAACAGATATTCCAGACCCATTCAAAAAATTCCAGAGTTTTGGTGAACATAATAATAAAATGCTTATAGAATTTTTAAATAAATTTAATTTTAAATTCAAATTTATAAGCTCAACAGAAAATTACAAAAAAGGAATTTTTAATGACTCTCTAATAAGAACTCTGGAAAAATATGATGAAATAATGAATATTATTTTACCAACTTTGAGAAGTGAAAGGAAAAAAACCTATTGCCCTTTTCTACCAATCTGTCCAGATACAGGAAAGGTTTTAGAAATTCCTGTTGTAGAACTTAATAAAAAAAATCATAAAATAATATTTAACAACAGTGGAAAAAAAATAGAAAAAAGTATTCTTGATGGAAATTGTAAATTACAATGGAAAGTTGACTGGGCAATGAGATGGTTCACTTTTGATGTTGATTTTGAAATGTACGGAAAAGATTTAATTGAAAGTGCAATAATATCAGGAAAAATTTGTAAAGTTTTAGGCAAGTCACCACCAAATGGTTTTGCTTACGAATTATTTTTAGATGAAAAAGGGGAAAAAATATCAAAGTCCAAGGGCAATGGTATCACAATTGAAGAATGGTTGAGATATGCATCACCAGAAAGTTTGTCATTATATATGTATCAGAATCCTAAAAGAGCTAAAAAACTTTATCCAGAGGTAGTTCCAAAAGCAGTAGATGAATATCTGTCTTTAATTGAAAAGTTCGATAATCAAAAAAGTAATGAAAAAATATTAAATCCAGTTTGGCATGTACACAGTGGTTTTCCTCCTAAAGAAAAAATAGCTATGCCGTTTTCAATGCTTTTAAATATTGTGGGATCCAGCAATGCAAAAAACAAAGATGTTTTGTGGAAATTCATAAAAAAATTTCATGAGGAATTAGATCCTAAAACTCATAAAATATTAGATCGTTTAACAAATTATGCTATTAATTATTTTGTTGATAGGTTGGAGCCTAATAAAAAATTTAAAAAACCAAATACAGATGAAAGAAAAGCTTTGCTTAATCTTGTTGAGGTACTGAAAAAAGTACCTCAGAATACAGAAGCAGAAAAAATCCAGACATTAATTTACACAGCAGGCAAAGAGAATGGATATAGCAAGGATTTAAGAAGTTGGTTTAGGCTAATTTATGAGGTTACTTTTGGTGAAGAAAATGGGCCAAGAATGGGGTTTTTCATAAGTTTTTTTGGCATAAAAGAGACAATTGATTTAATGGAAAAAAAGTTGAAAATATAAATTTAATGTTTTCTTTTCTAAGACCTTTTATATTTAACTTAGATCCCGAAACAGCTCATGATTTAGCAATAAAATCATTAAAATATAATTTTCTACCAGAAAGTTTATTTAAAGTTGAAAATGAGGAAGTTTTAAATACCACACTATTTGGAAAAGAAATTCAAAATCCAATAGGTCTAGCAGCAGGATTTGATAAAAGTGCAGAAGTTTACAATAAAATATTCAAACTTGGTTTTGGATTTGTAGAAGTAGGCACAGTCACACCTAGACAACAGTATGGAAATGAAAAACCAAGAATTTTTCGTTTAGAAAGAGATAATGCCTTAATTAATAGGCTGGGTTTTAATAATGATGGATCTGAAATAGTAAAAAAAAGAATTGAGGAAGACGTACCAAATGGTCTTTTGGGTATAAATATTGGACCCAATAAAGATACTTCTAATATGACAAATGATTTTATCGAGTGCGCAAAAACTTTTTTTCCTTTAGGTGATTATATTACTATAAATATTTCATCACCCAATACTGAGGGTTTAAGAGATTTTCATAATAAAGAACATTTAAAGAGACTTTTATCAAACATAAATCTTGTAAGAGAGACAAGTAATTTTAATAAATCTTTTTTGCTTAAAGTTTCACCAGATTTGGATGATGTATCTATTGATAATATTGTCCAGCTGTCATTAGAGAATAATATTGATGGATTAATCTTAACAAATACAACTGACAGAAATCGAGAAAATTTATTAGACGAAAAAAAAAATGAAAAGGGAGGATTGTCCGGTAAACCAATACAGGCTTTATCGACAAGTTATATAAAAAAATTTTATAAAAAATTGAATGGAAAAATACCAATCATTGGTGTGGGCGGCATTGACTCTGGCAAGTCAGCTTTTGAGAAAATTTCTGCAGGTGCATCAGCATTACAATTATATACTGCTATGATTTATAAGGGCCCAAAAGTAGTTAAAAAAATTAAAGAAGAATTAATAACTTTATTGAAAAAAGAGGGTTTTAAAAATGTAGCAGAATGTGTTGGTTCTAATTTAAATTAACTTACTTAAAAAAATTATATTTTTTTTTATCTAAATCAAACCTTACATAATGAACTAATTCTCTTACATATGAAAAAACGGTTCCGACTATTATTACAATTATAATAGAAAATAAACCATAAGAGATTGGATAATTTTGTGATAATGATAGTACTAACTCAGACAGTCTATTATCTATCACTCCGCTCGAATTAGTATTAAATAAGCTTTTGCCCTTTTCTAAAACAAATTGCTCTATACCCATAATAATTCCTACCCCCAACAAAAGAATAGCCAATAATGTTTTATATTCTGATGCATTTAATTTTTCTGATGCTTTTAAACCAAAATGTACGCCAATAATTGATCCTAATAATAAAATACTAACCAATATAAAATCTATTGTTTGAAACCTTAAAGCGTGTCCTATGACAACAAAAGCAGTAATAAAAATTGTCACAAACAATGATGTACCCGGGACCAACTTAGTTGGCATACCAATTATGTAAATCATTGCCGGAACCATTAAAAATGCTCCACCGACGCCCATTATAGATGCAAATATTCCAACTATAAAACCCAACATTATTGGAACAATCGCACTTTCATAAAGTTTTGATTTATGAAATCTGAGTCTAAAAGGCAAACCATGTATCCAATAATGATCATGAGCTTTTCTTTTTGCTACCACTTTTTTCTTTAAATCACTGAGTTCTTTCCAACCTTTCGCAAACATCAAAGTTCCAATCATCACCAGCATATAGATATAAGCCAATGATATTATAACGTTAACTATGCCCTTCTCTTTTAGATAGCTAAAAATTGACATCCCAACAAGGGTACCCAAAATACCTCCGGCTACAATTACCAGACCCATTTTATAATCTAAAGTTCTTCTAAACCAATGAGTCAAAGCACCTGAAACAGATGTTCCTAAAATATTATTAGCTTCATTAGCAACCGCGAAAGCTGGAGGTATTCCTAAGAATATGAGCACAGGAGTCATTAAAAAACCTCCGCCTATGCCAAATAAACCTGATATAAAACCAACAATAAAACTTAAAATTAATATTATTAAAATACTAACTTGAACTTGTGCGACAGGAAGGAAAAAATCCATTCAATTTACTATTATTTGACATTGTTCATGTCAATAGTCATATATTCACTTGATTATAAAACTTACTGGAATTATATAGCTAAAGGATATTTTATGAGTAAAAAATGTGAACTTACAGGCAAGAAACCCTCAAAAGGTAATAACGTTAGTCACGCTAACAATAAGACCAAAAGAAGATTTTTACCAAGTATTAAAAAAGTAAATTTTAAAAGTGAGATATTAAAGAAAAACATAAAACTTAGCGTTTCCAACGCAGCACTAAGAACAGTAGATTTTAAAGGCGGTATTGATAAGTTTTTAAAATCAGCTAAATCAAAAAGTTTATCTAAAAAAGCAAAGAAATTAAAAAGTAAAATAATCACTTTAAATGCATAAATTGTTTAGTTTAAAAGACAAAACTCTTTTAGCATTAATTTCTTTAATGGCGATTTTTATAACTGCCTCAAACTATTTAGTACAATTTCCTATTAAATTTTTTGGCTTAAAAGAAGTATTAACTTACGGCGCTTTTACTTATCCAGTAACTTTTTTAATCACAGATCTTTCTAATAGAAGGTATGGAAAAATTATTGCAAGAAAAATCGTTTATTTTGGATTTATTTTAGGCGTATCCTTAACTTTACTTTTTTCGACGAATTTTTCAGAATTAATATCTATTCGAATTGCTATAGGGTCTGGAACCGCATTTCTAATCTCTCAATTAATCGATGTCCAAATTTTTGATAAGCTAAGAAACAAAATTTGGTTTGCAGCTCCCTTTACATCATCTTTCATAGGTTCGTTGATTGATACATTTTTATTCTTTTTCATTGCATTTTACGGTACCAATTTAAATTGGATTTCTTTAGCTTTGGGAGACTTTTTAATGAAAATACTAATGGCCTTAATTATGTTAATACCTTTTAGAATGCTGATGTCTATTTTAAAAGAAAGTTCAAGAAGTTCTGGAAAAATTTCGTTTATTTAATATATTTAATGAACAGTTTTTTCTGAAAAAAGATCAGTTAATTGATTAATCATTGCGTCCCCAAGATCCTGAACATCAGTAATTTTTACAGCTTTTTTGTAATATCTTGTAACGTCGTGACCTATTCCAATAGCGAGAAGTTCTACTGAAGATAATTTTTCTATTTTATCAACGGTATTTTTTAAATCATTTTCTAAATAATCACTTAAATTAGTTGAAAGTGTAGAGTCATCAACTGGAGCGCCATCGGAAATAACCATAAGTATTTTTCTTTCTTCTTTTCTTTTGTTCATTTTATTAAAAGCCCATCTCAAAGCTTCTCCATCGATATTTTCTTTTAAAAGACCTTCTTTTAGCATTAAGCCAATATTTTTTTTTGCTTGTCTCCAAGGAATGTCGGCAGATTTGTAAATTATATGTCTTAGATCATTCAATCTTCCCGGAAATTTTGGTTTATTATTATTGGTCCATTTTTCTCTACTTGATCCACCTTTCCAATGTTTTGTTGTAAATCCTAAAACTTCAACTTTAACTGAGCAACGTTCTAAAGTTTTTGAAAGTATATCAGCACATACAGCTGCTACAGAAATAGGTTTGCCCCTCATCGATCCAGAATTATCAATTAAAATAGTTACTAAAGTGTCCTTAAATTCATTTTGTTTCTCTTTTTTAAAAGATAAAGAGTTAAATGGATCAATTATTATTCTTGTTAATTTTGATGTGTCTAATATTCCTTCCTCTAAATCAAATTCCCAAGATCTATTTTGTTTTGCTAATAATTTTCTTTGAAGCTTATTTGCAAGTCTGGACACAAAAGTTTTTAATTGTATAAGCTGTTGATCTAAAGTAGACCGCAATCTCAATAACTCTTCTTCATTTTCAAGATCTTCTGCTTTTAATATTTCGTCATATTCATTCGTGTATATTTTGTATTTTTTTGGATTATTTGTTAAAAATTTTTTAATTTTTCCACTTGTACTTCTTTCAAGGTTTTCTGCCTCGTCAAAATTTTCATCTTCAGTACTTTGCTGTGACTGATCATCTAAATTTAAAGCATCAGACTCAGAAAATTTATTATTTTCATTCTCATTTTTTAGTTTACTGTCATTTTCTTGTTGTTGATTTTTCAATTGCTCTTTTTCTTTTTCTGGTTCTGGTGTTTCTTCAAAAATTTCCTTTTCATCGATATCCATTTTTGAAATAATTTTTGATATTAGCTCATTAAACTTTTGTTGATTATTTAAGTTACTTTTTAATAGGTCTAAATTTTTTTCGAATTTTTTATCAAAATTTCTTTTTAATTTTTTTGTTTTGACATTAGAATACTTATTTTCTTTCAAATTAAACAAAATATTTCTTATATAATTTTCAAAAAAATTTTCAACTAAACTTAATTGATCCTTATTATCTTTAATATTTTTCAATAAATTTTTTTTGATACCTTTAAATTTATCAGAACCAATTTTTTCGTATCTTATTTTTTCAGCAATTTCATATAATTTTTTAGCTTTATCCCCTTCTGGCTTGTATTGTTCAAATATATCAATATCACTGTACCTAATTCTAAGGGCTTCAGAGTCTGCCGTAGCTCTTAGCTCAAAATAATCTTGTGAACTCTCAAGTTTTTTTATTTCTGGCAAGCAGACATTTTTATTGTCTTTTTTACTCTTTTCACCAAAACTTATCTTGCAGTCACTTGTTTCAGATATTGATTTTATGGTTGAGGCGATTGCTTGTTTGAAGTTTTCAAAATGAATGTCTTTTTTTTCCATTTTAGGAAATTTTTACATTTATCGAAGATTCAGGTAGGTCTTCGCCAAAACATCTTTGATAATATTCTGATATAATTTTTCTCTCTAGCTCATCACATTTATTCAAGAAAGTTACTCTAAAAGCATAGCCGGTATCTTTAAATATTTCAGAATTTTCTGCCCAATGTATAATGGTTCTTGGGCTCATGACTGTTGAGATGTCTCCATTTACAAATCCATTTCTAGTAAGATCTGCAACTTTTATCATATTTGAAACCTTTTCTTTACCAGTCTTATTATTAAGGGATTTATTTTTTGATAATACTATTTCCAATTCTTTTTCAAATTTAAGATAATTCAAGGTTGTAACAATATTCCATCTGTCCATCTGTCCCTGATTGATTTGTTGAGTTCCATGATACAAACCAGTCGTATCTCCAAGACCTACTGTATTAGTAGTAGCAAACATTCTAAAAAATTGATTTTGGCTAATTACTTTATTTTTATCTAAAAGAGTAAATTTGCCGTCACTTTCTAAAATTCTTTGTATTACAAACATTACATCTGGTCTTCCAGCATCATATTCATCAAATACTAAAGCAACAGGATTTTGAATAGACCACGGTAAAATTCCTTCTTTAAATTCAGTTATTTGTTTTCCGTCTTTAACAACAATTGAATCTTTCCCAATTAAATCTATACGACTTATATGACTGTCTAGATTTATTCTTACGCAAGGCCAATTCAATCTAGCAGCCACTTGTTCTATGTGAGTTGATTTTCCTGTTCCGTGATAACCTTGAACTAAAACTCTTTTATTAAACGCGAAACCAGAGAGAATTGCTAGCGTAGTATCCCTATCAAATTTATAATCATTATCAATTTTTGGTACATGCTGATTTTTTTTTGAGAAACCCATTACTTCCATATCTGTATCTAGGTTAAAAGTTTGTCTCACAGATATTTTTATATCAGGTTTTTGATTTTCAATATTTATATTCATTTTAGTTTACTTGCCGACATTTTAAGTTGGCTATAAGCCAAAGTTATTTTTTTTAAAATATCTTCATATTTTTTGCTTCCATGGTTTTTATCAGGATGATATTTCTTTACAAGCCCTTTAAATTTTTTTTGTATATCGACCCACTTTGCCTCATATTTTAATCCCAAAACTTCCAATGCATGCCGGTCTTTTTCAGATAATTTAGATTTTTTGAAATCTTTGAAAGACTGATTTTTAAAAATAAAAATTTTATCTTCTAAAGCATTGTTCCAAAGTACTTTAAAGAAGTTTTCTGAGGAACTAAAACTTTTGGTTGGTTTATGCCAAGTTAGATCTGATTTAATAAAATATTCTACCTGTTCATCATTCATATCCGAAAAATAATTCCAACTTTTATTGAAGATTTTAATATGCTCTAAACAAAGATATCTAAAATTTCTGCTATTATCTTTTTCAATCGGGGCTTTATATTGGCCAATTTCCTTACAATTTTTCCAGTCACAAATATTTTTCATAAAAATTTTATAGTAATATAGTAAAATATTCCATAATGAAAAGTTTTATACAAGTAATTAAAAAAAAAATTGAAAACAATATAAAAATAAATAAAATTGAGATTATTGATAATTCTGACAAACATAAAAGTCACAAGTTTTTTAATAGTAAAAAATTGCATTTAAAATTGATTATAGAGTCCGAAGAACTTAGATCCCTTGGTAGGATTCAGGCACATAAAAAAATTATGCAAATATTAAATCACGAACTTAAGAATAATATTCATGCTCTCGAGATAAAAATTAACTAATTTTTTTTATAAAATTATTTACCTGATCAACGGACATTTTTATTTTTCCAGGATTTGTAGTTTTTCCAATTTCTTTTAAAAGAATTAGATTTATTTTATTATCATTATTTTTTTTATCGTTTACCATAAATTTAACTATATTATTTAATTCTGTTTTTTTGAAATATCTTAGTAAATTTGAAGGCAGTCTATTGGCTTTATAAATTTTTTCAATTTCAATAATAGTATTTTTAGAGCAAAGTCTTTTTAAAAATGAAAGTTTTGTAGCTAATAGCATTCCTATAAGGACTGCTTCTCCATGATTTATTTTTTTTGAAAATTTATTTGCAGCTTCTATTCCATGTGCAAAAGTATGTCCAAAATTAAGAATCATTCTTTTTCCAGACTCTTTCTCATCCGATATAACAAAATAAATCTTATTCTTTGAACTTCTAACTACGACATTAGTTAAAACTTTTAAATCTTGTCCGTTCAAAACTATTTCAGAATATTTTTTTATAAATTTAAAAAAATTTTTATCTCTAATTAAAGCATATTTTAAAACTTCACCAAATCCACAAATAAATTCTCTTTTAGGGAGACTTTGTAGAAAAGATATTTCAGAGATTACCAATTTGGGTTGATAGAATGAACCTATTAAATTTTTTCCGGTTTTGGAGTTGACTCCAGTTTTTCCTCCGATTGAAGAGTCTACCTGTGCCAGGAGTGTAGTAGGAACATTTACAAAATTTATTCCTCTTTTAAAAATACTTGCAACGAAGCCGGCAAAATCACCAACAATTCCACCTCCAACAGCCAATACCAAATCATTTCTGTTAAATCTATTTTTAATTAATTCTTCAATTAATTCATTTGCTTTATTCAATGTTTTTAAATTTTCATTTGGCAAATACTCTTTGGCAAATAATTTATAGTTTTTTAAAAGTTTTTTAATCTTTCTTTTAAAAAAATTTGGTACGTTTTTGTCAAAAATAATTGCTACTTTCTTTACATCTGGAGACAAAATTTTTACCTGTTTAGCAAGTAAGTTCAGAGCTCCTTTCCCAATTAATATTGGATAATTTGTATTTTTGTTTTTAACAATCAACTTATGAATTTTCATATATTTTCTCAATTTCTTTTATAATTTCTTCCTTTTTTTTTGAAGTACAATCAATTCTATAGTCAGAAAGTGAATAAATTTTTTTTCTTTCTTCATATAATTTTAAAAAATCTTGTTTATTAATATTTTTTAAAAGAGGTCTTTTTTTGTTCATAATTGTTCTTTGCTGCAGCATATTTCCTTTTACGTCTAACCATACAGATATTGAGTTCCTTTTCACATTTTCTCGAATGGTCTTGTTCATAAAAGCCCCGCCACCCAAAGATATTACAAATCCTGATTTTTCGATTATTTTTAAAACCTCATCTTTCTCAATTTTACGAAAAAATTTTTCACCCTTTTTTTCAAATATTTCAGATATTGTTAGAGAGAGTTTCTTTTCAATATTATGATCTGTGTCTGCAAACTTCATTTTTAGTCTATATGATAGATTTTTACCAATCGTAGTTTTCCCCGAGCCCATCATTCCAGTTAATATAAGGTTTTTTTTCAATTTATTCACAAAATTTCAATTTGATTTATCACAAATTTGTCTTAATTCTTAAGTTTAAATATATTTTATTAACTATGCAACCGAGATTACAAAGATCCAAACCTGGTGTATCCTTTATTAGAATATTTGTAAAATTGATAGTTGCAATTTTATTAATATTTTTTGCTTTTTTCTTTGTAGAAAAAATTAACTTTCCATCCCCTCAGAAAGAAATTAATGAAGATGTCACTAACAAAATTATTAAACTTAAGTAAATTTTTAATTTTATTGGTAATTTTTTTCTTTTTAAGGACCAATATTGCTATAACAGAGTCGATTGACATATGGAAAAAACAAAAAGAAAATGTAGATGAGCCAAAAATTGAAGAAGAAAAATCAGAGAAAAAAAAATCTAAAATTGATATTTCAAATAAAAATAAAAATTTTTCAGATATAAAAATATCTGAAAATGATGAAAGTTTAGATAATCCGGTTCAGTTAATAGGATTGTTTGATCCTGAAAAAAATGATTTATCGCTTAATATGTGGTCAGGAACAGACGGTCCTGCAATAAGAGATATTTTTAAAAGGATAGAAAAAGTTGATCTTTCAAATTTTTCAGAAAAAATATTTATTAAAACTATTTTTACTTATTCTCATTCTCCTAAAGGAAATTTTTCAGAAAAAGAATTTTTAGATTTAAAATTAAATTGGTTAATAAAAAATAATAAAGTAGAACTTATAGAAAATTTTTTAAATACAAATTTAGAATTTTCCGGAAGATCTAAATTGATAAAATATTTAGTCGATCACTATATTGCTTTAGCAGATATTTCGCAGGGTTGTCAAAAAGCAAGTTTCATAAATAAAGAAATTAAAGATAATTACTTAGAGAAATTCAGAGTTTACTGCTTGGTGCAAAACAAAAAAAAAGATGAGGCTCAATTAAATTTTGATTTATTAAGAGAACAAGGAAAATCAGATAAGTTTTTTGATAATAAAATATTATTTTTATTAGGAATTAATGAAAAGTCTGACAATAAAATTTCTGATAAAAATCTATTATATTTTTATCTTTCTTCAATTACAGTAGAGGATTTTAAATATGAGCCAAATCAAAAGACCGATAAAAATATCTGGAAATATTTAACGGCTTCAAATTTATTATCAATTGATAAGTTAGAAGATCCGGAGATAATAAATAAGTATGAGATAGCTGCTAATCAAGGTACTTTTGAAAAAAGTAAAATTTTTGAAATTTATCTATCTATTCCTTTTAATATTAATCAACTTATTAATGCAAATAAACTATATCAAGGACTCGCTGGTTATGAAGCAAGGGCATTAATATATCAAAAAATTTTACTTTCCGACAATGTTGAAAATAAATTGGAGTTATTATTTCTTTTAAAAGATTTATTCAATAAAGAAAAATTAAACAATATTTTTTCAGAGTATTTAAGCGATACATTAAAAGCAATTGATCCAAGTGATGTTCCCGAAGAATTTAAAAAAATAGTTCAAAAAAATATTATTTCGGAAAAAAATATTGAATTAGGTAAAATAAAGTTTGATGATAAAGTTTTGCACAGGTCTAAAGTAGTCAAATTATTTACAGAAGATAATCCTAATAAAGAAAAAATAAATAAAGATTTTTTAAATATATATAAAAAAATAAGTAGAAATAAAAAATATTTTTTTTCTATAAAAGACGTTATTCTTCTTGAGACCCTAAGTTCTGATGGTATAAAAATGCCAAAAGACCTAGATATAGATAAGCTTTCAGAAGACCTTACTGTACCATCAAACATAAATACATTAGTTGAGAATAATGAAATTGGAATGCTTATGCTTAAACTAGTTGAGATAATCGGAAGCGATGAATTGCAAAATTTAGATCCTGAAACCTTATATTTTATCGTAAATCTTCTAAACAAGGCTAAAATAAAAAAAGTTAGAAATCAAATACTGAATCTCACCCTACCTTTGAGAGTATAAGTATAATATAAATTAATTATGTCATCTAAAAAAATTTTAACTATACCTGATCCAGTATTGAGAAAAAAATCTGATCCAGTAGATTTAGTTGATAAAAAAATTAAAAAATTGATGGATGATATGCTTGAGACTATGTACGATGCCCCAGGAATTGGTCTAGCCGCAATACAAATTGGTGTTGCTAAAAGAGTAGTCGTCATGGATCTTTCAAAAGAAAATGCAAAAAAAAGCCCGCTTTTTTTTGTAAATCCAAAAATCACTTGGAAATCAAACGTTAACGCCGCTTACGAAGAGGGGTGTTTATCTATTCCTAACCAATTTGCAATGATAGAAAGACCAGATAAGGTAAAAATAAAGTATTTAGATTATAGCGGTAATGAAAAAGAAATAAAGGCCGAAGGTTTATTAGCAACTTGTATTCAACATGAAATAGATCATTTAAATGGCATCTTATTTATTGACTATTTATCAAAATTAAAAAAAGATATAATTATAAAAAAAGCTTCTAAAAACAAAAAAGAGTTAGAAAGAGTAGTAGTTTAAATTAAAAAATTTAATGTCAAAAAAAATTGTTTTTATGGGGACACCAAGTTTTGCGGTTCCTTGTTTGGAAGCTTTAAACAATTCTAACCATAAAGTAATTTCAGTTTATTCACAGCCAGCAAGTAAAGCAAATAGGGGACAAAAATTAGTAAAATCAAAAATAGAAATTTTTGCTAACAAATTTTCCTTAAATATCAGAACCCCTTCAAATTTAGATAATGAAGAAGAGTATAGATTTTTATCGTCAATTAAACCTGACATAGGTGTAGTAGTAGCTTATGGAAAAATTATTCCAAAAAAAATTTTATCTATTCCCAAACATGGTTTTTTAAATGTACATGCATCTTTATTGCCTAAATGGAGAGGAGCAGCTCCAATACAAAGGTCAATAATGAATTTAGATAAAGAAACAGGTATAAGCATAATGAAAATCGTAGAGAAATTAGATGCTGGTCCAATTATGTCTCAAGATAAAATTAAAATAAATGAAAATGTTGATTCTTTTATTTTGTCTGAACTTTTATCAAAATTAGGAGCAAAATCTATTATTACAGCTATAAAAAAAATTGAAAATAATGAAGCCAACTTTCATGAACAAAATGATAAAGAAGCAACTTATGCTAAAAAGATTTCAAAAAATGAAGCTGAAATAAATTGGAATCAAAACGCAAAAATTATATTGGCAAAAATTAACGCGCTGAATCCTAATCCTGGCGCATGGTTTAAGCACAAAAATGAAAGATACAAAGTCTGGAAAGCAAATTTGGCAAAGGGACTAGGTGAACCTGGTAAAGTTCTCGATGGTAAACTTAAAATTTGTTGTCAAGAGAGTGCGATTAATATTATTAAAATCCAAAAAGAGGGCAAAAGTATTCAGGATATTGATCAGTTTTTACTTGGAAATAAGATAAAGGAAGGTGAAATATTGGTATAATGTTCACTTATCAGATGACGATAGAATATGACGGCACAAAATTTGTAGGATGGCAAACTCAAAAGAATGGTCTTTCAATTCAAGATCTATTAGAAAAAAAACTTTCTAAGTTTTTAAAAAATAAAATTACAGTGATAGGATCTGGGCGTACCGACGCTGGTGTCCATGCAAGAGGACAGTCAGCTCATTTTAGAATTAAAAATAAAATTAAGAATAAAAAAATATTTTTAAATTCTTTAAACTTTTTTTTAAACAAGCATCAAGTATCAGTTGTAAGTATTAAAGAAAAAACAAAAAAATTTCATGCCAGATATAACGCTTTGTATAGAACATATAAATATTATGTTATCAATCGACATGCGACATTAGTTTTTGAAAAAAATAAAGCATGGCATGTTAAAAAAGAACTAGATATAAATATTATGAAAAAAGGGGCTAAAATCCTACTAGGAAATAATGATTTTTCGACTTTTAGATCTTCATCTTGTGGAGCTAAATCACCGATTAAGACTCTTAAAACAGCAAGCATTAAAAAAAGTAATAAAAAAATAATATTTACTTTTGTTTCTAAATCTTTTTTACAACACCAAGTAAGATCTATGGTTGGCTCTTTAAAATATTTAGGAGAAGGAAAATGGAGTTTAAGAGATTTTAAAAAAGCCTTTTTATCAAAAAAAAGATCTTTATGCGCTCCTCCAGCTCCTCCTTATGGACTTTATTTACACAAAGTAGAATATTAAATTAATTTTATGAACAACTTACCAAAAAAGATTCCTGTCTTTCCTTTACGAGGAGTAATTTTTTTCCCAGAGACGAATTTGCCCTTAAATATATTTGAAGACAGATATTTAAAAATGATAAATAACATTTTAAAAAATGATAAACATTTAGGAATGATACAATCAAAGAAAATTGACGGCGAAGTGTACCAAATAGGTTGTTTAGGAAAAATAGACGAGCATGATAGAACATCGGATGGGAGAATTTTAATAAACCTTAAAGGAATAAGCAGATTTAAAATAAATCAAGAAATTGAAAATAACCAGCCTTACAGAGAATTTTTGGTAAATTATGATCTTTTTAAAGACGATTTACAATCAGATAAAATGAAAGTAAAAAATGAGCTGCTTATCAAACTAATAAATAATTCAAAAAATTTTTTTAAAAAAAATGGAATCTTAATAAATTGGAAAGAATTATCGAAATTAAGTTCTTATAAACAAATTTATAATTTAGCTATGATTTCACCAATTTCTGTAGAGGAAAAACAAAAACTCTTAGAAATAGTTGAGCTTGAAGAAATAGCAAATATTTTAAACGACATTACTAAACTTAATTTTTATGAATTTTCAAATGAAAAAAATATTTTGCAGTAAACTTATTTATTTTCTATAAGGGCGTTTAAGTGCATCTCACTACTCTCCTTTAAAGCATTTAGATCGTATCCTCCCTCAAGTATTGAAACAACTTTATTCTGACTACTCTTGTTAGTAATCCTTAAGGTTCTTTTTGTTATTTCATAAAAATCTTTTGAATTTAAATTAAATTGAGCGAGAGGATCATTTTTGTGAGCATCAAAACCTGCTGAAAATAAAACAAATTCAGGTTTAAATTGACTAAGTTTTTTTAAAACATGTTCGTATGCATTAAGATATTCCTCAGAATTTGTTCCAGCTGGCAAAGGTATGTTCAATATATTATTGTATTTTCCTCTTTCATTGTTTGCACCAGTACCTGGGTAGAAAGGATATTGATGGGTTGATATGTACATAACCTTTTCATTTTCATAAAAAATATCTTGAGTTCCATTTCCGTGATGAACATCAAAATCAATTATTGCAACTCTATTTAATTTATATTTTTCAATAAGGTAACATGCACCTACGGCGACATTATTGTAAATACAAAAACCCATTGCTTTATTTTTCTCTGCGTGATGTCCAGGGGGACGCACAGCACAAAATACATTTTTTAACTCTTTATTTTGAACGATATCAATAGCCGTTATAATTGAAGCAACAGCATCTGAACTAGCTTGTTTACTACCTGGAGATACAATTGTATCGCCATCTAAAAAATGCAAACCTTTTTTAGGAAAGGACTTTTCCACTTCATTTATATAACCAGAGTTATGAGTAATTTTTAAATATTTAGGATTAAACTTACTTGGCTTTTTCCACACTAACTTTTTATTTTTTTTTAAATTATCAATCACAACAGAAACTCGATCTGCCCTTTCCGGGTGGCCTTGTCCTGTTTCATGGTAAATATAAGAACTTGTAGTTATAATCCCTGTTTTCACTTAAAATAACTTACCAAAATATTTTGATATATTTTAGTTAATTTTTTTAAATCAGAAACGGATACACTCTCGTCTACTTTATGCATAGTTTTGCCTACCAGACCGAATTCTAAACAGGGTGCAATATTTTTTATAAATCTTGCGTCAGACGTACCACCAGAAGTAGATAACTTTGGTTTAATACCAGTAATTTTTTTAACAGTATTTTGAATCATGAAAGTTGTTTTATTTGGTTTCGTTAAAAATGCCTCTCCTGAAACTTCATAATTTACTTTGAATTTAGATTTATTAGCTTTTGTAACTGCTTTAAATATTTTATTTAGTTTTCTTTTTAAAGAACTAGATGAGTGTTTGTCATTAAAGCGTATATTAAACACAGCTTCTGCAGATCCTGGTATTACGTTATCTGCATTATTATCAATATTAATTTTTGTTACCTCTAAATTAGAAGGTTGAAAATTTTTTGTTCCTCTATCTAGTTTTAAATTTTTTATTCTTCTTAAAATTTTAATTAAAGTATTAGAAGGATTGTTAGCTCTGTGTGGATAGGCAACATGACCTTGCGAACCTATTACAGTAAGCCTGCCAGTCAAACTTCCTCTTCTTCCAATTTTTATCATTTCACCAAGTTTATTTGGATTAGTAGGTTCGCCAACTATACAAAAATTAATTTTTTCTTTTTTTCTTTTTAAATATTTAACAACTTTTTTTGTTCCATTAATTGCTATCCCTTCTTCATCTCCTGTAATTAATAAACTTATTGATCCTTTAAAATTTTTATTTTGATTTATAAATTTACTTACAGCAGCCACAAAACAAGCAATTGATGCCTTCATATCATTGGCACCTCGACCAATTAATTTATTATTTTTAACAATTGGTTTAAATGGATTAGTAGTCCAGTTTTTCATATTACCCGGAGGAACTACATCTGTATGTCCAGCAAAGCAAAAATTCGGAGTAGATTTCCCAAGTTTTGCATATAAATTTTTTATATTTTTAAAATTAATTATTTTACAACTAAAACCTATAGATCTTAAATTTTTTACTAATAAATTAATTGCCCCAGCATCTTTTGGCGTAATACTAGGTTTACGAATTAAATCTTTTGCTAACTTTAATTCATTTATTTGCATTAATTTTAATCTCTTAATAAATCGTTTATAGAAGTTTTACTTCGAGTTTTTTCGTCAACTTTTTTCACAATTACTACACAGTATAGTGACGGTCCCTTTGGATTGTTTTTGCTTGGCATTGATCCTGGAACAACCACTGAGTATGCGGGAACCTTTCCATAATAAATCTCACCAGTAGCACGATCTACTATCCTTGTAGATGCACCGATATAAACACCCATTGATAATACAGATCCTTTTTCAACTATAACGCCCTCTGCTATTTCGGCTCTGGCACCTAAAAAACAATTGTCCTCAACTATAGTTGGATTTGCTTGCATTGGTTCTAAGACTCCACCAATACCGGCGCCACCAGAAATATGACAGTTCTTTCCAACCTGCGCACACGATCCGACTGATGCCCAAGTATCTATCATTGTTCCTTCGTCGACGTAAGCTCCTACATTAATAAAAGATGGCATTAGAACAACATTCTTTGCAATGTGAGCTCCTTTTCTAATCACACCATTAGGCACATATCTAAATCCAGCTTTTTTAATTTGTTCTTCATCCCACCCTTGGGTTTTGCCATCTATTTTATCGTACCAAGTTGAATATGGTCCTTTCGATGCTTTCATTTTATTAACTCGAAAACTTAAAAGTATAGCTTTTTTAATCCACTGATTGACTTTCCATTTATCACCTGTTTTTTCAGCAACTCTAATTTTACCGTTATCTAATAAGTCAATAGTTTTCCGAACTAATTCAGTTAGCTCTTTATCTGAGCTATCTATTTTAGCTTTATTTTCGAAAGCTTCATTTATAGATTTTTCAATTTTTTCTAAGTTCATTTATTTCCTTTAAAAAAGCCGTTAAGTTTGCTGTTCTATAATTTATAAAATTTTCATTTGAATATTTTGCTGCCCACGGTTCATTATTTTTAATCCAAACAGTTTTCATACCTAATTCATGGGCAGGTTTCAAATTTCTTGCAATATCTTCAATAAATATACAATATTGTGGCTCAATTTTGTATTTATCAATTAATCTTTTGTAAGTTTCGATAGCAGGTTTTGGGACAAAATCTGAGTCTACAATATCAAAAATTCCATCAAAAAGCTTATTAATTCCAATTCTTTTAGTTACATTCTGGGCATGAGCACGGGAGCCGTTTGTAAATATTATTTTTTTATCTTTTATTTTGCTAAGTTCTAGCTCTAAACCCTTGTCATTTTTAAGAAATTCTAAATCAATATCATGAACAAAATCTAAAAATTCTTTTGCATCAATCTCATGGTTCTTAATCATGCCATTCAAAGTCGTATTGTATTCATAAAAATAATTTTTCTGTATTTTTTTAGCCTCTTCAATACTCACATTTAGTTTACTTGAAATGTATTTAGACATTCGCATATCTACTTGATCAAAAACCTTAGTATCACCTGAATATAGCGTGTTATCTAGGTCGAATAGCCAGTACTTTATATTTAACAGATCTCTCATTTTCTAATTAAAGTACCAGCACCTTTGTCTGAAAAAATTTCTTTTAATATTGATCTAGGCTTTCTACCATCAAGAATGACAACTCCTCTGACACCATTTTCAACTGCATCAATACAATTTTTTATTTTTGGGATCATACCGCCCTGAACAATTTTAAGATTGACTAGATTTTCCATATCGTAAGGTTTAATTTCTGATATCAAAGCTTTTCTATCATCGTATACTCCTTCAACGTTAGTCATTAACAAAAGTCTTCTTGACTTTAATTTTTTTGCTATAGCACTAGCTGCAGTATCTCCATTTATATTATAAGTTTGATTTTCCTTATCTAAACCTAGGGGCGCAACTATAGGTATTTGATTTTGGTTAATTAGATTTTTGATTATTTTTAAATCAATTTTTTGAGGAACACCTACAAAACCAAGTTCAGGTTTATCTGGAATTACATTAATAATATTATTTACTTTTGTATTTATTGAAACTGCATTTGATCCTTTTTTATTAAGCGAGCTTACAATATCATTATTAAAATCAATAAGTACCTTTTCAACAATATTAATTACCTTTTTATCTGTAACTCTCAAACCATTTATAAATTTACTTTGAATATTTTCTTTTTTTAATTCTCTTTCTATTCTTGGACCTCCTCCATGAACAACTACAATTGAAAGACCCAATCTATTTAATATGCTTATATCTTGAATAAAATTGTTAAATATATTTCTATCGATTAAAACATTTCCACCATATTTAATAACTAATAAATCTTTTTTATATTTTTTTACGTATTTTGGAACGTTATTTACATCTGGCGCATCATTTGGCCAAAACTTTTTGATTTCATCTAAACTCTTTTCTTCAGACATTATTTAGTTTTGACAGTAGTAGTTTTCATTATTACCCACTGTTGAGCAATTGTTAAAACGTTATTAATAGTCCAATAAACAACTAAACCAGCTGGAAAAGGAGCTAGAATTATTGTTAAGAATAGAGGAAAAAACATAAAAATTTTTGCCTGGATAGGATCTGGTGGAGTTGGATTTAGCTTTTGCTGAAGGTACATTGTTGTTCCCATCATTATAGGCCAAGCTCCTATTATTAAAAACGAAGGTGGGTCCCAAGGAATTAAGCCAAAAATATTAAAAATAGAAGTCGGGTCTTGAGCAGAAAGGTCTTTTATCCAACCAAAGAAAGGTTGATGTCTCATTTCTAAGGAAATAAGTAACATTTTATATATTGCAAAAAAGAAAGGAATTTGTATCAAAATTGGCAAACATCCTGACAAAGGATTAACCTTTTCTCTTTTGTAAAGAGCCATCATTTCTTGTTGGAGTTTCACCTTATCCTCTTTATGCAACTCCTTTAACCTTAATAATTCTGGCTGCAAAATTTTCATTTTTGCCATAGATCTGAAAGAGTAATTTGCTAGCGGAAAAAACATTAGTCGTACAGCAGCTGTAACTAAAACTATGGCTATTCCAAAATTTTTAGTAAGTTCAAAAAGGTAGTTGATAACAAAAAATAATGGTTTAGTTAAAAAATACAACCATCCCCAATCAATAGTTAAATCGAATTTATTAATATTTTCAGATTGTGCATAACCGTCAATAGTTTTTACCTCTTTTGCAGCAACAAAAATTTTTGTTTTAGATGTTTTTGAAGAAGTTGGTTTAATAACTATTGGCTTATTAATAATATAATTTGCCTTGTAACTATCTGATTTATAAACAAATTCTCCTTTAAATGACTGATTTTTATCTGGCACTAATGCTGTTATCCAATACTTATCTGTAATACCGAGCCATCCACTTTCGGCGTTATGTTCTTTTTTCTTATCTTCAATATCATCATAATCATATTCTTTAAGGTCTTCATCAAAAACTCCAATAAACCCATCGTGTAAAATCAACGTTCCAGACATAGAACCAGCTTCTAGTGTAGGTTTTTGATTTCTTGTAATCTGTGCGTAAGGATATAATTCAACTGTATTCTCAGATTTGTTTTGTATTTCTTGAGTGACCTTAAATAGAAATTTGTTATCTAACTCAATTTTTTTTCTGAAAACTAATCCTGAATTATTGCTCCATTCTATTATAACCGGATTATTGTTTGATAACTTATTATTACCTTTTACTTTCCACAAGGTATCTTTGTTAGGTAACGTTAAACTCTCGATATTATTGGCAGCCCAGCCCGTTTCAATAAAATAACCCTCTTTTGTTTTCTCAGGGTTCAAGTAGGTAACTTTTTTTTCTGAGCCAATAGTTTCACTATGTTTTTTAAAGGTTATGTCATCGATTAAAGCCCCTTTTAATGAAATTGAACCAACAACATTGTTATTTTCAAAACTAATTCTTTTGGATGACTTTATTGCATCATCTCTAGAAATAATCGAAATATCTTTTTTCTCTATATTTACGCTTGGTGCATCTAAATCTTGAGTTTTTTGATCTTGATCTTGGATTTGTTCTTGAATTTGAGGACTTTCAAAAATTACAGACCAACCAAATAGAACTGCAAATGACAGAGCGATTGCAAAAATAACGTTTCTTAAATCCATTTAATTTTTTCTTTTAAAATTTTCTTTTTTTGGAACTAGATCTAGTCCAGAACCTCCACCTAAAATCTTAATAGGGTGGCATTTTGAAATTCTTTTAAATCCAAGCAAACATCCTTTGATGAGCCCGTACGTTTCTAATGATTCAATGAAATATTCAGAGCAAGAAGGTAAGTATCTACAATTTTGACCAAAAATTGGAGAGATAAAAAATTTGTAAAATTTGATTAAATTTATAGCTATAATATTTAAAATTTTCATAGGTTAACTTTCTATTCTTTTAAAACTTTTTCTCATCTTTTCAAATAGAGAATTATGATATTCTTTATATGCCTTTTCTTTACCAAGAATTATATACGTGTAATCTAAATTAATTAAGTAATTCATTTTTAATAGTTTTTGAATAATTGATTTTAGTTTTCTTCTAATTTTATTTCTTTTTACGGCATTGCCAATTTTTTTTTTCATTATAAAGCTTATGAACAATTTTTTGGTATTATTTGTTTTCTTTATAAAATTTCTTGTACGATATACAGTAAAAAAATCGTTATTTATAACTTTATGTTTTAATACTCTTGTGAAATGTGAGCTTTTCTTCAAACTTTCAAGCTTTGTCATTTTTTAAGTTGAAAGTTTTTTTCGACCTTTTGCTCTTCTTCTTGATAAAAGCTTTCTACCAGCTTTTGTTGACATTCTAGATCTAAATCCATGTCTTCTTTTTCTTACAAGCTTGCTAGGTTGGTAGGTTCTTTTCATAAGATTTCTTTGGTTCCAGTTAAATTTTTTGATATTTATAGGTAATAAGTTTGTATAAGTACAGTTAAAAGTTAATTTATGAACATAACTTCTGGAAACTTAAAATTAATAATTGGAGCTATTTATTTAGTAATTTTATTTGTTGGTCTATTCTTTCTATTTACATCTATGGATGTGAAGGATTTGACAAGTTATGAATTTATACGAACAAATAAAAATATAATTTTGCATTATAAGAATAGTAACTTCTTATTTTTAACAATAGTTTTTTTTATTTTTTCAGTAGTTTGGGTTTTAATGTTAGGTTTTGGAATGCCATTACTTCTTTTTGCAGGATTCGTTTTCGGGAAGTGGTGGGGAACATTAATTATTATATTTTCAACGACAATAGGTGCTACGCTACTTTATCTTTTAGCAAGTTTATTTTTTAAAGATCTAATTCAAAAAAAATTAGAACCAAAATTTATAGGTTTCAAAAAATTTTTTAAAAAAAATGAACTTCTTTATTTTTTAATTTTTAGATTTATAGGTGGTGGAGGAACGCCATATGGTATTCAAAATGTCTTACCAGTTCTTTTTGATATGAGAATTAAAAATTATATTTTAGGAACTTTTTTTGGAAGTCTACCTGCCATGTTTGTTACAGTATCGTTGGGAAATGGAATTGAGCAAGTTATTGAAAAAAATGAAGAACTAAGTTTAATAAAAGTTTCAACTTCTCCTGAAATATATCTGCCAATTGCTGGGTTTTTATTAATTTTAATATTAGCTTTTGCTGTTAAAAAAATTTTTTTTAAGAAGAGTATTTAGTAAAAAAAAAAATGGATTTAAATTATTTTAAAACTGCCATTTCGCATCATAGAAATGGAAATTGGAATAAAGCGAAAGAGATTTATGAGCATTTGCTTAAATCTAATCCTAACAATTATGCAGTACTTCAAAATTATGGACCATTATTATCTCAATTGAAGGAATATAAATTAGCCAAAAATATTTTTAAAAAGTGCCTAGAATTGCAACCAAAAGACTCCTTGCTTCTATATAATTATGCAAAATTTTACCACGACCAGAAAATTTTTGATAAGGCCATAAAATTTTATAACGATTCATTTTATATAAATCCAAAAAATGACCTAAGCCAATATAATATTGGAAATATTTATTTGCAGAAAGGAGAATATAAAGAGGCGATTGAATATTTTACAAAGTCTTTAAAAATAAACCCAAAGAATTTTTTTGCATATAATAATATTGGTCTTGCTTATAAGAGAATGGGAGATTTTGAGGAAGCATTAAAATTTTATAAAGAGGCAATCAATTTAAATAATGAATTTGCAGATGGGCATACTAATTATGGTACAGTGCTGTTAAAACTAAACCAATTAGAATTAGGTTTTGAAGAATACGAATGGAGAAAAAAAAGCAAAACTTTTTCAGATTATCAGTCATACAGAGATCTTAAAATCCAAACACCAATATGGAAAGGAGAGGAAATAATTGGGAAAACCATACTAATATTCGCTGAACAGGGAATAGGAGACCTAATACAGTTTTCGAGATACCTTTTTGTGTTAAAGGAAAAATATAAATGCAAGGTAATTTTAAAACTTAAACAGGACTTATCAAGTTTTTTTAATGAAAAAGATTTTAGAATAATCCCTGAAGATGAAAAAATACCCCATCATGATATTCATAATCATTTAGCAAGCCTTCCAGGAATATTTTATAAAAAATACAAAAATTTTCCAAAGACAGTAAATTTTATAAGAGAAAATAGCAGCAAAACAAAAAAATGGAGTGACATTTTAAATAAATATAAAGGATTAAAAATCGGTATTAACTCTCATTCTACAGCAACAGTTGGTGAAAGGATTATACCATTAAATATTTTTAATTACCTTACAAAAATAAAAAAAATTAATTTTTTTATAATCCAGAAAGATTTTGATCAAAATAAATTGAAATTTATTAATGATAACCTAAACGTTCACTATTTTAAAGATATGGATTCATCCGGGAAACCATTTGAGGATACAATAGGAATAGTAAAAAATTTAGATCTAGTGATTACTGCAGATACTTCTTTGGCACATTTATCTGCAACTTTAGAAAAACCTACTTGGGTCGCATTACCTTTTGTAAGTGATTGGAGATGGTTCAAGCAAGAAAAAAAATCTGTTTGGTATAAAAGTGTTTCTCTCTACAGACAGAAAAAAATTGGTGACTGGGATAGTGTTTTTAAAATCATGGAGAAGGATTTAAAAAAAATATAAATCTTTTTTGGTGCCCATAGCAAGAATTGAACTTGCGACCTCTTCCTTACCATGGAATTGCTCTACCAACTGAGCTATATGGGCTCTAGTTTGACAAAATTAGGGAATTTTACATTTTATCAAAGCTTATTTGTGTGAGTATATAAGTAGAAGCTTGCATATTTATAATCTTCAAAGTAAAACATAAAAGAATTATGGTGCAAAAATGGGTATTCACTACGATTATAAATCAACAAGAGGCGAAAAGGCGATGCGAAAAGAGGCTAAAAGAAAAGCTCGTTTAGAACAAAGAAAAGCTAAAAGAAATTTAAAGTCTAAAGTTGAGGAGCCCGAGGATAAAATGCACGATATACAAAAAACCATCACTTTGGATGATCTAACTAATCCAGACAAAAACTAGACCAAATGAAAATTGTTGAAAAAAAAGAGAAATCTTTTTTACAGAG
Organism: Candidatus Pelagibacter sp.; assembly: GCA_002704625.1. The sequence goes on from PAGZ01000016.1 coordinate 29,941, forward strand.
AGAATCGGCTTTAAAGTTAAATTTAAAAAAAAGAAAAAAATTTAAGGAAAAATATAAAACTAAAAAAAAATCATGAGTGTTTTATCTGATAAGTGGATTAAAAAAATGGTTAAAAATCATAAGATGATTAGACCATTTGTATCGCAACAAGTTAGAAAAAGAAAAATTTCATACGGATTGTCATCGTATGGCTATGATGCAAGAGTCTCAGATGATTTTAAAATTTTTACCAATGTAAACTCTGCAGTTGTTGATCCTAAAAATTTTAGAAAAGAGAGCTTTGTATCAAGAAAATCAAAAGTTTGCGTTATACCACCAAATTCATTTGCACTAGCAAGGACTGTTGAATATTTCAAAATTCCAGAAAATGTGATGGTTATTTGTTTAGGAAAATCTACTTATGCTAGGTGTGGAATAATAGTAAACGTTACCCCTTTAGAACCAGGATGGGAGGGTTTTGTAACTCTTGAGTTTTCCAACACAACGCCTTTACCCGCAAAGATATATGCAAATGAGGGTGCGGCTCAATTTGTTTTTATCAAGGGAAATGAAAAACCAGAAGTTTCATATTCAAAAAGAAAAGGCAAATATATGAAGCAAAAAGGTGTAACACTTCCAAAAATTTAATAGATGCAAAAATTAGTAGTCAAAGGTAAAAAAATTTTATCTGGAGTTATTAAAGTTTCAGGTTCAAAGAATGCTACACTGCCAATATTAGCAGCATCAATTTTAAGTGAAAATAAAATTGAAATTAAAGGAGTACCAGTTGTTAAAGATGTTATTACCATGTGTAATTTATTAAAACATATGGGTTCTGATATCAAATTTCATTATAGAAAAAAAAAAATTTCGATCCACAACAAGAATAAAAAATTAAAAAATATTGCACCCTATTCATTTGTAAAAACAATGAGAGCTGGTGTAATTGTACTAGGCTCACTTCTGGCAAAATTTGGAAAGGCAAAAGTATCATTACCTGGTGGATGTGCAATAGGAACAAGACCGGTAGATATACATCTTTTTGGTCTAAAAAAACTTGGAGCAAAAATAAAAATAAAAAATGGGTATATCTTAGCCGAAGCAAAAAAAGGACTTACTGGAACTAAAATAAAATTTCCGTCAATATCTGTTGGAGCAACAGAAAATGTAATTATAGCCGCCTGTCTTGCAAATGGAATAACGCATTTGAAAAATTGTGCTTGTGAACCCGAGATAAAAAACTTGACTAATTTTTTAAAAAAAATGGGTATTAAAATAACTTGGATAAACAATAGAGAAATTAAGATTGTCGGAAATAAATCTTTGAGAGCAGTAAGTCATAACGTTATGTTTGACAGGATTGAGGCTGGCACATTTATTATTGCAGCTGCTTTAGCCTGTAAGCAAATAAAAATTTCGGGCTTGGAGACAAAGATTTTAAAAAGCGAGTTAAAATATTTGAAAAAAATGGGAGTAAAAATGAAAATTGGTAAAAATGATATAAAAGTACTAAAATCATTAAATATTAAACCTGTCTCAATTAAAACCGAACCTTACCCTGGTTTTCCAACAGATCTTCAAGCACAAATAATGGTTTTAATGACAAAAGCAAAAGGCACTTCCAAAATAAAAGAAAATATTTTTGAAAATAGGTTTATGCATGTCCCTGAACTAAATCGAATGGGAGCGAAAATAAAAACTGTAGGTAATACTTCTATTATTTTTGGCCCACAAGATTTAAATGGTGCAGAAGTCATGGCAACAGACTTGAGAGCATCTGTAAGCCTTGTGCTAGCAGGATTAATTGCTAGAGACAAAACCGTAATTAACAGAGTTTACCATTTAGATCGAGGATATGAAGGAATAGAAAAAAAACTTCGAAAGTGTAAAGCAAGTATTTCAAGACTTTTTACTTAATGGATAGAAAAAATTTAAAGCTCAATGCAAATTCAAACGAAGACCTAAAAGTAATATCTGCGCATTTACAAGATTCTATTACTCAAATTAAAAATATAGCTCATTTAAAAAAAAATAAGATTTTTTTAATTCAATTTAGCAGATTCATGTGGGAGGATGTAGAAAAAGGAGTTTTTAGAAAGAGTAAGAGAGTATTGTCTATTCTAAAGCTGGATAATGTTTTAAGTGTTTATTCTAAAAATATAAATCAAAAAAATAAAGATCGTTTTTTAGATTTTTTAGCCATTGAAACTAAATTTTTGTCTGATAAGACTTACGAAATAAAATTAAATTTTGCAGGTAATATTTTAATAAAAATAAATTCAGAGGTAATCGAGTGTTATTTAGAAGATATAGGCGAGCCATGGGAGACAAAAAATAAACCAAAACACAGTTTTTTTGATGATTAAAATTATAAGCACAAAATCAAGTAAATTTCAAAAGCAATTGCATGATTGTTTGAATATAAGAAAAACCAGCTCAAACTCTAAACAAGTATTAGTTAAAAGAATGGTTGATGAAATAAAAAAAAATAAAGATAAATCTTTATTAAAATATGAAAAAAAATTCAATAAATTAAATAAATTAAGAAAAACAAATCTTTATTTTTCAAATAGCGAAATTAAAAAAAATATTAAATCACTAAACAAATTAACTAAAAAATCTATTGATATTGCTTATAATAGAATTTTAAATTTCCACAAAAATCAAAAATTCAAAGGCTATAGTTTTAAAGATAAATATAAAAATATTTTTTCCTATCGTTCAAGACCTATAAATAAAGTAGGGGTATATGTTCCAGGTGGTACAGCAAGTTACCCAAGCTCTGTTTTAATGAATTGCATTCCAGCAATTGTTGCTGGTGTAAAAGAGATTTTTATGACAGTTCCTGCATTAAATGGCAAAATGAATTCAGGCGTTTTGTACGCTGCAAAAAAATGTAAAGTAAAAAAAATTTATAAGTTAGGTGGCGCTCAAGCTATAGCAGCTTTTGCTTATGGGACCGAGACAGTTTCAAAGGTCGATAAAATTGTTGGACCAGGAAACGAATACGTTAATTTGGCCAAAAAAGAAGTTTTTGGACAAGCAGGTATTGATATGTACGCGGGACCCTCAGAGGTTACAATAATTGCAGATAAATTTTCAAATCCTTCTTGGGTCGCAGCAGATATGATTGCACAAGCAGAGCACGACAAAAAATCTCAATCAATATTAGTTTCTCAAAGCAAAGAATTAATTTATAAAGTTAAAGAGTCTATAAATATTCAATTAAAAAATTTACCAAAAAAAAATATTGCAGCAAACAGTTTAAAAAATTTTGGCATAGCAATTCTTAGCAGTGATAGTCGTGAGATCGCAGATATTGTTAATCAAATCTCACCAGAACACTTACAAATTTATTCGAAAAATCCTAAAAATTATTTAAAAAATATAAACAATTCAGGATCTATTTTTTTGGGCGGTTATTCTCCAGAGGCAATGGGAGACTATTTAGCAGGTCCGAACCATGTTTTACCAACTTCAGGGACAGCTAATTTTTCTTCTGGATTATCAGTTTATGATTTTCTCAAAAGACAGTCAGTAATAAAAATAACAAAATCAGGTATTGAAAGACTTGGTTCATCCGTTATAAATTTGGCTGAGTATGAAAATTTACAAGGACACGCTAACTCTATAAAAATTAGAATTAAATAAAGGGTAAGGAATTTGGTTAAACAGGATAAAATTGAATTTAAAGGAAAAGTCACCGAACTGTTACCTAACGCTATGTTTAGAGTTATGCTTGAAAATAATCATGAAGTTTTAGCTCATACTGCTGGAAAATTAAGAAAGAATAGAATAAGAGTCTTAGCCGGTGATCAGGTTCTAGTTGAAATGACACCGTATGATTTAACTAGAGGTAGAATAACCTTTAGATTTTAGGGGCCTTGTAGCTCAGTAGTAGAGCAGTACCCTGAAAAGGTATGTGTCGTTTGTGCGATTCAAACCAAG
>PAGZ01000017.1 GCA_002704625.1 Candidatus Pelagibacter sp.
ATATATCAACTAAACCTCTGTAAGTGTTGTCAGCTTTACCAGCTGAAATTCCTTTTGAAATAATTTTACTTTTTGTGTTTTTTCCAAGATGTATCATCTTAGTGCCTGTGTCTGCTTTTTGATGATTATTAGTAATGGCTATTGAATAAAATTCTCCAACAGAATTGTCTCCTTGAAGTATACAACTTGGATATTTCCATGTTATAGCCGAACCAGTTTCAACTTGTGTCCATGAAATTTTTGAATTTTTTCCACGACAGGCTCCTCTTTTAGTTACAAAATTATATATTCCTCCAACTCCATCTTTGTCACCAGGATACCAATTTTGAACTGTAGAATATTTTATTTCTGCATCATCTAATGCTACCAACTCTACATTTGCGGCGTGTAATTGATTTTCATCACGCATTGGTGCTGTGCAACCCTCTAGGTAGCTTACATAACTACCCTTGTCAGCAATTATTAATGTTCTTTCAAATTGTCCAGTTTCGGATGCGTTAATTCTAAAATATGTTGAAAGTTCCATGGGACATCTAATATTTGGAGGTATATAAACGAACGATCCATCAGTAAATACCGCTGAATTTAATGTTGCAAAATAATGATCTGTTAGTGGAATAACTGAACCTAAATATTTTTTGACTAAATCAGGATGTTTTTGTATTGCTTCAGATATGGAACAAAAGATAATTCCTTTTTTTGTTAGTTCATCTTTATATGTCGTTGCAACAGAAACAGAGTCAAAAACTGCATCCACTGCAACACCGCTAAGTCGTTTTTGTTCATTAAGTGGAATACCAAGTTTTTTATATGTTTCAATAAGTTTTGGATCAACCTGATCTAAACTTTTTGGTTTGTCAGCAGCACTTTTGGGTGCTGAATAATAATAAAGATTTTGATAATCAATTTTTGGGTATTTTGGTTTCTGCCAATTTGGTTCTTTCAAATTTTTAAGTCTTTGATAAGCTTTTAGTCTCCAATCTAACATCCAGTTTGGTTCCTTTTTCATTTTGGATATAAATTTAATTGTGTCCTCATTTAATCCTTTTGGTGCACGAATATTTTCTATATCGGTAGTAAAACCATATTTATATTCTTGATTTGTATTTATATTTTGATTTTTCATTTAATTATGATCTGTTTTTTTTTGTTGTATTAAATCATTTAAGCTCACATTGTCGAAAAATTCATTTATATGTTTTTCTAAATCGTCCCAAAGATTATGGGTAATACATTTTACTGTTTTACCATGGCATCCTTTTTTGGATTCCTTTTTGCACTTTAATGTTTTAACTTGTTCATCAACAGCATATATAATGTTCGAAACAGTAATTTCTCTTGGGTTCTTTTCTAAAATATAGCCTCCCGAAGGTCCTCTGATACTTTTGATCAATTTTTGATTTTTTAACTTCGAAAATAACTGCTCCAAATATGACAACGATATATTTTGTCTTAATGCAATGTCGCTCAAGCTTACTGGCTTTAAACTTTGGTTTGCTGCTAAATCAGCCATTGCCATAACAGCATAACGTCCTTTAGTTGTAAGTTTCATTTTTCCCTGTTTTTATATAGTTTATTTAGTTATTCCTACTAAAATAGTCAACTTTCTAAAAAAAAAAAATTGTCGCTATTAATTTGTGCTATAAATCTATTTTTTTTTTGAAATTAATTATCATTATTAAAAATGAAACAGAAAAGTCTTGAAGTTTTTTTACCAGGTCCAGCCGGTCGCTTAGAAGCAAGGTATTTTAAAAATGATAAAAAAGGTTCCCCTATAGCTATTGTTTTACAACCTCATCCTCAATATGGAGGAAGTATGAATAATAGAATAGTTCAAGAAACATATAATGTTTTTGTAAAAAATGGATTTTCAGTTTTAAGGTTAAATTTTAGAGGAGTTGGAAAAAGTGAGGGAACTTTTGATAATGGACAAGGTGAATTATCGGATGCAGCAGCTGCTATTGATTGGATAGAAAGAGAAAACCAAGACTATAGTCAATGTTGGGTTTCGGGTTTCTCTTTTGGGTCGTTAATTTGTATGCAATTAATTATGAGAAGACCTGAAGTCACAAAATTTATTGCAATAGCTCCCCAACCCAATGTCTATGATTTTACTTTTCTTGCTCCGTGTCCAACTTCTGGTCAAATCATTTATGGGGAAAAAGATGAGTTAGTTTCTAAAGAAAGTATTGAAGAATTAAATAATAGATTAAAAAATCAAAAGGGAATTGAAGTTAATTTTTCAGAAATAAAAAATGCAAATCATTTTTTTACTGGTAAGGAAGAAGATTTAAAAAAAATGATAGGTCAATATGTTAAAAAAAATACTGAGCTTCTTTAATTTTTAATTATTACACCTCCTGTAGATGGTTTTGAACAACCTGTTGTATCTGGAAATGAAATAGGTTCATTTATAAAAGATCTTATAGCCAAATATGCGAAAGCTTGGGACTCTACAAAGTCTCCGTCGATACCATAATCATCAATTGGTTGAATTACAATATTTTTCAAAGTTCTTTGTTTAATTCTTTCAATTAATGTTTTATTTTTTCTTCCTCCACCGCATATTAAAACCTTCCAAATTTTATCTCTAATGTTTGACAAAAGAGTAAATAAAGCGGCACCGATAATTCTTCCTGTAAAATCTGTTAATGTTGCAGTTCCATCTTCAAGTGACAAACCTCTGGCAAAAGAAACGTCAAAATCATTTACGTCTAATGAAAGTGTTTCTTGGTTCGGTCTATTCGAATAAAGTTCTTGTGCTTGCTCCAAAATAATTTCATTAGTTTTACCTCTAGAGGCAAGAATACCATTTTTATCAAACTTTTTTTTTGAATTTTTTCTTACCCACGAATCAATTAAACAATTACCTGGTCCAATATCACGACTAGTAAAATCGAAAGGATAATAATTGCCAACAATAGTTATATTGGAAATTCCTCCAATATTTAAAATACAAGATGGAACATCGATTTTTTGTTGTTTTATAATTAATTGGTGAAATATCGGTGTTAAGGGAGCGCCTTCTCCTCCGTTTTTAATATCGTTTTCTCTAAAATTATAAACCAAGTTTTTTTTAATTAATTGAAATAATAAATTCCCGTCTCCTAGTTGTTTTGAAATTTTATCTTTAGAGTTATGATAAATAGTTTGACCATGAAATCCTACTAGATCTACAGTTTTATTTTTTGTTATTTCTTTAACAACTTTAGCATGAAATAATGTTATTTTTTTTTCTAAGGATTTTAATTCCTCTGAATAAATGTTTAAATCCTGAAATTGGTTAATTTTTTCCTTGAGATTATGTATATTTTTATAAATTTCATCATCATACTCAAAATACTTATCCATAATTACTTTATACTTATTTTTTCCATCTGAAGTAATTATTGAGGCATCAACACCATCGCCAGAAGTACCGCTCATTAAACCCAAAGATGTATATTCTTTAGTCATATTTATATTTATTTATAATTATTTTTGTATAGTATTATATTCTAGGTTCAAGGTTCTATGAAAAACACCTTTTTATCAGAAATGAATTTACGAGGTTTTCTGAATCAATGCACAGATTTAGAAAAACTTGAAAAAATTTCAAGCAAAAAACCTTTGAAAGGATATATAGGATTTGACATCACAGCCCCAAGTCTTCACGTCGGGAGTTTAATGCAAATAATGGTTTTAAGACTTCTTCAAAAGTATGGCCACCAACCTATTGTTTTACTCGGTGGAGGCACAACACTGATTGGAGACCCATCTGGAAAAGATTCCACTAGAAAGATATTAAATTACAAGGATATCAAAAAAAACATTATTGGGATTAAAAAAGTTTTTGAAAAACTTTTGCCTTCCAATAATAAAAAAACTAAACCAATTTTTGTAGATAATTATAATTGGTTAGGTAAATTAAAATATATTGATTTTTTAAGAGACGTGGGCAAACATTTTACAATAAACAAAATGCTTACTTTTGATAGTGTTAAAATGCGTTTAGATCGTGAACAGTCACTTAGTTATATGGAATTCAATTATATGATTCTACAAGCTTATGATTTTTATCAACTTCATAAGGAGCATAATTGTATCTTACAAATGGGTGGATCTGATCAGTGGGGTAATATTGTAAATGGTGTAGAACTCATTAGGAGAATTTCACAAAAGGAAGCCTTTGGATTAACAACTCCGCTTATCACTTTGTCATCAGGTATAAAGATGGGTAAAACTGAAAAGGGAGCAGTTTGGCTAAATAAAAATATGTTTTCACCTTATGACTATTGGCAATTTTGGAGAAATACTGCAGATGATGATGTTGGTAGATTTTTAAAATTTTTCACGGATGAAAATGCAGATGAATTATCTGATAAAATTGAAAATGAAAAAAATATTAATAATTTAAAAATATTGTTAGCTAACAAGGCTACAACTATTTTGCACGGGGCCAAAGCTGCTAAAGAAAGTGCTGATACTGCCGAAGAAACTTTTGTTAAAGGTGGTCTTGGAAAAAATATTCCTGAAAAAATAATTAGCAAAAAAATAATATCGCAGGGAATAAATATAATTGATTTAATTTTTCAGAATGGCTTAGTTCAATCAAAAAGTGAAGCAAGAAGAATATTAAATAATAATGGAATTAAAATTAATGATAATGTTATTGTTGATGAAAAAAAAATTATCAATATGAATGATGTTTTAAAAAACAATTTTATTAAATTATCAGTTGGTAAAAAAAATCACTTAAAAGTAAAAATTATTTAGATTTTTTTTCTTTCATTTCTTCTAAAGCCCTAGTAATAAATCTTGGTGTTAAAGTTTTAACAGGATTAACAGTCGTTTTTAAATTATCTGGTAAACCTTTCATTTTAAAACTAATTCCAAAAATACCTTCGCCAATTTTTTTTCCGATTAATATTTCTCCAACTACTGGGATTTTTGAAATTAAATTATTTAATGTTTTTGCTGGTACTAATGTTCCTCTTAAACTAACTAAAGCGCTTTTCTTTTCAACATAACCATCAATTAATATTGAAATGGATGGCCCAATCATAAATATTTCTTCAATATCTATTTTAGTCGAGTTGCTAGTATATTTTATAGAAAGAGTATCAAAACTTATTCCCTCCCCTTTTAAGCTGTCAGTAAGACCTTTTAAATCAGCAAGTGACAACAATTTTGCCAGCGCTGGTGCTTTATTTAATTTGAAATCTTTTACAATTAAAATACTAGAGGAACTTTCATTATTAAATCTCGATATATAGTTAAGATTTCCACCATCAAGACCTTGAAAGAATTTATAATCACTTAATAAAGGAAGAGCTATATCAGAATAAATCTCTAAAATCTTTAGATCTTCTTTCTTCATCTTTTTTAAGGAAATATCAAAGTGCTCATTATTAGAAAAATCACTTTTGGCAGTAATTTTTTCAAAGGAACCTTTGTTTATTTTCCCTATAAGTCTAAAATTTTTAATTGGAAAATTTGTGCCTTTGATTATTTTTTTAAAATCAATTTCTATATCTTTAGAGACTCTTTTAAGAAATTTATTATTTTTATTATCTTTACTTAATTCTTTTATAATCATTTTTGCATCAAAAATATTGCCTTTTATTCTAATTTTATCTGTATTTGTAATTAAAAATTCATTATTAACTTTATCATCCATTGATGTTTTAACCTTAACATCGCCAAAGTTAATTAAATTGAATTTTTTATCAAAATTTAAATTTTTAAGTTGAAATGTATTATTTTTATCTTCGATCAAAATACTTTTGAATAATATTTTTTTATTTTTATTAATTGAAAACTTAGTTTTAACTTTAATATCATTATTTTTTACGAGACTATAATTTATTGGAGATATTTTTGGAAAATTTTGTGAATTTTGTGTTTGAAAGTTTAAATCTATATTATAATTTTTTCTAGTTTCTATGATTGACATATCCCCATTAAAGAATTCCTTCTCTGTCTTTAGTGTTTCGCTTAAATTCCACGACATCTTGTTCAATTTAAATGAATTCTTTTCAAACAAGAAATTTGCCTTTAAATTTTTAACTTCATATTCATCTGTTAGTTTGATAACCGCGGAATTAATATCTCCGCCTACACTTAAGTTCTGTTTTAATTTAAAATCTTCATTGAATTCTAAAATTAAATCTTTTATTTGAAATCTAGCACTTTTTATATTTTTTAAATTCTCGCGATTTATTCCTATCTTATCAGGCAAATATTTAATTTTATTAAATTCTAGATATTTAGTAGATAAAATTACCTTTTTAATAACAATCTTTTTTTTTATTAAAAATTCTAAGTCAATATCTGTTCTTAAAGATCTTAATGGAAAAGAAACTTCATGATAATCAATAGTAGGATTTATAAACTTTACAAATAATATGAGTTTTTTTAAATCTAACAAAATTGATATTTTTTCAAAATTTAAATCAATATTTTTATTATTTTTTTTTATTTCAGATTTTATAACTTGATTAAATTTATCTGTTTCATATCCAAAAAACGTAAGGAAAGAAGTTGCAATAAACAATAGAAAAAAAATAAATAAAACTGTAGATAAAATTGTTTTTTTCATTATTTATTTGATCTAAAAATCGATCCTTCAATAAATTTATCTATATCCCCATTGAGTACAGAGTCGGGGTTTGTATCTTGAATATTGAATCTAAGATCTTTAACAAGTCTATATGGTTGCAAAACATAAGATCTTATTTGATAACCCCAGCCAATATCTGTTTTCGCGTTTAATTCTTTTTTACTTTGATCCTCCCTTTTCTGAATTTCATTCTCGTAAAGTCTCGCCTTAAGCATTTTGAAACAGGTCTCTTTGTTTTTGTGTTGTGATCTCTCATTTTGACATTGAACAACAATTTTAGTTGGAAGATGGGTAATTCTTACTGCACTATCTGTAGTATTAACATGTTGTCCTCCGGCACCGCTTGATCTGTAAGTATCTATTCTTAGATCTTTCTCGTCAATTACGATGTCAATATTATCATCGACACAAGGATATATCCATACACTTGCAAAACTCGTATGACGTCTAGCGCCTGAATCGAATGGGGAAATTCTTACTAACCTATGAACGCCAGATTCTTTTTTCATTAATCCATAAAGATTTTCACCGGATATTTTTAAAGTTGAGGATTTTATACCTGCCTCCTCACCTTTATGCTCACTAATCATTTGATATTTAAAATTTTTTTTATCAAACCATTTTAGATACATTCTTCTAAGCATATCGGCCCAATCTTGGCTTTCTGTTCCACCGGCTCCAGCGTGTATTTCTAGATATATATCTAATCTATCATTTTCATCGGATAAGAAGCATTTTATTTCAAAGTGTTTAATCTCAATTAATAATAGAGATATTTTTTTATAGCAGTCTAAAGATGTAGCTTCTTCGCCTTCTTCTAAAGCTAATTGATTTAACTCTTTTAAATTATCAATTTCCTTTTTTGTGGTGTTATAAAAATTAAAAATATTTTCTAAAAAATTTTTTTCTTTGAGAACTTCTTTTGATTTATTATTATTCTTCCAAAAATCTTCTTTTAAAATTTCTTTGTTTAAAGATGATATTCTTGCCTTAACATTTTTTCCATCAAAGATACCCCCTTATATTTGAAAGGGACTTTTCGGATAATTTTATATTTTTTTCAAATTCGTTCATTAATAGAATCGCCTAAACACGTTATATTTATCATGTTTTTTTCCTAAATTTAAATTTTTTAATTTAATTTCGTCCGTGTTATTTTCTTTAAATGCTTCTATAATTGATTTTGGGTCATTAAAACTAGTATTTTCACCTGTATTATAATTTATTGGAAAAAAATTTATTGTTTCCGGTGCTTGAAAGTTTTTCATTTCTTCTTTGTAAATAGCTGTTTCAACAAATTTTTTAAATATAGGCAAAGCAGCTTTAGAGCCTGTTTCGTATTTTCCTAAAGATTTTGGATTGTCAAAACCTACATAAACTCCGATCGTTAAATTAGATGTGGATCCAATAAACCATGCATCAAAATTGTCATTTGTTGTTCCTGTTTTGCCGGCTATCGGAAGATTAAGTTTTTTTAACTTCTTTCCTGTTCCTCTAAGCACTGCACCTTCTAACATATTTGTAATTTGGTACGCTGTTTCTTTGGTTATAACTTGTTTATGATTATTAACAATTTTTGGAACAAACATCTTATCTTCAATTTCTCCTACCTTATCGCAGCCAACACATTTTTTATTTTCAGAATTAAAAATTGTTTTTCCCCTTCTGTCTTGAATTCTGTTTATTAATATTGGATTGATTTTTTTTCCGCCATTTATAAAGGTGCAATAAGCATTGGTTAATTTTAAAAGTGTGGTTTCGTTAGATCCTAATGAAACTGATAATAGCTCAGGTACATTGTCGTAAATATCTAAAGCTTTTGAAATATCTGATATTTTTTTAAAACCAACATTCTGTGCTACCCTAACAGTCATTAAATTCCTGGACTTTTCAATACCTATTCTTAATGTTGATGGGCCATAAAACTTTTTACCATAATTTTCTGGTTTCCAATTTTTTAAACCTTTACCTTGTTCGCTTACAAAAGGTGCATCTAGAACAACTGAGTTAGGTAAAAAACCATTTTCAAGAGCTGCTGAGTATACTATGGGTTTAAAAGCTGAACCAGGTTGTCTTTTGGCTTGGGTAGCTCTATTGAACTCACTAGATACAAAACTATAACCTCCTACTAGTGCTTTGACTTTTCCATCATGTGGATCCATAACAACAATACTTCCGTTAACGAGTGGTAGTTGTTTTAACGACCAAATTCCTTTTTTACTTTTTTTAACAAAAATTAAATCACCGGTCTCGAATAAATCTTCAAAGTTTTTTGCTCTAGTCCAATTAAGATTTTTAAATAAAATTTTTTGATTTTTCTCTTTAGAAATAATTCTAATCTTTGTTTCGTATTTATCGATTTGTAAAACTTCGGCTATCTCCCATTTTAAAGTTTCGTCTATTTGAATTTTTTTTATAGACTCTTGCCAATTGCTATCATTAATTGTATTGCCAATTGGACCTCTCCATCCATGACGTTTGTCATAAGACTCTATACCAAATCTTAAAGCCTCAAGAGCAGCAATTTGATATTTGCCATTTAGCGGTGTACTTATTGATAAACCCTCAGAGTATAATTTTTTAAAACCGTAGTCTGTTTTTACAATCCTTCTGACTTCTTCTGTATATGACTTTGCTTCTTTAATTAAAGATATTTTTCTTTGTTTAAGGTTAATTTTTTGCTCAGAAAATATCTTAAACTCTTTGCTTGATATATATCCATTTTCTCTCAAATTGTTTAAAACTAAATTTCTTCTTGATTTTGCTAAAGAGGGTGACTTGTAAGGGTTATACTTGCTTGGAGCTTTTGGTAAAGCTGCTAACAAAGCAGCCTCTTTATAATTTAACTCTTTTACTGATTTATCAAAATATTCAAGACTAGCAGAAGCAACACCATACGTGCCCTGTCCAAGGTAGATTTCGTTCAAATATAATTCTAAAATTCTATTTTTTGTGTAGGCTTTTTCTATTCTAAAAGCTAATATTGCCTCTTTTATCTTTCTTTTAAGAGATACCTCATTAGTTAGCAAAAAATTTTTAGCAACTTGTTGAGTTATTGTAGACGCTCCCTCCAGTCTTTTATTCGAAATTATATTTTTAATATTTCTTATAACGGCTCTTGTTACACCACGTGCATCTATTCCGGGATGGTTAAAAAAATTTTTATCTTCTGCCGAAAGAAAAGAATTAATAACTTTATCTGGGATTGATCCAATTGGTATAAAAAGTCTTTTTTTTAATGAAAACTCAGCTATCAACTGTCCGTTATCATCGTATACTCTACTTAAAACCGAAGGTTCATAGGCAGATAGTTTTTTAAAATCTGGCAAATCGTGTGAGAAATACCAAAATGCCGAAAAAATTAAAAAAAATAATGCTAAAAAACTAATAACTAAAAATTTAAAAATTACGTTATAAAATCTTTTCATTTTTATCCTTGATTCCAATAAACTCCCATATTTAGGCTATCTTAAGGCAAATATAAACTTATAAAATTGGCGTTTAATAATAGTAAAAAAAATGTATAATAGAAATTACTTATGAAATTTAAAATAAAAAAATTAAACAATAATACAAAATTTATGAAAAGGTTTTATTATACATGCAAAAGAATTTATACATTGATGCATCGCATCCAGAAGAAACAAGAATTGTACTTAAATCAGAGTCAAATATTGAAGAGTACGAATCTGAAAATAGCAACAATCTAAGTTTAAAAAGTAATATCTATTTAGGAAAAGTTAGTAGAGTTGAACCCTCTTTACAAGCCGCTTTCGTAGATTTTGGAAGAGAAAGACATGGTTTTTTAGCTTTTAATGATATTCAATCTGATTATTACCAAATACCAACAGAAGATAAAGAAGAACTAAAAAAAGCAGAAGAAAAAATAAGAGAAGATTTAAAAGAAAAAAATGAGAATACAGATGGGAACAACAATGAAGAAGTTGATAATAATCAAGTTCCTACAAATAATAACGCTGAAAATACAAATGAATTAAAATCGCAAGAATCAAACCAAACAGAAAAAATTAGAGAAAAATTAAAAAATAGATATGGAATAAGAAAATATAGAATTCAGGAAGTTGTACGACCTGGTCAAGTAATGTTGATACAGGTTATGAAAGAAGAACGTGGACAAAAAGGTGCTGCTTTAACAACATTTGTTTCCCTAGCTGGTAAATACATAGTGCTAATGCCAAATACTGCAAAGGGAGGTGGTATTTCAAGAAAAATTTTTAATTATGAGGAAAGAAGTAAAGTCAGAGAAATATTAAAAAATATCGACATACCCTCGAACATGGGTTTAATAGTAAGAACGGCTGGAGCAAGAAAAACCAGAAACGAAATTGATAATGATTTAAAAAATACTATAACTCTTTGGGAAAAAATAAAAAACAATGCAATAAGTTCAACTGCACCGGTATTAATTCATGAGGAAGGAGATGTCATTAAGAGGTCTATAAGAGATATTTATGATAATGATACTAAATATATACATGTAGAAGGTAACGAAGGGTATCAAAAAGCAAAATCCTTTATGAAAGAGTTAATGCCAAAAAATTCAAAATATGTAAAAAAATATAGAGGAAAAATACCTTTATTTCATAGTGTTGGGATTGAAAAAGATTTAAATAAAATTTTTGAACCCTTGGTAAAGTTAAAATCAGGAGGTTATCTTGTGATCAATCCTACAGAAGCATTGGTTGCAATAGATGTTAATTCTGGGCAATCTACAAAACAAATGAACATTGAAAAAACTGCTTTAAATACTAATCTGGAAGCAGCTGAAGAAATTTCAAGACAAATTAAAATAAGAGATCTTTCTGGGTTAATCGTAATAGATTTTATAGATATGATTAATTTTCATAATAAAAAAATGGTTGAAAGAAAAATGAAAGAAAGATTAAGACTTGATAGAGCAAGAATTCAGGTAGGCAGGATTAGTAATTTTGGTCTTTTAGAGATGACCCGTCAAAGATTAAGAGAAAGTTCTGTAAAATGGGAAACAAATCTATCAATGGAGTCTTATGCGCAAAAAATAATTAAAAAAATTGAAATGCTAGCTTTTTCAAATAAAACTAAAATTATATCTGCATATGTTCCTGAAAAAATAAATATTTATCTCAAATCCTTCTTTGGAAACGAAATTTCATTTTTTGAAAAAAAATATAAATTCAAAATAAATATTATTTCAGATAATAATTTAATTATTCCAGAGTATAAAATACATTTATTTAATAAAAATAAAAAAATAATAAATCAAATTGAAAATTTGAAAAAAATTAATGGAGAAAATAATAGAAAATACAATAATAAGAAAAATTCTTATCAAGAAAATTTATCACAAAGTTCACAAAAAAATAAAAAAAAAGTCGTTAAAGGGTTAGGAAAAACTCTTTGGGTTAGAAGAAAAAAAGTTAAATCAAATTAGTCCTTTAAATGAAGAACTTGCTGATCCATAATTTTGAGTTTTAATTCTTCCTGCCAAAAAAGATTTTCTTCCAGCAATTACAGCATGCTTCATGGACTCTGCCATCATAATAGGATTTTGTGCTTTTGCTATTGCCGTATTTATTAAAACTCCATCACATCCTAATTCCATTGCAATTGAGGCATCTGATGCTGTTCCAATACCGGCATCTACTATAACAGGTACCTTGGTATTTTTTATTATTATTGACAAGTTTAATTTATTTTTTATTCCTCTTCCGGAACCGATTGGTGAAGCTAAGGGCATTATAGCTGAAGCACCTAGATCTTCTAATTTTTTTGCAATTATTGGGTCGTCAGAACAATATACCATAACTTTAAAACCTTCTTTAACAAGTACTGCAGTTGATTTTAAAGTTTCTATCATGTTTGGGTATAAAGTCTTTTTGTCGCCAAGAACTTCCAACTTTACTAATTTCCAACCTCCCATTTCTCTTGCTAATCTGAGTGTCCTTAAAGCATCTTTGGAATTAAAACATCCTGCTGTATTTGGCAAATAAATAATTTTTTTTGGGTTTAGATAATCCATTAATACAGGTTTCTTCTTATCTAAAATATTTACCCTTCTAACCGCAACGGTTACCATGTCAGCACCTGAGGCTTTAACAGCTTCGGCTGTTTGTTTAAAATTTTTATATTTTCCAGTGCCTACTATTAAACGTGACTTTAAAGTTTGCTTAGCAATTATTAGATGGTCCTTTTTCATTTAACCACCACCTATAAACTGTACAATTTCGATTTTATCATTATTTTTTAATTTCTTCTTTGTATAATTTTGCTTAGGTAAAATTACGCCGTTAAGCTCTATAGCTATCTTTTTTTCCTTTAATTTATATTTTTTAATAAGATCTCTAACACTAAAATTAGTATGGATGCTTATTTTTTTTCCATTTAATTGTATTTTTGCCATAATTGAGATATTTTTGATTTTTATTATACCAAAATGATTCAAAAAATCCTTGTTATAAATGGGCCTAATTTAAACTTACTAGGAACTAGAGAGAAAGAAAAATATGGCAACTCCACTCTTGCAGATATAGAAAAAAATTGTGAAAGCTACTCCAAAAAAATTGGCCTAGAAGTTGACTTTAAACAATCAAATGTTGAAGGTGAAATAGTCAATCTTATTCAAAATACAAAAGACAAACATAAGGGTATCATTATAAATGCTGGGGGATACACACACACATCTGTAGCAATACTTGATGCTCTTCTTGCTGTTAAGAAACCAACTATAGAATTACATATAACAAATATTTACAAAAGAGAAGATTTCAGGCATAAGTCTTTAATTAGTAAAGCAGCTGATGGGATAATTTGTGGTTTAGGTGTAGATGGATACATTATGGCACTAGATGGAATAAAGAAAATTATAACCAATGAAAATTGATAAGAAACTAATTAAAGAATTAAAAGAATATCTTGAGGAATTTGGTTTATCAGAAATTGAGTATCAAGATGGTAACAGAAAAATAAAAGTTGCAAAAAATTTAACTTCCATTAGCCCTGTTACTGCTCACAAACCAGGTTTAACAAAAACCAAAGAGGAAGAAAGTGGGACAAAAATTACTTCACCAATTATAGGAACAGCCTATTTAGCGCCAGAACCTGGTGGAAAAAAATTTATTGAAGTTGGACAAAAAGTTAAAAAAGGTCAAACCATAATGATTGTTGAAGCTATGAAAACAATGAATCATGTTCCTTCTACTTCAGATGGTGAAGTTAAAAAAATTTTAGTCCAAGATGGTCAAGCAGTGGAGTTTGGTCAAACTTTAGTTCTTTTAAAATAATCAATGTTTAAAAAAGTTTTAATCGCAAATAGGGGGGAAATTGCAGTCAGAGTAATAAGAGCCTGCAAAGAATGGGGTATAGGAACGGTCGCTGTTCATTCCGACGTGGACTCTGAGTCAATGCATGTTCGTTTGGCTGATGAAAGTGTTTGTATAGGTTCTCATCAGCCGCAAAATAGTTATCTTAATATTCCTGCAATTATATCAGCCATAGATGTTACTGGAGCTGAAGCTGTTCATCCTGGCTATGGTTTTTTATCAGAAAATTACAAGTTCGCAGATATGATTCAAAAACATGGAATTAAGTTTATTGGACCTAAAGCCGAAATTATAAAAAAAATGGGAGATAAAATTCAAGCCAAAAAAATAGCTAAGCAAAACGGTTTGCCAGTAATTGAGGGATCTGAGGGTGGAGTAAAAAATGCAGATGAGGCAAAATTGATTTGTAAAAAAATTGGTTACCCTGTTTTGATAAAAGCTTCTGGTGGTGGAGGAGGTAAAGGAATGAAAATTGTTGAGAGTGAGAATAAATTAGCTGAATTATTTTCATTAGCTCGACTAGAGGCAAAAAAATATTTTGGAAATGAAGAAGTGTATATTGAAAAATATTTTAAAAATCCAAGGCACATTGAGGTTCAAATTATGTCAGGTAAAAACAGAACAGTTCACTTAAATGAGAGAGATTGTTCCGTTCAAAGAAAACATCAAAAACTAATAGAAGAAACCCCTAGCCCTATATTAGATGAAGAAACTAGATCAGATTTATTAAATAAAACAGTCAAAATGGTTGAGGCTCTAAGTTACGAAGGAGCTGGTACAGTTGAATATATATATGAGAATGGAAAATTTTATTTTTTAGAGATGAATACTAGAATACAGGTCGAACATCCTGTAACTGAAGTCCAGACAGGAATTGATATTGTTAAAGAGCAAATATATGTGGCTTATTCTGGTGAGACAGCATTGAAACAAAATGATGTTAGTGCAAGAGGACACACGATAGAATGCAGAATTAATGCTGAAGATCCATCAAAAAACTTCCAACCAAGTCCAGGAATAATCTCAGTATGTCATCAACCATCAGGTTTCAGAACAAGAGTGGATGGATCAATTTTCCAAGGATGCAAAATCACTCCATATTATGACAGTCTGATTTGTAAATTGATATGTAAAGGAAGAAATAGAACAGAGGCAATACAAAGAACTATGAGATCTTTAAACGAGTTTGTGTTAGAAGGGGTTACGACTACAATTGATCTGCACAAAAAAATACTATCCCATGAAAAATTTATTAGCTCTGAATTTGACACTAACTGGTTAGCCAAAGAGAAATTTTATTAAAATAAATATTTCGTTGATAGTTTTTATCTTAAATGATATTAGAATCTAATTATGGGATACCCAAAAAAACATAGAGGCAGACGTAAAATTGGCTCAAAAAAAAGAAGAGCTAGAAAAAGAAATAAAAAAAGATAGATCGTCTTAAAATGGAACTAAGAACTCAAATTAAAAAGTTGAGTTTATGGATATTTATAATTCCTTTTATAGCTGTCAATCTATGTTTGTTTATCTCCGTAAATTACCAAATCTTCGACAATACAATATTTAGTGTTGATCAAATCGGACGTTCGGGAAAAACTTTTCCTTATATTGACGGTGGAGTTTCCATTAGTAGGACAGCTCGAACTTATCCAACATATTTAATATTCAAACCTTCAATGATATTAGCCTCGTTATTGTTGATAATATACTGGATTAAAACTAACAATTTAATAAATAATTATCAAAGCTCTGTTAACAAGAATAATACTTTTAAAACTTTTGGTATATTGTCTGCAATTTTTCTTATCATTCATTCCATTTTGTTAGGAGTAAAATTTGATTATGATATTTACAAATTTTTTAGAAGATTTGTTTTGCTTGGTTTTATAATCTTTGAAATAGTTGCTCAGTCACTATTAGTTTATAGATTCTTTAAAATTAAAAACACAATTTTGAGTGATATAAATAATTATGTACTTACATTAAAAATAATTTTAGTTACAATTTTAGTTGTAGTCGCAATAGTAAGTTTCCCAATGGTAGTTACTCAAGGTAATGTTCACTTAAAGCATGCGCTAGAATGGAACTATTTTGTAGGCGTGATATTATTCTATTTATTAACTTATTTATTCTGGAAGAAATCTTAAAACCACAGTCTACACACCTTTCGGTGCGCAGACTTAAGTTTTGGCTCGTCGTTTTAGGCGCTACCGCCGAACCTCCCGCCTTACAATTTTAGCGCTACTCTGTAAGACTTTCTGCCCTTTAAGCTTGAACCTCTCGGTTTTTCCCCAAATGGCCAGTTGAGAGTTGCCTCTCAATTAAATTTATTAAATCATATTAGAGATAAATTAGACATCACTTTTTGGTTGTTTTTTTTAACGGTCTGTTAATTATGTGGATAAATTTTTATTTGAAGTTTTGTGAATCCAGCCACCACCTAATAGCCTTTCGCCAAGATTATCTTTTGAATAAAATACACAAGCTTGTCCTGGGGAAATTCCTTTTTCATCTTGAAGAATATCTACTGTAGCCAAATCATTTTCTACTTTAACTTTTGAGTTTATTAATTTTCCAGTTGATCTGACTTTAATGAAAATATTTTTTTCAAAATTTTTAAAATTAGATAGAAGATTTACATCTCTTAAATATAATTTGTTTATATTCAGGTTATCTTGGGAACCAACAACTATCGTGTTATTTTTTGCTTTAATATCAATTACATAGAGAGGTTCTCTGCTTGAGATTTTTATTCCTTTTCTTTGACCTATTGTAAAGTTAATTATTCCATTATGTTCACCAATTTTTTTACCCTTTAAATCAATTATGTTTCCTTGTTTAAAGGATTGAGGTCTATATTTCTCAATTACAGAAGCATAATCTCCATTAGGCACAAAACATATGTCTTGGCTATCTGGTTTATCCGCAACATTAAGATTTAATTTTGAAGCTATTTTTCTTGTTTCTTCTTTGTTTATTTTACCCAGAGGAAACCTTAAATAATCTAATTGTTTTTGGGTAGTGCTGAACAAAAAATAACTTTGATCACGATCTTTATCTTCTGCTCGATACATTGAACCTTCTCCGTTTTGTTCGTGTCTTACAACATAATGACCAGTTACTAAAGCATCAGCGTTTAAATCTTTTGAGAATTTAAAAAGATCACGAAATTTAACAGTTTGATTACATTGAACACATGGTATAGGGGTTTCGCCACCAACATAACTATCAATGAAAGAGTCAATAACTTCAGATTTAAATTTTTTTTGATAATATAATATTTTATGTTCAATATTCAAAGTTTCCGTTACTCTCTTAGCATCAATGATATCACGTCCTGCGCAACATTGTCTCCCTTTTGCCGGTGTCTTTGTGTCGTCATATAATTTCAGTGTAATACCCGTAACATTATAACCTTCTTCTTTCATCAAACCAGCGACAACTGAGGAATCTACGCCTCCAGACATAGCAACAACTATTTTAGTATCTTTTGGGGCTTTTTTTATACCTAGTGAGTTAATCATAAACTGTTATATATTATAAAAAAATAAAACTTTCCATTATGCAATATGATCTAGAACCAGGTAATTTTGTTGTAAATCCTACCCAAAAAAGCTGGGGTATTGGCCAAGTTCAGTCAATTATAAAAAATAAAGCAACAATTAATTTTCAAAATGTTGGTAAACAAGTTATTAACCTCGAAAATGTTAATTTAGAAAAAATTAATAATGAACAATAAAGAATTACAAGAAATAGCTGAGGGGCTTATAGAAACAACTTTTGATGCAGGAAAAAAATCTATTGAACTCTATAATAAAGGTTTAAAAAAAATTATTAAACCTGATAATTCACCTGTAACGAATGGTGACTTAGAAGTTAATAAAATATTAACAGATAAAATTCAAACTTTAACACCAAACATTCCAATTATTTCAGAAGAAACAGTAGATCTAAAAAAGAAGAATAATCTAAGTACATTCTGGTTAATTGATCCTATTGATGGAACTAGAGAATATATTGTCGGAAAGGATGAATATACTATTAATGCAGCTCTTATTTTGAATAAAATTCCGACAATTGGTCTTCTTGATGCGCCAAGAAAAAAAAGATTATTTTATGCATATGGAAAAAACAATTCTTATATGATTGAAAATAATAATAAAATAAAACTTGATTGTAAGAAAAAAACCCCAAAAGGCAAAATTTTTGCAGTAAGCGGAAGTACACAACCCAGTGAACAAATTTTAGAAATTTTTCAAAAATATAAAATAAATTCTTTTACTCCAATGCACAGTTCTTATAAGTTTTGCGTAATTGCCACTGGTGAATTTGATTTTTATGCAGCTAAGGAAAGAGCTTATGAATGGGATTATGCAGCAGGTCATGCAGTTGCAGAAGGTGCTGGAGCAATAATAACAACATTAGAAAATAAACCTTTTATATATGGTAAAAATGACTATAAAAATTTAAGTTTAAAGATTCTACGAAATAAAATTTTAGATGCTTAAAACAATTTTAATAATAGTTTTGTCTGTTACATTATTTGGGGTTGTTCTTTTTATTTTTGTTAAAAATACCTTAAAAAAACGAATAGATTACTATTTAAAATTAAATGAAAAAAAAAAGACTAAGTAAGTTTAATAAGTTGCAAAAATTCTTTTTGAGTCATAGATAAAATCTTTTTTGAAACATCATAACTAAATCCTGACCTAGCTAAAATTCCCATATCTTTTTTATAAAAAAGCGCTCTGTTACCGTCAGGTCTCATCGGTCCGATTCTTCGTTTTTTACATATCTTCATTGCAGAAGTAAAATCTGGATCTGATTTTTGACTTTTAATCTTTTCAATACTGTTTTTTATGTTTTCTTTTTCGATACCTTTGCTTTTTAATGAATTACTAATTTTATTCAATGAGTAGCCTCTTTTAAAAAGAATTTTTGCTTTTGAATCAGAATAAAGGCTATCATTTAAAAGATTGTTTTTTTCAAGATTCATGACAATTTTATCAATTATTTCCGTTATTTCTTTTTTTACTTTTGATCCTTGAAACTTTTTTAAATATTTTTTTAATAGATATGTTTTTATTTGTTGTTTTGAAGGATTGTATTTTTCAATATATGTATAAGCTAAATCCCTTAAATTAGTTGTTAAATCTTCAAATTCTTTTTTATTGGATATTGGATCCATTGCTTTTATATTATACAAGTTTTTATGATCAATAATCTTTTAACTTTTTTAACTTATGAAAATATTTACTATATAGCAAATATTGGGGTGATCCCGTGTTGGCTTTTACTCATTGTCACGCCTAACCACATAATCACAAAGTTTTTTGTTAAATCAGTTATAATTCCTCTTTTATTATCCACAGCTTATATTTTCATAATTTATCAAATATATATAACCGAAAATATTTTTGAGATTTTTAATCTCTACTTGGGTATTAATGAACTTTATGCTTTATTTTCAAATGAAGCATTTCTTCTAATATTTTGGCTTCACTTCTTATCAATAAATTTATTTGTTGGAAACTGGATAGCTTCAGATGCTAAGAATTATCTTGTATCAAAATTTTTAATTATATTAGCATTGATAACAACTTATTTTACCGGACCGATAGGATTAGTTTTTTACTGGTTAATTAGAATTTTTTATTCAAAAAAAATTAATTATTATGACTAAATTAATAGAATTTTATTTCGATTTTAGTAGTCCTTATGCATATATTGGTTACAAACAACTAAAGCACTTGGAAAAAAAAAATTCTTTTAAAATAAAATATATGCCCGTTCTTTTGGGCGGTTTACATAACTCGGCTGGTATAACACCTGCCGCATTTATAAATTTAAAATCAAAATATATGAAAGAAGACACAAAATTAGTTTCTGAAAAGAAAAATATTAAATTTATTTTTAATACATATTTTCCAATTAAAACTGTGAATTTTATGCGCGGTGTTCTAGTTGCTGAGAAAGAAAATTTTGAAAAAATTTTTATTGAGAAAGTTTTTAATGCCATTTGGAAAGATGGGCTAAATATGAATGATGAAATTGTAATCAATAAAGTATTAAAAAATATGGACTTAAATCCAGAAAAATTTATTGAAAAAATTTCAAATCAAAAAATTAAAGATAAATTAAGAAAGCTTACTGACGACGCTCTTAAAAAAGGAATATTTGGAGCACCAACTTTTATCGCTAATGGAAAAAATTTTTGGGGACAAGATAGGATCGAATATGCAATAGAGGAAATTAAACAAATAAAATGAGAGAAATAAAATCTAACAAAAAAAATCCTGTGAGAAAAATTTTCATTAAAATATGTAGAATATTTGGCTTTGAGATAATAGATCAAAGTAATTTTAGCATTCCGACATCTGAGAAATCAATTAATGAAAGTATAAGTGTGCCGGGTAAGAGATCGATTACTCTGCCATTAGGAAAAACTGAAATAACAAGGCCGATTAAATCTTTAGATATTATATTAAGAACATGTATGTCCGTTAATATGTTGACGCAATCAAAAAAAAGAATGTTTGAACAAAATAAGGACGAATACACAAGACGTTGTTTAATATCAATAATTAAAAGTGTAAATATTGCTAAAGATATATTCAAAAACATAAAATTTAAAATTTTTATAATTGATCACGGATCAACAGATGGACAAATAAATGTATTAAAAGAAATACTGAAAGATTCAAATATTAATTTTGAGTTTCAAAAATTAAGATTAGAAGAATTTGAAAATCAAATAAAAAATATTAATGAAGAAAATAAGGCTGTTTCACCAAATCAAAAATCTAATATGTCAAATATTCATCAATCAATTATTCTTTCCAAAAAAATAAGTGAGGATTTAATTTATTTTGTAGAAGATGATTATATACATGAAAAGGAAAGTATTTCTGAAATATTATATACTTACGAAAAAATTGCCTCTCTTACGAATCAAGAACTTATAATTTGTCCTTCAGATTATCCATATCTTTATACAGGAACTGATAATACAAAAATTTTTTTAGGAGAAAAAAGACATTGGCGTAAAATTGATCAAACATTATGTACCTTTTTAACAAGTAAGGAAATAATTGAAAAATATACAGACGAACTAATTAGTATGTGTAAATTTGAACACTATCCATTTGAAAAACCATTACATAGAATTTATCAAAAAGAATTATGCATATCTCCTATCCCGTCTCTTGCTGTTCATTTTACAAATATAAATTCAATATATGGACTATCTCCACATGTGAATTGGAAAAAGTTATGGGAAGATAATGAGGCCTAAAATAAATAATAAAGCACCCACTTTTGAATTGTATTCAACAAACTTACGAACTTTTAAATCTTCTTATGAAAAAAAAGGATTGATAATTTATTTTTATCCAAAAGATAATACTCCTGGTTGTACTTTAGAAACACAAGACTTTTCAAAACTTTATAAAAAATTTAAAAATCTTAATTATGAAGTTGTTGGAATTTCAAAGGATAATATCAAGAGTCACTTGGGATTTAAAAGAAAGTATAAAGTTCCTTTTCATCTTTTGTGTGATGAAAAATTAATTACTCAAAAAAAATATGGAGTTTGGGGAAAAAAATCTTTTATGGGTAAAAAATTTATGGGCACAATAAGATCTACTATTGTTATTAGTAAAGGAAAAATTTTAAAAACATGGTTTAATGTAAGAGTAAAAGGACATGCGCAAGAAGTTCTTGATTTCATAAAACAAACAAAATAAAAAGGCCCGATTTCTCGAGCCTAGATATTACCATCAATTGTTTATAGGGAAGGTAATCTTTTTAAAAATAAGGCCCGGAATAAAAAACCGGGCCTTAATTTATCTCCTAAACAAGGGAGGGAGAATAATTTAATCTCTTATTCCGTAAGCGATTACACCAACTTCGGATTTATCAGTACCAAGCTTTTCAGCCTCTTTACTAATTCTAATTCCAATAGTTGCTTTCATAATTGACCATACAATGTATGACACTACGAAAACAAAGATTACTACTGAAATTGTTCCGAGGAATTGTGAACCAAAACCTACTTCTGTATTTGTAAATGGAACTGCTAATGTACCCCATACTCCAGCAACTAAGTGTGCAGGAATAGCACCAA
>PAGZ01000018.1 GCA_002704625.1 Candidatus Pelagibacter sp.
AGACTGGAAGATTTTATATAACTACAATAATTCTCTTAGCTTTGGGAAAATAGATCAATTAATTGTTTGCAATGTTTCATCACTTAATATGATATTTATTAAAATCTATCAATTTTTTCTGACAATAAATTCTAAATTAAATTCTTTAAAGAAAACTACTAGGCATTATTTGTTTCTATTTATTAAAGCTATTTTTCCTGATAAAGTTTATAAAAAATTGAAAAATATTTTGCGATAATGAATACTAAAAAAATACAAAAAGAAGATATTTTAATGCTATTTTTGATGGTTATTTTTTTATATCATCAATATAATTCAGTAATTTTTGGCGGAACTGTTTTTGATGACTTGGGTCACATAAGCACTTCAGAAAGAATTATTGATAAGACTATTCTGTTCTTTCAAGACCCTAACAATCCTTTTTTATCAGAGTTCAATGCATTTAATTACGAATTTTATGGATACATTGTTGCTATTCCGGTTTTTATATTTTCAAACAATCAGTTTGTTTTAAACTTTTTTTCAAATTTGCTTCAAAATAATCCAAATGTAGATATAAACAATATTGAAGAGTTTAATTATATTGTCAGATACAACACAATCAATATATATGTAGTGATCATTTTATTCTTGGCATACCTTCTCCTCAATAATTTTTATAATAAAAGAGACTCTTTACTTGTAATTCTTTTCCTTATAATGATTCCATCTTTTAACGGTCAAGCATTGTTCAACATTAAAGATATTCCTTTCTCACTACAACTGTTTTTAGCAACTCTGTATCTTGTTGTTATTGAAAAGAAAAGAGGTGGAATTAAAAATGCATCTATAAAAGAAAAATTATTTATAATGCTATTTATCAGCTCGGTGCTTTTGGTCAGGCTTAATGGAATAGTTTTTATTGGGTTAGTGTCTTTATATTTACTTGGATCATCAAAAGAAAAATTTAACTATATATTTAATTATTTCTATTTATATGTAGGATCTTTTATTTTATTTTTTTTAGGTTCACCATCTTCTTGGCAAAAACCAAAACTCTTTCTTACTGAGGTTATTAAAACACAATTTTTTTTAGAATGGACAGGTTCTACCTTAACAAATGGTGATTTTATTTTTGCCATGGATATGGAACCAAGCTACTTATCTACTTGGTTTTTTTACAGGTTGCCTATAGTTTTTCACATATCACTAATTATTGGAACTATTATTTTCTTTTCTTCACGAAAAAAAAGTGAAATTTTTAAAATTTCACTTTTTTATATTTATTTTATCAATCTTGCCTTTGTAATATATTTACCCGCATCTTACGATGGCATAAGGCAGTATATTTTTCTACTGCCTTTTTTTAGTATTGTTTTATTAGAAGTCTTAACATTTGTAAATAATAATCTTTTAAAAAATGTCACTGTACTTTTTATAATATTTTACATGCTTTACACCCAGATAGGTTTGGGGCCATACAAGTATGTTTACTTTAATGAGTTTACTAATCGAGAAAATATCTCAATATATTGTGATGAAGTAGGTGGATGTGGAGATTGGGCTACAGATTATTTGGGTTTTTCAGGAAAAGAATTATCAAAAAAAGTATTAGAACTTAATACAGAAGAAGTATACATTTGTGAACCCACTTATGCTTTTGACCCCTTTTTAAACAACAAAGTAAAGATTTTAAATTATGGAAGTATTAGTCAATTTCCAGTTGATAAAGAATTCATTATATTAAATCTGCATAGGCCAATGTCAAGATATGATTTATGTGGTTTTACTGACATGGATAAAAAATATAGTTGTGAACTTGTCGAATCAGTAACAACAAACCTTAGAGGATATGAAATTTATTTAAGTTATATCCAGAAGTGTGTGTTTACCTAAAAATTTAATATTATCTTACATATTTTTTTAAAATTAACACAAGCACATCAGAGATATTTATTCATTTATGTATTTATAATTTATTTGTAATAATAAATTAAAACAAAATGATAAATTCTTTATTTTTTATATTCTTCTATTTTTTATGTTTTTATATTGGTAGAGGAATTGTAATTATTTTTGAATTCCTGCTTAAAAAGAAATTTTTAGAGTACAAATTTTTTGAAGTTCCTTTGTATATCTTTTATCCCATAATTTATCTATTTTTTGTTGGGAATATTGTCATGATTGCTAATTTCTTTACAAAAGGTTTCAATATAATTGTTGTTATAATTTCAACAGTACCTTTAGTATTTAATTTATTTCAAAAAGGAGATTGGAATAAAAAATTCAATATATTGAGTATTACAACTTTGTTTATTCTTGGCCTTAGTTCAAATAATATAACATTTCACCAAGATGCAGCATCATATCATTTAAGTCACCAACAATTTATTAGGACAGAAAAAATAGTTCTTGGGATGGCTAATTTACACGTTAGATATGGTTTTTCTTCCATGAGTGAGTATGTAAACTCTTTCTTTTGGCTTAACAACAATTTTATTATTGTTCATTTCGTAAATCTAATATTTATATCAACCTTTTATTTATTTTTTATATGGATAATTTACAATTCAAAAAATTTTTATTACAGACTGACTACATTGTCAGTTTGTCTTTATGGAGTTTTGGATAATTTTGGTATAGAAGGGGGAAAAAATGGATATTTTGATATAGATACTATTGGTAAACAAGATGGTGCTTTTGCTGTTTTATTTTTCTTTTCTAATTTCTTTATCATTAAACAAATAATAAGCCCAAAAAAATATAGAAATGAAAACTTACTATTTATATTACTTTTAGTAACCTTTGCAATTCAATATAGAATTTTTGGCTTTTTATCTTTAGTAGGAGTTACAATTATAGTTTTTCAAAATTTGAAAAAAATAAATTTCAAAGTTTTTCTTTTTCCATTAATTCTAGGAATAGTGTGGTCTGTTAAAAATTACTTGACTACATCTTGTTTGATTTTTCCAGTAGCTTTTTCATGCATGCCATCATTATGGTCAAACAAATACTTAGCTATTTCACAAAATGAAGAATTAAGATTTTTTCATAAAGCTTACAATATTAACTCAGAATCTATTTTCGATTGGTATTTTAAATGGAGTGATAGATATTTAAATTACTATATCTCAAAAAATTTATTAATAAGCTTTTTATTAATCATAATATTTCTTCACATTTTCTTTAAATTTTCTAAAAAAAACAATAGAACAAACTTTTTTATTTTTATCTATGTATTATTTTTGTTAATAGCTTGGATGTTGTCAGCTCCATCAATAAGATTTGGTTCGGGTATTTTTATACTTATAATTTGCTCTTATTCACTGTTTTTTTCTGATTTACGATTTCCAAAATTAGATAAATTTTTTAGGCAAAAATCAATGCTTTTATTGCTAGTATTTTTAACAGTATTTAGTACTCCTTTATTTGATAATTACAAAACTGTTAAATCAAATTTTGAACTCAGAAAGATTGAACCAATGTACCTTGTGTATGAAAAAAATTTAAATAATTGGGGAGAACAAGTAAAAAATATTGATGGTCAAGATATTGAATTTTGTTGGATAAATAAAAATTGCATCCCTCCTAATAGCAATAAAATTGAAGAATTTGATATGTTTTCCTACAGGGTAATTAAGGTTGTTAATAAGTAGTAATCAAATTGTAGATTTGTTCAAAATATTTTTTTAAGAAGTAAATGAATTTACCACAGAAGAAATGTAAGAAACATCTTTTGATGTTAAATTGTTTGAAGACGGCAACCAAAGTATTTTTTTAAAAATACTTTCTGAGTACTTCAGATCACTAGTTCTGTATTTACTTAAATATTTTTGTAAACTTAAAGCCGGATAGGAATCTCTTGTTTCAATACCTTTACTGTTAAGCCTATCAACAAGCATTTTTTTATTTTTAATTGTATTTAATTTAATATCATAAAACCATGGCAGTTCATTGTCTTTGAATCCTATAAAAGAAACATTCGGATTATTAATTGTTTTTTCATAAACTTTGAGTAATGTTTTTTTATTATTAATGAACCTTTCTATTTTGTTAAACTGTGATAGACCTAAGGAAGATTGTAAGTCAGTTATTTTGAAATTTAAACCGAAACCCTTATGCCAATCATTTTTATCTTTAACCCTATTAAAATATTTTAAATCTGATAAGTAATCAAAATATTTTTTATTGTTAGTAAGTATCATCCCACCCTGTCCCATAGTGATTAATTTATGCGGTGTAAATGAAAAAATACTTAAATCACCCAATGAACCACACATTAAATTTTTATACGAAGATCCAAGAGCATGAGCAGAATCTTCAATAAATTTTATATTGTTATTTTTGGACCAATTATAGATTTTTTTTCCATCTCCGGTTCTTCCATTTAATGGCACAAAAATAATCGCGTCTATATTTTTTTTAGTTAATAATTTATCATATGACATACACAGATCTTCATCAACATCAACTATTACTGGCTTAGCACCTGCCCAAATTACTGCATTTATTGTAGCAATCATAGTTAGGTTTGGTATTGCTACCCTGTTTCCTTTTCCTATTCCTGCTGCTAATAAGCTAAGGTATATAGCTATTGTTCCATTTGGTACAGATAAGCAATATTTTCTATCAACAAAATTTTTTATTTTATCCTCAAGCTTTTTTGTAATCCTGTGTTCTGTTATCCATCCGCCAGAGTTTAAATAGCTTGATACACTTTTAACGTCCTCTTGGTCTATGTAAGGTTCAACTTGGTTATATTTCAAATTCTTGTCCTGTCTATATCAGGTCCAAAATACGGTCCATTTTTTGTTTCTATGACTATTGCATCCTCAATAATAAAATACTCGTGAGCACCATTAAACTGAACTATCATCTCACCTTTGTTTACAATATGAGAAGATATAAATTCACCTGATTCTTCGTATAAGTTACATTTAATGCACCCACTTACAACATAAACTGTTTCGTTGGTTTTTGTAGCCTCTCTTGGAAATGTATTGTGATAGTGAGTTTCGAGTCTTTTGTCTTTTTCGTAATTCCAAATTCCAACTTGAATAAAATTCTCATCTTCTGTTAAGAAAGTGAGTCCTTTGTCTGATACCTCTGGTCTTATTATGGAAGCTAGGTGAAGTTTTCCCGAATATATTTTTTCTATTACTTCTTTATTCATTATTTTCTGAATACCATTCTACAGTTT
This sequence comes from Candidatus Pelagibacter sp., assembly GCA_002704625.1. Next base: position 5,180 of record PAGZ01000018.1, read on the forward strand.
TTTTAATTCCTTGGTTAAGTTCAATCTCTGGTTTCCAATCTAGAATTTTACTACCCAATGTTCCATCAACTGTCTTTTTCATTACACCATCAGGTTTTTCTACATTATAAGTAAATTCACCGTCCCATTTAATTTCATCAGCTATTGTTTGAGCAATTTCTGTAACTGAATACCCTTTATTTACCCCTACATTAAAAAAATAGTACCCCGGATCTAGACTTAGACATTTAATCAATGCATTTGCACCATCTTCTACGTACAGCCATTCTCTAATAGGTTTTCCTGTTCCCCAAATTTCAATAGTTTTTCTGTTTTCTTTTTTTGCATCATATATTTTTTTTTATTAGAGCTCCTAAAGCATGCGATCTTTCTTCTTCGAAATGATCCTCAGGTCCATACATATTTGAAAATACTACATTCATGCTTGTTACGTTGTATTGATCAAAGAAGCTTTTTCCTAAACCAACTGTTGTTCTCTTAGCCATTCCGTAATTAAAAACTGATTCATGCGGAGGTCCATTCCAAAAATTACTCTCTTCATAAGTTTCTAGATTTCCTGGATACGCACAGTTAGAAATAGGATTAATTATCCTATTTACATCACAATTAACTGCTGCAGAATAGATATTTGCTGACATAATCATATTTTTATGGAGTAAATCTGCTTGATATTTATAGCCAAATGATATTCCACCTACAAAAGCAGCACAGTTGATAATTGATTCTATATTATGACTTTTTAAGTAATTTTCTAATTCATTTTTATCAGAAATGTCTATATGTTTTTTACCCTTAATTTCAATAAAATCATTTCCCTTTGCACTTAATTTGTTTTTTACATGCTTACCTAAGAAGCCTTCTGATCCAATAATTAATGTTTGTTTTTCCATTACACTATCTAATAAATATTAATCTTAATACTATTATTATTTGATTATGTCCAGCAAATATAAATTTGATATAACTTACGTATTTGGAGCTGGAAGAAAAGCTAAGTTATCTTCTGATGAAGATTTTGGGAAAGAGTTTTTTTACGGATATCCTTATTTTAAAAACGAGAATTATTCTATGAACATAATTGAAACAGTTGGAAGAAAAAGGCCATACATAATTTCTTTTTTAATTAGTTTATTGGATACTGTTTTATCCAAAGGAACAAAATTGACCTTTTACATGACCAATCTTCTCACAAAAAATAATTTACTGGAAATTTATAGATCTAGAAATGTAGTCTCATCTAATCACGGCATTGGGATGACATGCTTTCCGTTTATAAAGTTATTTAAGTTATTTAAGAATATAAATTTTATAGTTATAAATTCTGGTTTGTTTGCAATGAAAAAAAGCTACCTTATCGTAAGGATACTCAGAAAAATTGTTATGACTCTATTTTTAAATACAGTAGATATAATTATCTTTACAAGTAGAAGCGAATTTAATTTTGCTAAAAAGCAATATCCAAAATTCAACGACAAATTTATTTGCCAACCATTTTGCCTTGATTTAGATTTTTGGAAACCAAAAAAAGAAATAAAAAATCATGATAAAGAAGGGATTCTCTTTATTGGTAGCAATGGACATAGAGATTTTAATTTGGTAATCGAAATTGCTAATAACCTTCGAAATATACCTTTTACATTTATAACAAAAGTAATCAAAGATTCTGATATTAAATCCCAAAATGTTAATAACATACTTGGAGACTGGAATGCAAGTTATTTATCCGATCCGGAGATTAAAAATTTTTATGAGAATTCACGCTTGGTAATATTGCCAATAAATAATACTTTAGTTTCATCAGGTCAGAGTGCTGGGCTACAAGCAGCATCTGTTGGAACTACTGTTTTAACCACTCGTACAATTGGATTCTGGGATTATGACAAATACAAAGATTCTGAAAATATTATTTTTGTTGAAGGTAACGAGTTAGATTTGTGGGTTGATAAGATAAATGAAGTTTATGAAAATCAATCTTTGCTTAATACAATTTCGTCTAATTCAATTAAATTAGTCCGAGAAGAGTACAATCTAAACAAATTTAATCTTGACCTTAAAAAATATCTTAAGCTATAAACTATATGTTTAAACTTTCTATCGCAACAAGTTATACGAATCCTGAAGAAAGGATGGACCCTTGGAGAGAGGCATTGACTTGCTATGAAGATTTAGCAGATGAAGTAGTAAGAAGTGGTGAAGACTGGCCATATGAGTTTACATGGGATTATATTGGTAAAGTTTTTAATGAAAGCTACCAAAAAGCAACCGGCGATTGGGTTATAAGAATGGATCTTGATTATTTTTTTCATGAAAAAGATTTTGAGAATATAAGAAAAGTTTTAGGAGATAATTTTGACAAGCCTGCAGTTGCTTTCCCAAAGTATCAATTCTTTACTCCAGATAGATATGCATTAAAAACTAATATTGTAATAGCGTATAATAAAAAAAATTTTCCAGAGATAAAATTAAATGGCGGAGGCGATCTGTGTTTGCCTACTTTAAATGGAAAAGAAATTCTTCCAAATGAGGTTCCTATCTCTAAAGTATTTTTATGGAATTATGACTCAATGTTTAAAACAAAAGAAATAATATCTGAGGATAGAGCGAGGTTTGCTAGAGCGTGGTTTAGATATTTTGGTGACTGGGGCAAAGATGAAGGAGATAATCCAGAAAAAGCATTTGATACATGGTTTGATATGATTCAAGGAAGATATAAAAATCACAAAAAATTGATGAATATTGACAATCACCCAAAATATATAAAAAAGAAAATTGAGGATTTAAATCAAGAACAATTTGGATTCGACGCTTTTGGGTTGAAAGATAAAATGCATCAAGGAAAAATTAAAAAGTTGAAGAACTTCCTCACAAAATAAATTTTTAAAGAAAAATATATTCAATTTTCTAGATTGAGCATAAATATTTAAATTATTAAGAAAATTAACTAAATTGACTATAAGTCAAATTGAGAAGATTTATAAAATAAACTTAAGTTTTCAATTTATCTTTATTTTTTTGGATTATTAGATATGCTAACAAAAGAAAATACGCAATTATTAAAAGTATTTTGTATATTGAAACAACTTGAATTTCATATAAATAATTTATAAAATCTTCATTTTGTGCTGGTAAATTAAATTTATTTAGAAGACTAATGAAACTATCTAGATCAATAAAAAAGAAGAGCAATTTAAATATGGCAACTCCAAGGAAACTTGTCACAAAAATCTTAAAGTAGCTTTCAACTTGTAATATTGAATCTAGGTAGCCTAAAAGATATTCTGGCTCAACATATTTAATTTTTCTACCAAAACTATTCATTTCTTCAGTTGTTGATAGCTGTGTTAATATTGTAGTTTCGAAAAACAATATAGAAAAAAGTGAGAAAAAACTAAATATTACTAATACTTTTCTAATTAAAGAAAAACTGTTTAATTTATGATTCATAAAAAAATAAATGATAGAAAGTGGAACTAAAGAGTATAAGTATCTGAACCCATATGAAGAAGCTGCTGATTTCCACAATAATACTGCCCCAAATGACTGTATGAAAGGAAGTAAAAAAATGGTAGTTATAAGGATATTATTTTTTTTACTTATAAAAAATGATGAAAAAATTCCAAAAAATATGATTGGTGAAAACCAAAAAATTCCAAACTCTTTACCAAAAAGTATTAAAAAACTATTTTTAATATTTTCACTTATAAAAGTAAATATACTTTCACTAAGAAAATAACTCCCTAGCACTCCGCTTGTTCCATACAAAGTTTCTGGATTGACAGTAATTATTCCATAAATACTTTTGGAAATAAGGCAATATATTCCAATACAAATTAAGGTTGAAAAAATAAAATAAGGGTTGATATATAAATTTTTATCAAATCTTTTTTTAATGATATAAGAAATCAATAAAGGAATTATCAAAGAATAATAGTTTACCAGCCTAACAAGTAGTGAAATTAATATTGTAATTGGAATAATAAATGCATACAAATTTTGATTTTTTTCTAGATAATATTTAAAAGAAAAAAATATTATTAATGTAATCGAAAATGTTTCGTAAATATGAGACATAGAAAATCGTTCAAAAGCAAAATATGAAACGCCGGAGGCAGAGTATATTAGAGTAATTTCTAATAATGTTGTTTTTGCGTTCAATAATTTTAAGCATTTATTCAATAGGTAGATTGTAAAAAACATATAAGTGACCGAGGATAAAGAATATATTAATAATTTATAATTCATAAATACTATATATTTATCCTTTTGGTAATTCAGCAAGAAGCTGTCAATTAAATTACCTATTAATAAAAATGGACTTGAAAGTATTCCCGAACCAACAA
>PAGZ01000019.1 GCA_002704625.1 Candidatus Pelagibacter sp.
GTTATAATGTTGATAGAAGAAATGGTAAATCAATTATAGCTATTCCAGAACAAGGTAGTGGAGAGGCAGGCTCATATGTATCTACTACAGCTTTTCCAAAAGAATTATCAGACAGTGTTCCCCATGCTGCATTCTCAGATGACGCTTGCGCCTTGACCGACACCACCGCCGACGAGATTTCCTCGTACCCGGGCCTCCCAGGCACCATAGCCTATAGTAATGAACAAATCCCAGCATGTCCATTTTCTCCTACATCTGACAACAGTACTATTGTAGAGGGACTTGAGAATTTGTACAATGCCGACACTGATAACTACGTTAATGTTGGAGGGACGTACACTCAAGGAGCATTCGCAAGCACTGGATTTATAGTTCATTTTGTTACATCCCCGGGAGGAAATATAGTGTTGAATGAAAATATTCAATTATTTTTAGGTTGGCAGTTAGGTTATAGAGCAGGACATTATAAATGTGATATTGAGAGAGTTTGTATCAGTGAAGGTATTTGTTTACCTTGTGGACCTCGTTATATGTTTTTGTCTATTGATGATGGAGTAAAAAGTTCTGGAAGTAATTTCATTGCTGCTTTTGCTGAGAGTACTTTAGATGAAAATGTAATGACAAGAATTAATTTATCTAACACCATAGATGATGTAGGTGTATTTAAATGTGCTAGTGATGTAGGGTTATCAAATCAGTTAAATAGAACAAGAGAGTATTTTGGACCAGTAGATATTTCTCGTCTAAGATGTCGTTTGCTAGATGAATACGGTAGAATTATAGATTTAAATAATATGGATTGGTCAATGTCTGTTATTTTTGAGAAGATGTATGATTAATTTCTTGATAAAATGTCTTAACTTTACTATTTACTTTAATTCGTGAGTGATTAAATGAAGATAAGTACAGTCCAGATAAGGACTTTACTCTTGAAAGTGCTACATATGTTTGCCCACACTCAAATATATGTGATCCAACATCAATCTCTGCTATTTCTAATGTTATACCCTGAGCTTTATGAATGGTTATAGCCCATGCATATATTAATGGTAATTGTGTTACTGAAATGGTTTCAAGACCTTCTGGTTTCCATGCATGTCGTCCAATTACCTTTTCTAACCCATTTCTAAATCTCACCATAGGAAGATCATTTTGAAATCCAATTACAATTCCTTGACTACCATTAACTATCTGGAAACCTTCAGTTTCTTGATCTAGATTCGCAATACACATAACTTGAGTGCCTTTCTTTAAAGTAATTATGTCATCTGCCATAATTGAGCTACGTAAATTATTACAGATTATATCAGGATCACCATCTTGCATAGAATGACTTTTATCTACATCTATTTTTACCTGATATGTATATTCTTGTGAATCTGGCAATGAATTAAACATTTTTGTGTTTAAAACAACTGCTTGATATCTTTTGGGGTACATTATTGTTGGTTTTATAATGTCATCTGGCTCTAATCCTACACGCTCCTGTAAGAGTTTAATGCAACTTTTAGTAATTTTTCCTACACGAATATAGTTTAATATTTTTTTATAATCTGCATCTTCTTGGCGAAATATAGTTTTTAATTCGATCATTTCATCTATTGCATTATTCCAACCATCACTTTCAAAGCAGAAAGAACAAGTATCTTCATCATCATCATTGCCAACTGGAGGTAGCTGATAAAAGTCACCAGAGAATATTAACTGCATGCCTCCAAAAGGAGTTTCTTTTCTGTTTCTTACAATTCTACCAATTAAATCAAGAATATTAAATAATTTTTTTGACATCATGCTAATTTCATCAATTATAAGTATATCTGTTTCAAGCCAAGCTTTTTTTTTGTTTCTATTTTTAGTAACATTTTTAATAATTGTTTTAATATCTCCATTAGCTAATCCAATACCTCCCCATGAATGCACCGTTTTAGCTCCACATTGCAATAATACACATGCACATCCTGTAAGTGCACAAACTTGTACACGTCGGCTATATTTTTTGCAATGTTCAACTATATGCTTTATTAAATGTGATTTTCCTGATCCTCCAGGTCCGGTTATAAATATATTTTTACCTTCAAGAAATAAGTTAAATGCTTCTTGTTGTTCAGGTGAGAATGTCATAGATCTAATATTTTATTAGATTTATAACTTTATTCAATTTTATAATAATTATTGAGGTATTAGTTAAGAACATTTATAAAGTTGGGAGAATATTGACAACGAGTGTTAACCCTAAAATACTATCTTATTGTTGACACCATTGTTCTAATTGAGATCGTTCTCGCGCGTTTCGTTTATTTTCGTCGCTTTGGTCATCAGACGATAGTAGATCTTCCCTAAAAGCATTATAAGAGGGTAAAGGCGCATACACCCGTGTAAATGGATCACTAAAATCAGTAGGTTCTTTAGCAAATGTGACACTTTCTGGGAATGAAAATCCTGACATAGATTCTCCTGACACTGATTTCCAATATGCATTTGACCACCTATATGTAAGTTTTGATTGACTTTCATAACGCCTTTCTAGATTGGTAGCTTTTGTTTGTAAACAATTTAATTCTGTTAAAACGCCATATGGATCAAACCACCAACCTGGATATTGTGCTTCATTCCAAGAAGCATCCATAGGATTTGTTGATTGACCATTATTTGGAAAAGTAATTGTATTTGTTATTGCTACTCCGGACGCGTCATAAATAGGTAGATTTGTTTCTTGGTCCCAGACAAAAGGCATAAGTATAGGAATAGGGACTTCAGAATGAATCATTGTAAAATTACCAGTAAAAATATTAAACTTTGAAGAAATATTTCCATTTAACACTGGATTTGCTAGACGCTTTCCCTTTGCTATATCTAATAATGTTTCGTAATTTATTGTGCTTTTTAATTTACCTTTAGTGGTAGGTGTCTCATCACACCATTCAATATTTATATCATTATTATATTCTGCAATAGAAGCAGCACCTTCCATAGATTGAGCTTTTTTCATAATACTTTTATACATAGTTTTTCTTCTTAGTGCTTCTGTGTAGTCACTACTAGTAGTAAATTGATTGTCAATTGTCTTGAAAGCACGACTCATATATAATACAATTAGATAAAAAGATAAAAAGAATTACTGTATTAATATTATCTACAACCAAGATGGGTAATTCATGTTCAGGAATATGCTATAAAACTTCTATTAAAGATGATTGTTTGCCACCAGGATGGCTTGTAATAAATAATAATCAAGCAAAATATATTGAAAAAGAAATTCCCGAGAATCTAGTAAGAAAAAATGTTCCAAAATATGTACCTGAAATATCTTCAGGGAGAGTAATAAATGTATATGATGGAGATACATTTACTATTGCTGGAAGAGTAGCTTATAATCCAACATTATTTCAATTTCAAGTTAGGGTTAATGGTATTGATACACCTGAAAAAAAAAACACATGATGAAAATGAGAAATATGTTGCTAACATAGCAACAAAAATTGTTGAAGAAAAAATAATGGGCAAAATAATACAACTTTATGATGTACAAATTGATAAATATGGAAGACTTCTTGCAAATGTTTTTTATAACGGTGAAAATATTGGAAAAGAATTGATTAAAAAACGACTCGCAGTAGAATATGATGGTGGAACAAAAAAGTGTCCAAATAATTGGAAAAAATATTATGAAGGTAACTAATTAACTATTTTTAGTTTACGTCTTTTACGATTTTCAATTTCAAGCAAGATAGGGCAATGATCTGACCCCATTACGTCTGCCCAAATATCAGCATTTTTTATTGCCGTGCGCAATCCACGCGGCACTAAGAAGTAATCTATTCGCCATCCTATATTACTTTTTCTTTCCCAAGGACATTTTTGATTCCAATATGTATAATGATCCGGTTCACCTGGATGTTTTTCTCTGAAAGTATCAATCCAATTACTATCAAGCAATAACTCAAAATTCGCTCTTTCTCCAGGCAAAACTCCTGCTGCTCCTTCCCATTGATCTGGTTTTGCAATATCAATATCTGTACGAGCAATATTGAAATCACCGCAGACAATAGTAGGTTTTTGGGCATTCAAATTATTAATCCAATCACGAAACATTGGATCCCACTCTTTTTCTCTCATTTTATTTCTATCAGAACCACTATATTGTGAGTTAGGTGTATATACACAAACAATTATATATGGACCAATATCTAACGCCATCGTTCTTCCCTCATTTGCTGCAAATGCCATATTATAGTGATATTTCGGCTGTATTTTGGACCATATTGCTACTCCATTGAGTCCTTTTCTTTGACTACCTTCACCATTGCATGCAGCCCAATATCGATATGGATAAGCCGCTTTCAATGCATCAGACATAACCTTTTCAATTTGCTCTTTTGTTCCCTTAGTCTCTTGTAGACAAACTATATCAAAATCTTCTTCTAGTAAGAAGTCTAAATATCCCTTTTTAAGTTTAGCACGAATGCCCGCTATATTCCAGCAGATGTACTTCATGTTTTCTACTTTCATTAACAACAGGAAAAAGACTTTCAATTTTGCTTTAAAAAAATATATATTTTCTTTTTTCTGTAGAACATAAATGATTAAATGCAATCAAAGCAAGTATAAATATTGTTATTCCAATCCCCAAATGTATATTCTTTGTCTCCTGGATATTTACGACATTTTGCGCAAATATGTGTTCTCCGGACTTTTTTCATTTCTCTTTTGTAATCTTCGTTACGATTCAACCTAGCTTGAGTTTGTTCATAGGTTTGTCTTTGCCAGATATCGATAATAGATGCGTTAAAATCACAGTCACTCATTGTTATATTTGTATATTGTGACTACTTTTAATATAAAAAGGATTCAATTTTTTGACATATTATGTAGTTCTTACACCTTTAAACAAACTGTTGAGATTATAATTTTTCTGTAATTTTATTCATAATTGATTGTTTCATTTCGTTTGATAATCCAGATTTTAGTTCGTCAAAAACTTTTGAATGTTTTCCAATAAGATATATGCATGTTATACCAACTGGTATAACAACATCTTCCGGAATATTTTCATCTAATATAGACAACAAACATTTTTCTAGATTAAATATACCATGCTTATTGTTAACATAATTAAATGCTATTTCACTTAAGCGTCGCTTCACCTCTGGATCACTAAGTGTTTTAACCAAATCCATTTTTGTATTTTAAGATCACACATTAATTTTAAATTGTTTCATTTTTTCTAAAATAAAATATCCATTGTTAAGTAAATGCATTTATTACGATTGCACGCAAAACAGAGCACAACACAAAAAGCTATAATTGATTCTGTCAAAAAGTTTTGCAAACAAGAGCTAGTTCCCAGAGTAAGAAAAGATTATAGAATTGAAGTCATTGATCGATCAATAGTTAAAAATATGGGCAACATGGGAATATTAGGTCCAACTATTAACGGTTTTAATTGTTTGGGAGAAAGTTATACTACTTATGGGCTGATTGCAAAAGAATTAGAAGCAGTAGACAGCGGATATAGATCTATGTATAGTGTGCAATCATCCTTAGTTATGAATCCTATTGCAAAATATGCAAATGCTTTTACAAAAGAAAAATATCTACCTGGTCTGGCTAGCGGAGATTTGATAGGATGTTTTGGATTAACAGAACCTGATGCAGGATCTGACCCAAGTGCCATGAAAACTACTGCAGTACAAGATGGTAATAGTTTTATATTATCTGGAACAAAAACATGGATAAGCAATGCTCCAATCGCAGATGTAATGATTGTATGGGCAAAACTTAATGATAGAGTTCATGGCTTTGTTTTAGATAGACAAATGAACGGCATTACTACGCCAAAAATTGATGGTAAATTATCTTTAAGAACCTCAGTAACTGGTATGATTCAGATGGATGAAGTTAAAGTACCATTAAGTAATATGTTAAATGTTAGTGGTATGAGTGGACCTTTTTCATGTTTAAATGATGCAAGACTAGGAATTGCATTTGGTGTCATGGGTGCAGCAGAAACCTGTATAAGTACTGCCATTAACTATGCCGAAAATAGAAGTTTATTTGGTACACCATTATCCCAAAAACAATTGTTTCAATTAAAAATAGCTGATGCTGTTAGTGAATATAACTTAGGCTTATTAGCTTGTTACCATGTTGCTGAATATGTAGATAAAGGAGAGAAAGTACCAGAAATGATCTCTCTAGTGAAAAAAAACTCTTGTTTGAAAGCTCTTAATATTGCTCGTGTATGCAGAGATATTCTTGGTGGTAATGGTATTTCAGAAGAATATGATATTTTCAGACATCTTTGCAATTTAGAAACTGTTTACACATATGAAGGTACAAATGACATACATGGGTTAATATTAGGGCAACATATAACGGAGAAAAAAGCATTTTAAATGTAAAAAAGGCTAATGCCTTGCCATGAGCTACCTAGTTAACGGCTACCTATTGTTTTTTAAGTGTTTTTAGGTGTTTTTAGGTGTTTTTAGGTGTTTATAGGTCTTCCCAGCTGTCAGGGACGCACCCGTCTTCGTCAGCTAACTGGTTTGCAGCATTTTGAGCGCAGTCACTGCAGTTGATGTCGTCAACGAATGTATCCTCAGCCTGGTGTTCTTCCGCTGTGTTGGCACTAGCTGATGCGATTTTGGCATTAGCAGCCTCCACCTTGCGGATCTTTTGAAGAGTTTTGTTAATTTTGTTGGTGAGAACTTTGTAATCGTTGTAGTGTTTCTGTAATTTTTTGGTTTGATTGATGTTAAGTTGGTTGCCAGAGAGGAACTCAGACATCTTTAAATGTAGAGAAATGGAATCCTCCCATTCGAAAGTAGTACTTGTAATTCGTTCCATTGCTTCTTTCAAGCAATGTTGGTCTTTTTGTTGTTTGGGGAGTTGTGCATTAGTACTGCTGCCTAGTGTGTTTTGTTTTTGCACCCGGGGTGTTTGAAAACGGACCTCCTTAGCCAGAAGCAGCGGGGTCCAAACTCGCTGGATACCATGACGAGTAGTTTGTTTAGTTACCTTGTCCTTGAAGAAGAAGTGTGGCTTAGTGATGTACCACAGAAAGAAGCATACGGCTACGTGAATATGCTGTTCCAGTAGAAGCTGGTCAGAACGGCTAAACCATTCCCCAATTGCCAAGCGAACAAACCTGTAAAGACGTGCTAAATCATGTGAAGAACGCGGAAGAATGTCGCTTGACCGCATGTTGTAGATCCAAAAGCTATCGTTGTAAAACTGGCACTCCGAACTTGAAAGCCAAAGTGTCTGCAAATCATTGATGATGTTAGGACCACGCCTGATGAACTCCAAATGCAAGAGTTGAGCCACATCACTGTTGATAGAGCCATAGCCGTTGAAGTTACTACACTGTTCAAAAGTCATCGTGCCCACATGAGCATCCCAGCTTGATGCAAGGTTGTAGAACGTGCGCGGAAAGTTCTCTGAGACTGAAGCCATTGTTGTGAAAACGTATGTTGATCTTGTGCCAAAAGGCGGTTATGTACAGCCATAAAATTAAAAAGTATTTCAATTTTATGAATTTTAGACTTATTGTATAGTTTACATCTAAAAAGGAGACATTGTTAGCATATTTAAACGCTATCTCACTTAAGCGTCACTTCATGTTTCAACCAAATCTATTTTTTTAAAATAAAATTAGTTAAGTGAACCTTCACACATGGAGTAAAGCAATCTAGCTAAGAAATAGTGCATAAAAGGACCTAGTAAACCCATAATAGTTTGAAGAATGTTTAATTCGCCTTCAACTAAAAGACGAACACTTTCAAAAAAAGCAATAGCAAGATAAATAAATGCCACAACCATGAGTACATAAAAGTAAAGGCAATAGTTACGGCCATATGGAGCAAAAAATGTTTGATTAAATGATGTATTATTCATTATACTATATATTAAGATTAACTTATTGTGTTAGTGCTGGTGGCCAACTCTTGCGGCGGCGTTTTGAGGAATGAGGATTCATATCAGTCTCACTGTAATTAGTTTGGTAGTGCTGAATTTCTGCAGTTAGATTGGTAACTTGCTGTTGAAGAAGTGTAATGTGTGCTGCATAGTTATTGCCATTTATATTTGCCACAATAGACTTATTGGGCTTAAGAATCCAGTAATGAGGATCATCATATACAAGGCGGGCAGGATTTTCAATAGTATTATCTTCAAAGTTTTTCATACGCTGAAGAAGTCCCTCTGATGTTGCACCGGGAATCCACTCTTTGAGATGTACAAAGGCTTGACTAAATGCGGTTGGTTGACCACCACGCGTAAGAAGTGGAACAAGATCAACATAATTTACTGTTGCGATATCAAGATGTTTAAACGTGTATTTGATAAACTGTTCAAGATTTTCAAACTTGTGACCACCAATATCTGCCTTATAACATTGGTTATGGATTCGAGGAATATAGATAGATTGGATCGTAGTTGAAAGCGGCGGGTTGTTGTTGGTAGTCATCATGCTTAGTATTTGTACTACTAATCTAAAATTAGCTTTATTTCAATTTTCTATTTAAATTGGTTTAAGTACACTAACCTTAGTATTGTAGTAATGGAGCATTCCTATCAATATCAAACTATTAATCGAGAAATTGTAATATCATGCGATACCTTTGGAGGATTTAATGTTAATATTGATGTGGGATTATTTTCAACAAAACAAGAATTGATTAATAGTGTAATAGATACTTTACTTACACAATTAACAAAATTAAACTTGACTACTTTAGTTGAAAAACTAAATCGTACGCGTCATTTATATCATATTCATGACTATGATATGGGTGATATATTGATAGTTCCCAGAACTTATTATATTTGTAATCATAATTGTAATAATTATTAACACAATATAAAGCACTAAAATAAAAGCACCATACTTAAAGAATATTATCTGTATAATATAAGCCAAATGGGCGCAGGAATATTACCAGTTTGTAAAGTGAATGGTACAATACTATTTCTATTTGGAAAAGAAGGTCAAGCTAGAGGCAATCAGTGGAGTGATTTTGGCGGTAGCCGTGATGGAAAAGAAACACCATATCAAACTGCATCTCGCGAAGGAGCAGAAGAATTAAACGGTTTTCTTGGAAATAAAAAAGAAATAGGTCTTCTTATTAAAAATCATGAATTTGATAAAATTATTGTTGACAAATACACAACTTATCTTGTAGAAATACCATATGAACAATTATTGCCTTACAATTTTGAAAATAATTATAAACTAATGCAAGAAAAGTTTCCGGAATTAATCGGTAAAAATGGGATGTTTGAAAAAAGCAAAATTAAGTGGTTCACAATAAATGATATCAGAAGATCTAAAAAGCAATTCAGACCATTTTATAGGAAAACAATAGATGAAATATTATCCAGAAATTACAAATAATAAGTCTATGATATTATAATTAGATAGTATATAATTATTCGTTATACACTATCATCAAGTTTCTTGATTAAAAATATATGTCTATACTCACTATTGATAGAAATACATTTAAACAAGATTTAACCGTTAATTCAGAATGCAAAGCGTTATATGGAGAGATTTTCACACCATTTAAACTAATAGAAAAAATGTTAAATATGATGGATGCCAACATTTTTAATAATCCATCAAAAACTTTTATGGATGCTGGCGCAGGATCAGGTTTCTTTTCTATGGCACTTTTTTGGCGACTTATGGATGGATTATGTGATAGTTTTCCTAATAAAACTGAACGAGCACGTCACATTATAAAGAATATGTTATATTTTTCAGATTTAAGAGATGCAAATGTAGATAAGTTAATATCTCTCTTTGGAAAAGAATCAAACTGTTTTCATGGCAATTATTTAGAATATACAGAAAGACAGTTCGATTATATAATAGGAAATCCTCCTTATAATTGCAATGGCATTAAAAAAGTGCCAACTAATAAAGATAAAAATAAAAAGCAAGATGGTAAAACTATATGGGTAGAATTTGTAAAACATTCAATTAGTTTGTTAAAAGATAAAGGAGAGATTTTGTTTATAATTCCATCTATTTGGATGAAACCTGATCGAAAGAAAACCTATGATTTAATTACCAGATATAAAATTAAAAAACTTATTTGTATGACAAACACGCAAACTAATACATTTTTTAAAGGCGAAGCACAGACACCTACTTGTCTTTTATATTTATCAAAACAAGCAAATGATTATCATGTTGAAATATATGATCAAGATATTGATCAATACATAGATTATACATACATTGATCAAGAACCTTTGCCAGTTTTTGGTGCTGCAGTTTTAAAAAAAACTAAAATACACGATAATAAACTACAACTACCAACTGTTCATAAAACAAATATGCCCCCAAAAGGGATAATTCTCTCTTATAACAAAACAAAAACCCAACTATATCCTAATATAAGAACAACCGTACTTGATGGATTAGATCCAAAGCTAGTTATTCAATACAGTAATAAACCATTAGCTTTTTATAACAAGAAAAAATTAATTATGCCACATAAAATGTATGGATTTCCATATATCGATTATGATGGTAAATACGGTATATGCAATAGAGATTCCTATGTAATTTGTCATGATAATAATAATACACTAGAGAGATTAGCACAATTTTTCAAAACAAAAACAGCATTATATTTATTTGAATCCACCCGATACAGAATGAAATATTTGGAAAAATATATTTTTCAGTTATTACCAGATATTTCTAATTTACATAACTTTCCTGATGATATTAATGATGAAACAATCGCTAATTATTTTGGATATTCTAAACTAGAGATTCAATCTATTCAAACTCTTCACAAAAAGAATTATTCTTTTACTTATGACTAATAGTATCACCAGCATGTAAGAAAAACTTACTAAATTGACTCCAATCCGTATGTAATAAACCAAGTAAACCTAAAATAAAGAAACTTAACTGTTCTTCTCTTTTTACTCTAATATTTTCTGCATTTTGTTTTGGAAAAAAGGTTATTAATAAAACCAAATACATAAATGCTTCACCTACAATCAAACTTTCTTCTTTTAATTCCTCTATTTGATATAATTTTGTTTTGTCCCACTTCTTTCGCTTTCCATAAGCAAATATTATTGAAATAATCACAAATGAAATCTTCATAATCAGAACAATCATAATTAAAACATTGTATAAAAACCCCTTAGCCATTGTATTATGCAAATATCTTTTTATGTATAGAAATCATAACTAAGTAAACTGATGAAACTAAAATAACATCGTAAAGTACTGCTTTCATTCCTACTCGTTTAAACCATCGGTAAAAAAATGACCCTACCATTGCACCACTTCTAAAATATATCATAAAAGCACTTGAAATTGCAGCACTAACTAAAGCTAATGCTAGAACTTGTTTTGCATGATCATTACCCTTTATTCCTAGCATACCAGTAACATACATTGCTACAGAAATATATGCGGCAACTAAGAAAATATCTAAAACAAAACTACCAATAGCATTGTCATAATAGTACTCTTTTACTAAATCTGGTGCACCAGATATAATTGTTGGAATATCAAAAAGATATATGCCTACAACAGTTACAAAAGTTAATGCACTAAGATAAGAAAACCATCGTCCAGGCCACACACTCATTTATAGTATATATCTATAAAAATTGATTTTGTCTATTACTTGGTAATTATTATAAAGAAAGAAAAGATGATATTTCTGACATGTACTAGATTTAATACAGAAACATTTCAACAAAATACGCGATGGAGGAAAAATAATGAACACTCGGGTTGTATTTATGGAACACCAGTTAGAATGAAAGATGACATATTTGTAAATGCAGTAGTTATTGTACTAGAAATGGAAAATGATATTAACAAGATAGTAGGTATAGGATTAATTAAAAATACTATTGAAAAAGGTAAAAGATATAATATTTATAAATGGGGTAATTATAATAGGTATGCTTACAAAGGTGAATATCGAATCGCCCGAGAAGAACTGCATAAAAATGAGGAAAAAATCTTACAAATATTAGATATGCTTTGTTTTAAAGGCTGTAGACATCTAAAAAGAGGATCAGGTATAACTAGTTTACCATGGTGGATAGTTAAAAATAATCATATAGATTTTATAGAAAAGCTGGAAATGATGTTTAAACAACGCTTTGGTCAATAAAAATATGATATAAACCTGAACCACATGGTTATTTTAAGCTTAGTAAAAATTATGATTATTAAATATTTTATTAAGATAAATGAAATATTTAATTTATGACTTATTTAGTGGTGTTGGTTTATGTAATCAATTATTCTCTCTTGAAACAGCTATATATATGGCTAATATATCTAAACGAAAATTAATTTTACTAATTAAAAATCCTTTATGTCATTGTGGAAAATCATCATGGGATTTTGGATATTTACTTAACTTTTTAACAAACGACTTCTTAAATTATTTACCCTATGGATTTGATGTATACTATAAAAATGTTCCTGATGATATTAATGTAATTATTAACGATAATAAACAAACAAAAAAAATTGTTTATAGTAATCGTTTTTCACAATTGGTATTTGTTGATAGAGTTTTAGATACACAGATAAATCAACAAGATATTCAAGATTTTTGTCATAATAGAGATAAATGTTATCTTTATTTTGATGAAAACAGCAATTACACATATTTATATATTAATCAAAGTAATGCATCAAGATGCTTTTATAATTTTTATACTACATCAGATAATTATAAATTGATGTATGATATATGTAAATCATTAAAATTTAAGAATGTATTTTACGATATCGCTAATAATATTTATAATGAATTAAATAACTCCAAAAACAGTTATAATATATTTTTACATCTTAGATTCGGAGATCATTATAAAAATGAATCTTTTTTAACTCGTAATAATGATATTATGTTAAAAAATATTATTCCATATATAGATGGTCATAAAACAAATTTAATATCACCAAAAGTATACTTGCTATGTGATAATAAAAAAAATACCGAGTTCTTAAACAAATTGTCACAATATAAACCTATTTTGATTGATAGTATATCAAATAATCATTTTGATAATTATTTTAAAAAAAACAATATGTTATTTTATGACTTTCATGAAACACGTGATAACTCTATAAATCATGCAATAATTGATATGATATTATCTACAAAATCAGATGAATTTATTGGAACCATTACCTCTACTTTCTCTCATTATATTCAGTTTTTGCGATATGCTCAGAATAAAACATATAATAATTATGCTAATATAAGTGATGGTAAATACTGCAGATTTTTAATTAAAACAAATTCTAAATATGATTGGATTAAGTATAAATATAATGGTGGACATCCTGTTTCATGGCATGCATTTTGGGACATTGGTTTCAATAAGTCAAAAACATTAATGACTATCTATGGCAAAACAGATGGATTTGGATCACAGTTACAAGCAATATTTTCATTAATTGCTTATTGTTATTACAAAGGTTATACATATGTTCATACTCCGATGTATAAAATGCATCATAATGATGAACATATACAAGATTTCCCTAATTATATGAATAGTTTTATTAATATAGAAAACAATTTTTCTACAGTTGATCAACTATCTAATTTTGATAATTCAATAGTTCATAAATTGAAAGAAGGTCTATTTGTACATGGTTCATTTCATCCGGAATATTTTTACAATGATCATGTATTAAATTTGTTTAGAGAAATGTATTTTTCTCGTACCAAACCGTTATTAACATATGATAACAAATATAAAAATATAGCCGTACATATAAGAAGAGGTGATGTTAATAAAACAAAATATCCTTCTAGATTTACTACAAATAAACAATATATAGATTTGTTAAAAAAAATAAATTTGGATAATAGTATTATTCATATTTTTTCGGAAGGTGAAGAAAATGATTTTCAAGATATAGTTGAGGCTTTTTCAGAAATAAAGGTAGTTATGCACATAAATGAAGAAATACAATTAACTTTTCACCACCTAGTTATGGCAGATGTGCTAGTATTAGCCAAAAGTTCATTTAGTTATTGTGCTGGATTACTTAACAAAAATATCAAAATAGCAAATCTAATAACTAATTGGTGGCATAAACCATTGCGTTCATGGCAAATAGTTTAAATATATAAAATTATTAAATATTATGAAATATCTAATAATTAATCTATGCGGTGGAATAGGTAATCAATTGTTCCAATTAGCTAATGCTCATCAATTAGCTAGTAAATATAAGCGACAACTATTAATATGTGATAAAATTTCTAGTAGAAACTCATATTGGAAAAATTTATTAAGAAATTTCACGAATAATTTAGTTTCTGAAAAAGAGTTTTTGCAACTAAAAATGAAAAGCACTGTATACAATTGGGCTGTACGACGATTTGAATACAAAGATATTATACTTGAATCCCAACATCAATATTATTGTATTGAAGGATATTATCAATCCTATAAATATTTTGATATTAACATCTTTGAACCATTATTAGTATTTGAAAATAATACTATAAATGAAAAGATTAATTCAAGTAGTGTTGCTCTTCATATTAGAAGAACAGATTACTTAAACAATAACTTTCATAAACCTATTTCACTAAACTACTATTATAATTCATTAGAACAGATCATATCTACACTAAATGGAATAATTGATTTATATATTTTCTCTGATGATATAGAATGGTGCAAAAAGAATTTTAATTATAGAAGTATTATACCTAATTATGTTAAATTAGATACAGACATTGAAGAATTATATATGATGAGTAAATTTAATAATATTATTATTGCAAACTCTTCTTTTAGTTGGTGGGCTGCTTATTTAAATAATAATAATAGTAGTAAGCAAATTTTTTGTCCCAAAAATTGGTTTAATAATGGATGTCATTTAAATACTAAAGATTTACGACCTAATAATTGGAATGTAATAGATGATGATTTACCATTTAAGCCAGTTGTTTTTGATAAAAATAAATTTAATATTATTAGTTTCGGTTCAGCCTGTTGTATGGTTCAAAATATACATGATAATATGTATAATAAATTAGGACCTCTTTATAAACAACCTGAAAATGCTACTAATTTTTTTGATTGGTTAATAACTGATTTTAAATTTATAACTTATTTGTTTGAAAACTTGATGGTTAAAGATGATAACTTTTTATGTCTGAACAATTTTACTTTTCAAGATGTTACGGCTTCACCACAACAACTACAAGGCGGTTGGTCAAATGTTTATAGAAAAGTTGAATTCAAAGATAAAGATATAGGATCTATGATTTCACTTCATGATGTTAAAAAAGAAAACAATGAGATACCGATTGAATTTATAGAAAAATACAAACGAAGATTTGAGAGATTGTATGATAAAATAAAAAATAATGATACAATTTACTTAATGCACTGTTTTGATTTTCAGTGGTTGCAACCTTATTTTCCATTAGTTTGTGAAATTGAGAAAATTTTTACTGCTTGTAAAACGATTAATCCAATATGTAATATTAAATTATATTTTTTTATACATCCAAAATATCACGATAATCCTTTTTTATCAGATTACAAATATATTAACAATGTTGAATTATGTTTTTTAAAAGATAAAGGATTTCATGCTGACTGGAAAGCAAATAATCTAAATTTTGAGTTATTTTTTTTATAATGTTTTATTATAAACATAACAAAATATATGGATATTTATATTAAAGAGAATAATAGTAAACTTAGTCACTTAAAATACCGTATAGGAGATTGTATACGTCATCAATTAAAGGGATATCCAAAAAACTGTATTACAGATATCTATTATAATAAATTAAATGATTTAAGAATTAATATAAGTAAAGAAAAATCAAAATCAAAATCCAGTTTAATATATTATGATTTACTTTATGATATTGTTATAAATAGTGAATATATTTCTTGTCCTAAAAATTCAATGATTTTCAATCCTCGGTTATTTGAATGGTTATCATGGCATAATGCTGGTAATATGAATCTAGATTATGATTTTGAATTTATAGAAAATAATAAAGAATTAATAACAAAATTAGATAACATTTTTATTTTATTTGGTACTACTGTAAATAAAAATATAGAAATGACAAATCAATATATTGATAAATTGAGTAACTTTTTAAAAAAGTATAATAAAAATGTTTATATTTTAAATTCTAATAATTGTGATCAAGATTTCAAATATATTGTTACAGCTGATTATTATGTTCCATCTATGGGAGGATTTTCTGTTTTAGGAGCAGCACTAAATAAAAATACTGTATTTTGGGATTTAGCTGATAAATATTATACTTCTTATACTCATATTAATGAAAAAACTGATTTTATAGAATTTAAAAATTTTCAAACTGGAAAAATTAGTTCTCCAATTACATTAAATTTACAAGATATAAAAGAAAAAAATCATTAAAAAATATTATACACCAAGAATTTTTGTAATATTGAATATAATTGTATAAGATATAAATAATTATTCTATAACCGAATGATTTAATCTATCATAATAATGATATTATATTCACATTATTAAATTGACTCGCCATTTTAGAGAACCCTGATTTAGATGCAGCACAAATTAATTGAGAATTAGATAAAATGTAAAAATCGGTAATAGTATCTAATGTTTGTTTGTTTGTGGTATTAGACAATGAAGTATGTCCTATTTGTGAATTTGATATAATAATATTTTTGTATTTATTTTTTATTTTTAATTTTATATTATTATTATCACAAAAAAAAATTATATTCTTATCATTATTATCTTCTATAAATTTACAGATTTTTTCTTCTGAAAATTTTCTTGTATCTCTTTTACATAAAACGAACTTTTTATCGGTTTCTAAAAATTTATCGCCCAATCTTAAATGTATTGAAATATAATTAGTTGGTAAAGAAGGTAATATATTTTGTAGATTTGTTTTTATAATATTATCAAAATAAAATACTTCATTCAAATGTATATTACCATAATAATTTGGATTCTTATAATAAGCATGCGGTGTTTTAATCGTAACATTTTTTAGTTTTGAAATTTCATTTGCATTGATATAAAAAAAATCACATTTCAATTTTATGTATTTTTCAATTTCTATATTATTTCTTTTTTGATAAATTTTAATATTATTGCAAATACAGTGGTCCAATATTATCATAAAAAATTTTAAATAATCTCCAATACCACCCCACCCTAATCTAAAATCATAAACAATTGATTTATCAAAATTATTGAAATTTTCAATATAATTTTCCATATATTAATGTATATTTTTTAAATATTTAATAGAAAAATATATTAATATTATATTATGGAAAAAAATATAATATTAATTTCA
>PAGZ01000020.1 GCA_002704625.1 Candidatus Pelagibacter sp.
AACCGCTGAAAGCATCTAAGTGGGAAACTTACCTCAAAACTAGTTCTTCCTTTAGAGCCGTAGTAGACTACTACGTTGATAGGCTGGGTGTGGAAGCGCGGTAACGCGTGTAGCTGACCAGTACTAATAGCTCAATTGGCTTGATTAATGCACTGAAAAAAATTTTTAAAATGATGTTGATAATAATAGTATCTTTAAAATAATATATTAATAGATTACTTATTGTAAATAATGTTTCTTAAAGTAAAAAATAAAATATTGAAAGGCAAAGTTAACCTCAACCCTTTCCCTTATATTTTCATTAAAAACATATTCGATAATAATTTTGTAAATGAACTAAATGATTTTTTACCATCTTATGAAAATTTGAATGGTAAGGAAATCATGTATCAAAGCAAATCAAAATCAAAAAAAACTATTTTGCCTAGCTCAGATACATATAAAAAATTATCGAAAAATAAATTTTTTCGAATGCTTAATATTTATTTCGAAAACTTAAAACCTGTAATTACTAAAAAATTTGATAAACAAATTAAAATTCACGTAAACAAACAATATCATCAAAGTAAGCTGAAATATCATTCATCTTTTTCTGTAATGAAAAAAGGGTACAAAAAAAGTTCTCATCTTGACAGAAGAGATCATCTTATTCATATGATATACTATTCTGACTCTGATTCATCAAAAGGTGGAGAAATTTGTTTGAATAAAATAAAAAATAGATACAACGGGGCTTACGATATCTTTCCAAATAAAAGCTCCTTAAAAACTTACAAAAAATATAAAATTTCAAAAAATAGTTTATTAATAATTTTAAATGTTCCTTGGGCATATCATTCAGTAAGTTATTATCACGGCAAAAAAGATAGAAAATATTTTTATATGGTCTATGATTTTCCAATTAAAAAATCTGGTTCAATGACAAAAAATCGAAAAAAAGGTTTTAATGCAAATGATTTTTGGGTGGAAAAAGTTGCAGTGAAATCAAATAAAAGAAAAAAAGTTTTTCTTACCGAATAAGCAATATGCCAGCATTAAAAAATATAGACTCAAAATTTTTTGAATTTAAGGATTTAGATGGTACAGACGATTGTGTTGTTAAAATGCATAAGGGGTGGAATAAATCAATTGTAATTAAATTTTGCATAAAAAAAAAAAATTTAATAAATAATTTTTTTATTAAAAAGCACTTTCCTTCACTCATAAATAAAGAAAAAATAATAGTTGTTACATCTGGCGCAATTGAAATCAAAAAAAAAAATAAAAAATTGATAATGGAAAAATTTGATGCGTTAAATTTTTCTTCTGACGAGATAAGCTATGAAATTACATGTCCCCAAGATTCAGAATTCTATTTAATAAGCTCTGAAATTTTGCCTGAAAAGAATTTTGACACTGTTCATTTTAATTTCAAGAAAGATATTATTGCAAAAGATATTTGGGGTGGACAATGTATTTCAAGGCCTTATGAAGGCAGGGATTTGAATCTAGTAATGTTTGATCTTAAATCTGGTTTCAAATTTGACGACAAAGGTCATCATAATGAGCAGATAACTTGGTTAATTAATGGCAACATGGATTTTTATTGTAATAACTTAAAAGCTAGGCTCACTGAAATTAACGGAGTTGATATTGGACCAAACCACCCACACGGTGGAATTTCTAATGGAGCAATTGGTTTTGATGCTTTTTTTCCCAAAAGAGATGGATCTGAGTATAAACAATCAGTAAGAACAAATAAATTCTAATAATACTTTACAATTTTACTTTTTCAAATTAATGTTCAAATATTGAACAAATATGAAAACAATTAAAATATTGGACTGTACGTTAAGAGATGGTGGTTATTATAATAATTGGGATTTTTCCAAAGATTTGGTTAATGACTATCTCAAAGCTGTATCAGATTCCGGTATAAAAAATATTGAGATTGGATTTAGGTCTCTCAAAGAAAATAAATTAAATGGGCCCAATTTTTTTTCAACTGACAATTATATTAATGTTTTAAAAATACCTAAAAATCTAAATATAGGGGTAATGATAAATGTTTCAGAACTTACAAACCCAAAATTGAATTATAAAAAAACCTTAGACAAGTTATTTAAAAACAAAAATAAAACTAAAGTAAAATTTATTCGTTTAGCTACACATTTTACAGAGATTGAAGATGTTGTAAAAATTTGTAAAATTCTTAAATCAAAAGGTTATTTTGTAGGGATAAATCTTATGCAAATAACTGAACAAAGTGAGGATAAAATTATTAATGCTTCTAAAAAAATCAAAGATGCAAAACCAGATGTTCTTTACTTTGCAGATAGTCTTGGAGCCATGGGAACATCAGAAGTTTCAAAATATGTTAGAAACCTGAGAACTCATTGGAAGGGCGAGCTTGGAATTCATACTCATAATAATTTAGGAAAAGCAATATCAAATAGTATTGCCGCTATAGAAAGCGGTGTTACTTGGATAGACTCAACAGTCACTGGAATGGGAAGAGGCCCAGGAAATTCAGAGACCGAATATCTTCTAATTGAAATGGCAAAATTTTCAAAACAGAAATTTAATCTTTTACCAATCACAAAAATAATAAAAAAACATTTTGAACCATTAAAAATGAGATATAAGTGGGGGCCCAATCCATTTTATTACTTAGCTGGAAAGTACGGGATACATCCAACTTATATTCAAGAAATGCTATCAATAAAGATGGAAGATATAGAAATATTGGAAGCAATAAATCAACTCAAAAACGGAGGTGGTAAAAAATACGATGTTAATTTAGTAAAATCTGAATTTCAAAAGCCAATAAAACTGAAAAGAGGAAGATGGTCTCCTAAAAATAAAATTAATAACAAAGATGTAATATTGATCTCATCTGGACCTCAATTCATGGAGTATAAAAAAGAAATTGAAAAATATATTTTGAAAAATAGACCTTATGTAATTGCACTAAATACCTCTGTTAAAATCAACAAAAAACTTATTGATTTATATGTTGCATGCAATCCATTGAAATTATTAGCTGATGCAGATTTATATAAAACTATTAAATCTCCATTAGCAGTACCAGTCTCACTTCTTTCTGAAAAGTTAAAAAATAAATTTAAAAAAATTAAAATTTTAGATTTTGGTATTGGTTTAAAAGATAATTCTTTTAAATTCTTTAGTGAATGTTCCTATATTCCTAAATTGTATACCGTAGCTTATGCACTTTCTATTGCAGCAAGTGGAAGAGCAAAACAAATATTTCTCGCCGGATTTGATGGATATCAAAAAACTGATAGAAGATCAAAAATTGTTGATGAAATTTTATTCAATTATTCATCAAGCCAAGGTTCTCCTCCAATTATCGCTGTAACACCAAGTTCATACAATATTAAGAAAAAATCTATATATACTCTATGAGCCTAAAAAACTTAGTCACAGTGCTCACTATAAGAAAAGGTTCACAGAGAGTTAAAAATAAAAATTTTAAACCTTTTTATAAAAAGAGCCTATTGGCCTACAAAATTGAAGTTTTAAAAAAAATAAATGGGATTGATGAGATTATAATTAATACAGATTCAGAAGATGCAATTAAAATGGCAAAAGACTACGGGGTAAATTTTCACAAAAGAGATCCTTATTATGCAAGCTCAGAATGTCCAAATAGTGAATTCTGGGGACATATAGCCGAAAATACAAAAAGTGAATATATTCTTTTTACTCATTGTACAAATCCACTTATTAAAAGAGATACGTACGAGTCTATGATTAATTTGTTTAAAAAAGAAAAAAAAAACTATGATAGTTTTAATAGCGTTACAGAAGTTAAAGAATTTCTTATACACAATAAAAAACCATTAAATTTTCGTTATGGTGAAGCACCTAATTCACAAAATTTACCGGATGTTATAAAACTTAATTTTGCAATAAATATTCTACCAACGGAAATAATGAAAAAGAAAAAATCTCTAATTGGAGATAATCCCTATTTTTACAAAATAGATCAAACCGAGTCATTTGATATAAATACTAATCATGACTTCGAGGTTGCAGAGGTTTTATTTAAGAAATTAAATTTTTAAAACAAAAAAATCCAAAAAATTATGGAAAAGGAAATTAAAAATTTTATAAGCGATAAAAGATTATTGAATCCTTTCAAGGTAACTAAAATAATTCTTAGAAAAATAAATATACTATCTAATTCAACTATTTCTAATAAATTAATTTGTGGTTTTTCAAATATATTTGATGTTTCAGATAGTATTCTCAAAATAAAATTAAAAAAACTGATTTACAATAATTTCGATTATAAAAAAGCAAAATTTAAAAAAATAAATTTACTTTGGATTTTTAATGACTTACTTCAATCATTCTATATTTTTGGGTTAATTTTTTTTGCAAAAAAACCAGGAAAAGTATCGAAATATGATTTTATTTTGCATGGAATAATTGATACGAGAAGTTTTGAAAGATACAAAAAATTGATGTTAAAATTTAATAGATCGTTAGTAATTTCCTATAATGCACCTCGAAATGAAATTAAAAATATAAAAACAATTAAAATTTCAAATTTCACTTCAATATCATCAAATGTTGTAAGGGGAAAAAAAATTGAAATTACAAAATTATTCATTTACGTCTTTGTCCAATCTCTTTTTTGTAGATTTAATTATATTGGTTATTTTAATTTAATTCTTCATTCTATTCTTAAAAATTTTACTCTTTTTGAGGTGAATAGAGCAAAGTATTTTATGGAAGATAGATTTTATAATACTTGCCCAATTAGAAATCATTATTTTAAAAAATTTGGTGGTTTGAAAACTTCGGCCCCGCAAAAAAATATTTTAGAAACGACTATTAGTTTCTTTATAGACACAGATATTTTTTTTTCACTTGGAGATGAAAAATACTCTAAGCAAAGAATATTGGATTTTCAGGGAAGAGTAGAAAAAATTGTACCAGTTGGCTCTTTTTTCATGGAACATGGATGGTATAGGAAGACAAGGGATCAGAATTCAATACCTTTTTCAGATATTTTAATCATGGGCATGAATCCAAATGTCTGGTCAATTGTAAATAAAAAAATTTACAATAATTACGAGTTTAAGTTTAAAGATTGGATTAAAAAGATTTCAGAAGTATATCCAGATTTAAAAGTAAATATTAAGCATCATGATAATTTTCCTGGAAATAAATACGAGGAAAATTTTTTTAAAAATTCAAAAGTTGATATTTTGCATAAAAAATCAAAAAATTATAGTTATGGTTTTATGAATAAAAGTAAAATCATTTTTTCCTTCGGTTCAACAACTATATTAGAGGCATTAAGCATGGGGAAACAAAGCTATTTTATAGACCCAGATGGAAGTGCAAAAAATTTTTATTATGGATTAGATAATCTAGACAAATTGAGGATTAAATCATTTAACGAATTTAAAAATATTATAAGAAAAGTGGTTATAAGTAAAAAATGCAAAAAATTTAATACGAATGTTTTTTGTTTGAAAAGTGATAAAGTAAGCGAAAAAGTTTATAAGTATTTAAAAAAAGCCAATAAGTAATGTACAAAAAAAAATCTAAAAAAATTTTAATTACTGGTGGTGCAGGCTATATAGGTGCTCATCTCACTGAAAAATTGATTCAAAAAGGACATCGAGTTTTAGTAGTAGATTTATTAAAAATTCAAGGCGGAATACCTTTTGTAAATAAAAAATGCAAATTTATAAAAGGTGACATCACAAATAAAAGAGTTGTGGAAAAAATAAAGAGATGGTGTCCTGAAATAATTTTTCACTTAGCAGCACAGTCAGCTGTTGAACCGGCTTATCAAAACCCAAAATCTGATATCTTAACTAATGCTTACGGTACTTTCCTGATATGCAATCTAGCAAAAAAACTTAAAGTTAAAATTTTAGTTTATACTAGTTCAGTAGCTGTTTACGGAAATAGTAATAAAAAACTTTTAGAGGAAAATTCAATAATAGCTCCCGACTCATTATATGGGGTTTCAAAACACTCAGGCGAAATGTTTGTTCATCAAATTTTAAAAAAAAGTAAAACAAAAACTATAATCTTTAGATTGTTTAATACATATGGTCCTGGAGATAATTTAAATAATCAAAAAAAAGGCATGGTAAGTATTTACAGTAGTTATGTTTGGAAAAAAAAACCTATACTTGTCAAAGGTTCGTTAAAGAGATTTAGAGATTTTGTATATATAGATGACTGTGTTGAAGTTTTGGCTAAGTCCATAACAGTTAAATTAAAGAATAAAAACGAGATATTTAATTTAACAACGGGAGAAAATTTAACTGTCAAAACACTTTTGAGAAAAATTTTAGAAGCTTCAAATAATCCCAAAAATTACCCTATAAGAATTTTAGAAGAAACTAAGGGTGATTCTTTTGGATTTCATGCGTCGGGGAAAAAATTAAGAAAATTTTTTAAATTTAAACCTAAATATAAAATTAATAATGGTTTGAAAAAATATTTTAATTGGATAAACAAGATATCATCAAAAAAAGATCTTAGTTCCTTCCACCCTCTGAAGATAAAAAATTAATATTTTTTTTGATACAAAATATTTAAAATTCAATAATTTTATGTTTTTTTAATATTTTAGCTATTCTTAAGGCCTGTGAATTTGTAATTTTAATTTTATTTGCTATTTCTTCAATTAAATAATTTCCATTACAGAAACTTAAGAAATTCCATGTATCATTTTGAATTTTGGATATATTTCCCGCCTTACTTAAAGTGGGGTACATCTGTCTTTTTGACAGAAAAGGTTCACAAACTATATTTGATGTTGGGATATGAGATTTTTCAATTCTTTTTATAATTTTTTTAATAAAATTATAACTTTGAAAAAGTCCATCGGAAGTAACAAGTTTTCCTAAACTGTCAGCAGAGGTATGATATTCTTTAAAAGTTTTATATTTAGATCTCATGATCGATCCTATATTTAGCTCAACACCCGGGGCATTAAATTGTCTCTCATCACTACCTCTTTGAAGCCAATTGTAAATCTTTTTTTTATATTTTAATTTTTTAAATACTGGCAAAGCTATTTTGTCTGAAAGTGAATTCTCTGATTTAGATTTCAGATAAGAAAATAATTTCTCATCCCCGAGGCAAGTAAGTACATAGCCAGCTAAAACTTTTGTTTTTAGGCGTTTAAAATTGTGATTAATATAACATATTGTTCCTATAGTCTCAGAAGAAAATAATATTCTATATGAAAATTTCCTTTTTTTCTTTTGTATCCATTTAGATAAAAAAATTAAAACTGCAGGACCAGATAATTCATTATTTGCCATAAAAGGATGACATATATAGGTTGTCAAAAGGATCTCTTCCTTTCTTTTGCCTGGAATAAATATTTCTCCTACACTCAAATCACCATTTTTTTTTTTGGAATTGATAAATACTCTATATTTGCTATTTTTCGAAAGTTTATTTTTTATTATTTGCGGCATACAAAATCCCCAATCTTTTTTATAATAAGATGTTACATATGGCGTAGATCTAGGATTCATTTTTGAAGTATGTATTTTTTTTATTAATTCTTTATATGACAAAACTTTATTAACCGAGTCAGAATAGCCAACAACACTTAACAAATTATCCTCAAAATTAATTATTTTTTTTCCACTATTTTCGTTTTTAATCCATGCATTTTTAATCTTCCAGACTTTTGGTATAGTCCAGTCAAAAACTTTTTTTCCTGAAACAAATTTTAAAATCTTTAAATTTTTATTTATTTTTTTTAGAATTCTAAGGGTTTGAACATTCCCCGGGCCAGTAATGGATCTGTATATTGGCTGTATTTTTTTGCAGAGATTATATATCTCGTTTTTAATCATTTTTTAAAATGAATTTATCAAATTATTCAGTTATTTTATTATAATCAACACCGACATAAGGAATTTTTAAGGATGCATCTTCCTTTTTTAAAAATGGAATTTTGTCTAATGGATTAAATCTTTCAGTTATAACAAATCTCACGTGCTCTTTATTTTTAAGAGGGTAGCCAGAATGGACCAAAGCTGAATGTGCCAACACCACAGATCCTGCTTTTACTTCTAGATTTTTTTTCTTATAATTTTTTAGTTTATCTTCTTTGATATGAGTATAATTTTTTGTCCATGCTTTATCCTTGAGGACCGGATGATCTAGAGAATGTTCTAGATATCCATTTTTGTGCGAGCCAGGGTAAATTGTCAAACCACCATTTTGTTCGTTAGTGTCCGATAAGGGACACCAAAATAATATTATATCCCTAGCAATTTGATTAGTTTCTTGGTGAGCATCAAGTAGTTTGTCATTTTCTTTATCATGAATATGGATAGCAGGTCTACCTGAGAACAAAACTTTCGTATTAAAGAATTCTTTTATAATATTAATTATTGGTTCACAGTGAATCATTTTTAACATATTGATGTCTCTAGTCATTAAATCATAAAAATGCGACTTAAGTTTAGGATTAAATTTTTTGATTTCATAGTATTTCTTCTTTAAATCAGTTTCGCTACTTTTGTGGATATAATTTAAAGACTGTACAAATGAATTTTTCAAAAAATCTAAATCTTTATTATCATAAAAATTTTCAATTACTGAGTATCCGCTCTCTTTTATTTCGGATATGATTTTTTTGTTATTTAAGTTTTCAAGCATATAAATAAGAAAATGATTATTAATTCATATATTTTTAACTTCAAAATTTGATAAGTCAACAAAAAACAAATTAAACACCCAAAAATCAAACCAAAAAAGTAGTTTTTTTTCTTTACAGTTCAATATTTGAACGGTAAGTTTTAAATATAATCAATTCAAGATTAAAGAAATTTATGACTTTAAATTTCAGAAAAATATATAAAGACCTAGGTTTAAAAAAAAATGATAAAGTTTTACTGGCATCCAGTCTTCTAGGCATTTCAATTCTATACAAAAATAAAAAAAAGGTTTTCGATCCCAATACAGTTTTAAATGAAATTCAAAATACAATTGGTAAAAAAGGCACTTTATTATTAAATGCTTTTAATTGGGAATTTTGTAAGAAAAAAAAATTTAATTACAAAAAAACCAAATCACTTAGTGGACATTTAAGCAACCTGGCTTTATCTAGAAATGATTTTTTGAGGTCACAAAATCCTATTTATTCATTTGCTGTATCGGGAAAAGATAAAAGAAAGATTTTTAATTTTAAACACACAAACTGTTTTGATCTTAACTCACCTTTTGGGTATTTAATAAACAATAACGTTAAAGGTGTTTTTATTGACATAGATTATAAGAAGACTGGTTTTGCACTGGTTCATGCCGCTGAACAAAAATGTAAAGTAAAATATAGGTATCTAAAAAGTTTCACGGGAGAATATTTTAAAAATAATAAAAAAAAAAAAGTTACAGTAAAGATGTTTGTTAAAAGATTAAATCTGGGAATAGATACACTTATAACAAAAGCTATGGACAAACATCTAAATAAATTGAATGCAATTAAAATAATCCAAAGATCTGGAATAAAGTTTACAATTATTGATTTGAAAAAATCTTTTTATTTAATGGTTAAAGACTTAAATGGAAAAAAAGAATTCATTAAAACCAAAAAAATAAATTAACTCGTTTTATGATATTTAAATCTAGCTATAAAAAAAAATCAATTGCAGTATTTGATCCCATCAAGAAAAATACAATGTCTTATGCTGATCTTTTAGAAGAAAAAAATAAAAAAATATATAGAGGAAAAAAAAGTTTGATATTAATTTTAGCTGAAAATTCAGTTGGTTTTATTGCAACTTATTTTTCATATATTCAAAATGAACACACAATAATGATTTTGGGTAGCCAAGCAAACACAGAATATATTAATGATACAATAAAAAGATTTAATCCACATATTATTGCTTTAGAAAATAATTTTAAAATTAATAAAATTAAATTTAAAATTAATAAAATCCACTCGATAAATAATTACAATATATTTAAAACAAATTTTAAAAAAAAATATAAAATTAATAAAAATATTCTTTTACTTCTGGGAACTTCTGGTTCTACTGGAAATAAAAAGTGGGTCAAACTTTCTAAAAAAAATTTAATTTCAAATTTATACTCAATAACAAAAGAGCTAAATATAACTCAGAATGATATAACTATTACTACTTTGCCACCAGAATACACATATGGTTTATCGATAATTAATTCACATTTATTTAGTGGAGCTAAAATAATTTTAAATAATCTGAGTGTCATACAAAAAAATTTTTGGACTTCATTAAAAAAAAACAAAATCACAAACTTTGGGGGTGTTCCATATGTATACGAGATACTAGATAGAATTAATTTTAAGCAATATTTAACAGGCACTAAATTAAAACATATAACTCAGGCAGGGGGAAAACTTAACAAAGATTTACACAAGAAAATCAATTCTATATGTGAGGAAAAAAATATTAATTTTTATGTAATGTATGGTTCCACAGAGACTAGTCCGAGAATGACAGTTTTAAAAGATGTAGGAAAAAATAAAAAATTTGATAGTATTGGAAAAGCTATATTAAATACCAAAATTTGGATTGAAAAAGATCAAAAGAAAGTTACTCAGCCTTTTATAAAAGGTGAAATAGTATTTCAGGGCCAAAATATTTTTGGAGGTTATGCATCTAACCAAAATGACCTAAAAAATTTTAAAAATATCAAATCTTTTTTAACTGGAGATCTTGGTTATTATGATAAGCAAGGTTTTTTTTACGTAGTAGGAAGAAAATCAAGATTTCTTAAAATTAAGGGACTAAGAATTAATTTAGAGGAAACAGAGAGTAAATTAAAAAATAAATTAAGTTTTGAATGCAGAGTTACCGGTAAGGATGAAAATTTAAATGTCTATATAATAAAAAATGTGAAAAATATAACTGAAATAAAAAGATCAATATCTAAAATACTATCAATTCATCCATCTGATATTAATGTAAAAATAATTAAAAATTTTCCAAAAACAGTTAGTGGCAAAATTAAATATAGCGAATTAAAATGAATATAAAATATTTAAAAACAAGAAACTTTTTTTTACAAGATGAGAATTTGTATTCAGACAGGAATTCAAAAAAAGAAAAATTTTTGAAAGCGATATTATATTTAGATGAGCATCATAGAAAAAATTGTAAAGAGTATGGCATGATAACTAGATTAACAAAAAAAAATGTTAAACAAATTTCTGATTTAAGTTTTATTCCAGTTGATTTATTCAAAAAATTTAATTTAGCAAGTATTAGAAGCAAAGATATAGTTAAAAAGCTTACATCATCAGGTACATCAAATAATCTATCAAAAATCTTTTTAGATAGAAATAATGCTTTAGCCCAAAGTAGAGTTTTACAAAAAATACTTTTTAAAAATTTTGGAAATGAAAAAAAACCGATTATATTTCTTGAAAATTTAGGAGTAAATGAGGAAAATTTAAGTGCAAAAAAAGCTGCCATATTAGGTTTTTCTTTATTAGCATCAAAAAAATATTTTCCATTTAATAAATCGGGAAAATTAAATTTTAATATGATTAATCAAATTATAAGTAGGCACAAAAATGAGGAAATAATAATTTTTGGTTTTACTTATACAGTATGGAACGCTTTTTTGAATAATAGCAAAATCAAAGGAAATCTCACTAATGCATCAATTATACATGGGGGTGGCTGGAAAAAAATGGAAAATAATAAAATATCTTCAGAGAATTTTAAAAAAAAGCTAATTAATAAATATAGATTTAAAAATATTATAAATTATTATGGCATGATTGAACAAGTTGGTTCTATTTTCTTTGAATGTAAAATGGGATATTTCCATACAACCAGTTTTTCCGATATTTTAATTCGAAATAGGATGTTAAATAAAAGCTCAGATAAAAAAACAGGCTTAGTTCAATTGTTGTCTATTTTGCCAACAAGTTATCCTGGGCATTCAATTTTAACTCAAGATCTAGGAGCAGTTTTTGGAGAAGATAACTGCAAATGTAATTTAAAAGGTAAATATTTTAAAATTCTTGGAAGAGCCAAAAAAGCAGAAATAAGAGGTTGTGGTAATGTTTGAGGATAAAATTAATACTTTTATTGGAAATAAATCAGTTGTTACATCATCTAATGAGATCTTTGATAAGTTAATTTTAGATTTTTTATCAGATTTATCAAAAACTATTTTTCTTAACAGTAAAAAAATTAAATATAAAGAAATTATTGCATTTGGCTACTGGTGCCGTAAAGCCAACTTAGAAAAATTTAAAAAAGTTTACCTTTCAAAAAATATTAAAGTAGGCAAAGGTTTAGTTTTTCATGTAGTCCCATCTAATGTACCAATTAATTTTGCTTATTCTCTTGTTTTTGGACTTTTATCTGGAAATTCAAATATTGTAAGAGTCGGTGAAGAGAAGAATGATATAGTTAAATCTACGTGTAAATTTTTTAATTTGATTATCAAAAAGAAAAAATACAAAAAAATTTATAATGAAAATACAGTAATTACATACAAAAAGGATGAAAATATTACAAAATATTTTTCACTAAAAAGCGACTGCAGAATTCTTTGGGGAAGTGATGAAACTATTAAAACATTAAGAAATTATGATAGAAAAGTAAATTGTACAGATTTGATATTTGCAGACAGATATTCTATTAGCGTAATTGATATTAGAGCAGTCAATAAAGGAAATTTAGACAGATTGGTTTATAATTATTTTAATGACACCTTTTTAATGGATCAAAATGCATGTTCAAGTCCACACCTTATGGTTTGGATTAATTTGAATAAAAGTAATGAAAAAATTAAAAATTTGTTCTGGGAAAAACTCGCTAAATTGTCTTTGGTAAATTATGATTTTGATATTAGCAAATCATATGAAAAAT
This sequence comes from Candidatus Pelagibacter sp., assembly GCA_002704625.1. The sequence continues at coordinate 12,876 of PAGZ01000020.1, forward strand.
TATCGAATTCTTTTGAAAATATTTTAAAACTAGAAAAAAATACTTCGAAATTTAAAAATTTTAATCAAATTTTGCATATTACGAAAATTAAAAAAATTCCTAAAAAAATTGAGAATGTCAGGGGAAAATTTGGAAGTTTTTATGAGTTTTATGGAAAAAATTTTGACTTTTTAAATAAAATTCAATCAGATAAATTACAAACTATAAGTTATTTTGGCTTGGACAGCCATTCGATTGAAGAAAAAATAAAAAAGATTCAGCTTAAAAAATTATGCAGATTTGTTCCAATTGGATCTACACTTGATCTTGATTTAATGTGGGATGGGTATGATGTTATAAACAATTTATCAAAAACTATTGTAATAAAATAATGAAAAGAGAATTAGAATTAAACAGATCTAAGATATTAGAATATCAAAAAAATAGGGATCCATACCTTATGATTGATCATGCAAACAAGGTGGTCCCCGGGGAGCTGTCAGAGGGCTATAAAGATTTAAACGAAAACGAATGGTTTTTTAAAGTTCATTGGGAAAATGATCCTAATATGCCTGGAATGTTACAAATAGAGTCCTTGGTTCAAATGTGCGCCCTAGGTATTCTAACTTTAGATGGAAATAAAGGTAAAGTCGTTTATCTGGTAGGAGCTGACAATTTGAAATTTTATAGAAAAATTTTGCCTGGTGAAAGATTAAATATAAGCACAAAAATATTAAGTTTTAAAAGAGGAATAGCTAAATGTTATGGAGAAGGGAAAGTAAAAGAAAACCTTGCTTGTAAGGCATCATTCACACTTGCCTTGACAGAGAAGATAATTAAAATGTAAAGTAAATTATGCCAATTGCATCTTCATTATTAAATAAACCGAGACTTGTTAAGAAATTGAGAAATTTCTATGACTATGTTCAAAAAAATAACGGACAAGTGGGAACGAAAACTCGTGGAATTGACTTAAATTTTAACAATGCATGTAATCTTAGATGTAAATACTGTTTTACCAATTCTCCAAAAGGAGACCACGCAAAAGAATATTTAGATATTGATGCTATTAAAAAGCTTGCAGACGATGCAGACGAACTTGGTTACTTTGAGTTTGATTTACAAGGAGGTGAATTGCTTTTACAACCAAAAAAACTTTTTTCTGTATTAGAGGCAATTAAACCTGAAAGATTTTATCTCTACTTAACAACCAATGGTTATTATTTAGATAAAAAAATGGCTGAGGAATTAGCAAAATACAAAGTTAGTAGGGTGTCCGTAAGCATTGATAGTATGGATGAAAAAATACATGACGAAATAAGGGGAAGAAAAGACTCATGGAGAAGGGCAATTGAAGGACTTGAGCATGTAAAAAATGCTGGTATGGATCCTTACTTAAATATTACTGTTGGCCATTATAACGCGAATACGGAACACTTTAAGCAGTTATTAGATTATTCAAAAAATAAAAAATATAGAACTTTATTAAATGTAGCAGTGCCTTCTGGTATGTGGCAAAAAATGACCGAAATTATTTGCGATGATAAAGATAGAGAATATTTAAGAAATATAAGGAAAGAATATAAAAATCTCGTAAGAAATATATGGAATCCTTTTGATAAAAATCATGAAAAAATTTTAGGATGCACAACGGTGAATCGACTCTACATAACACCTATCGGAGACGTTTTGGTTTGCCCATATGTTCATATTAAAATTGGAAATATTTTTGAAAAGTCATTAAAAGAAATCGTAGATTTTGGATTTAGTATTAAGTACTTTAGAAATCATAGTGATCTTTGTTTAGCAGGGGAAGATAAAGATTTTATAAAAAGGTTTATGACAAAGAGTGGTCAGTCTATTTTTAAACCAGCTTTAGCAGAAGATATTTTTTCAAAAGAAGATTTTGTTAAATAGTTAGTAGAAAAAAAAATTTATTATTTCTTTTCAAGTATTACATCTGGTTGGTAATTTTTTTTTAAGAAAACCCTTCGGTATTTGCTTTTATTTTTTTTATAAAATTCATTCAAGGCTTTTTTCTCACCCTTATTAATACCTCTATTTCCTTCATCAAAAGCAATAATGCCACCTTTGGATATTTTTGTGTTTAATGTATTAAGTATTATTTTCACTGGTTTATAGATATCACAATCAATATATACAAAACTTACTTTACCTATTTTTTTTTTATGATTTTTTAAATTATAGATATCGTCATCAATGATTTGAATACTTTTGAATTTAAAAAATTTAATTATATATTTGATTAATTTTTTATTACCTATGTATTTACCTTTTTTTTTATTTTTAGTTGGATTTGGAAAACCAGAAAAGTTATCATATCCAATAACTTTTTTCTTTAATTTAAAATAATCTACAATTTTTTTAATTGAGAAAAGATTATTACCATTCCATATTCCAAACTCTATAATATTTCCCTTGATTTTTGATGTCTTTTTGATTAATTCGTGACACTTTAAAATCCTATAATAGGATTTGTTCCCACAAAACATTGCAATATTTTGAAGTAGAAATTTTTTACTAATAGTTCTGTTATAATTTGTTAAAATTTTTAGATACTTTTTTCCAGATATATTATTTTCATAAAAGTTCATTTAAGATCTAAATTGAAACCTTGTACTTAGAGAGTATTTTCTTCCCTTTTTCATACGAGCTAAAATCTACAACATCCTCAGTATCTATGCTAATTTTAAAACCCTCTTCCAAACCAGAAATTAAAGTCATGTGACCAATAGAATCCCACTCCGGGATATCGTTGTACTTAAGTTTTTCATTAAAAGAACCAGGATCAATTCCTAAACTATCAATAAATATTTTTTTATATTTTTCCGAACTCATCAATAATCTTTCTGCTTACAAATTCTATATTTAAATTATATTTTGTTTTCAAGTAATTATACTCTCCACCTTTTTCATAATAATCATTCACCCCAAAAAAAAGTTGTTTTGGAGCATTTGCTATTGAAGATTTTACCTCAGCAATTGCAGATCCTAAGCCACCTATTATATTGTGTTCTTCAAGTGTAACTATTAGTTTAGAATTTTTACATGCCTCGTTTATGGAATTATTATCAATAGGTTTTATAGTATGCATGTTAATCACTGTGGATTTTATATTCTCTTTTTCTAGACTATCTGAAATTTTCAAAGCATTATTAACCATTGCGCCAGAAGCAAAAATAGTTATATCTTTTCCACTTCTTAACTTTATACTTTTACCAATTTTAAATTCATAATCTTCCTCATAAACTATTGGGTTATTAGTCCCTCCAGTTAGTCTTATATAAGTACTTTCATTATGGTTTATAGAAGCAATTATAGCTTTAGCAGTCTCTAGTGAATCAGCGGGAGAAACTATTGACAAATTTGGAATTGATCTTAGAACACCAATATCTTCAATGCTACAATGTGTAAAACCTAACGTACCCAAAACCAAACCACTGGCTAAACCAACCATTGATATTTTTTCCTTCATGTACCCCAGGTTTACTTTTATTTGCTCGCAACATCTTAAAACTTGAAATGGAGAAAATGTTGTTGTTATAACATTGTGACCTTCACTTGAAAGTCCAGCAGCAACCCCAATCATATTTTGTTCAGCTATTCCAACATCAATATAATTTTCTGGATAATTTTTTCTGAATCTATCTAATCCTGCAGAAGTTGAAACATCAGCAGTTACAATAAATAAATTACTATTTTGTTTTACAATATCAATTGAAACCAAACCAAATGTGGCCCTAGGTCCTATAGCGGAATATAATTTTATTTTTTTTTTGTCAAAAATCACTTTTTTTCCAACTCTTTTATACATTTATTATAAATATCATCAGTAATCACAGAATGATGCCATACATTATTATTTTCAAAATCTTTTATACCCTTGCCCTTAATTGTTTCAGCGTGAATTAATTTTGGCTTTTTTGAATTATCATTAAATCCAAATGCTCGATCTAAATCTTTAATTGAGTGACCATTTACTTTTAAAACATTCCATCCAAAAGACTTGAATTTTTCATCTATATTATTATTTTTCATAATTTCATTTGTTGAACCAGTTTGTTGGTATCCATTAGCATCTAATATTACAACTAAATTTTCTAGATTTAAATTTGGTGCTAGCATTGCTGCTTCCCAAACTGACCCTTCATTACATTCACCATCACCAATTATTACATAAACTTTATTCGATATTTTTTTCTTTTTAAATGAAATGGCAACTCCGATACCTAAACTTAATCCCATTCCTAAACTACCAGTAGAGAAATCTATACCAATTTTTTTATTTTTAACGGGATGCCCAAGTAGTTCACTTCCAGATTTTTCAAAAGTGTTCATCTGTTCTTTGGTAATTAATTTATTTTCATAAAATAATGAATATAAAGCTAAGCATGCATGCCCCTTGCTTAATATTATTCTATCTCTATTAATATTATCAGTTCCGGTTTTAAAAAATCTTTTGAATAATACGCCAATGATTTCTACTAATGATAAAGCTCCTCCAATATGTGCACTTGCGGATGATCCTACTTTGCCCATGTAGATAATGTTTTTTCTCAGGGCCAAACAGTAGTCTTTAATTTCATTTTCAGGCATAAAATAAGTTACTATATTTGTTATTCAATTTTTCCACCATCTACAACAATGTTTTGACCATTAACATATGTAGATAAATCGCTTGCTAAAAATAAAGCAACATTTGCTACTTCAATTGGTTCCCCCAATCTTTGAAGACTAAAATTTTTAATTTTATTTTCGATTTGTTCTTTTGGTGTATTTTTAATCAACATGTCAGTTTTAATAAGGCCTGGAGATATAGAGTTAACTCTTATTTTAAGTCTGCCTAGTTCTTGACTAAGATTCTTAGTAGCACTTTCGACAGCTGCTTTGCTTGCTGAGTAAGAAAAACGACCAGGGTTCGCCTCTTTAGCAGATATTGATGAAATATTAATTATTGAAGAGTTTTTATTAGAGTGCATTATTTTAATTACATATTGAACAAACATAAATGTATTAAAAAAATTTATATCGAATATTTTTTTCATATCTTCAATTTTTGTCATTTGAAAAAGCGAAACTTTTAAAACACCTGCATTATTTACTAGTATATCTATCTTTTTATTAAAGTTTTTAATTTCATCAAATGCTTTTTTTATAATTTCTGGGTTATCTAAATCAAAAAGAATTGGTTTTATAAAAATTTTATTTTTTTTTTCTAAATCTTTCCTTATTTCATCAAATTCTTTGTTTATATTTCTTACACACGCATAAATATTTGAACCATTTTCAGCATATTTCTGAAGTATACTTAAGCCTATACCTCTATTACATCCGGTTATAATTGAAACTTTATCTTTTAACAAATTCATTTATGAAAATTTATAATTGAAACTTTTTAAGTTCAATTTTTTTTCTTTTTTGTAAAAATTCCCTATACATTTGGTTTGCACTCCCGCCGCTATCCATTTTTTGAGTAGGGTCTGATTTTCTTGTTGCCAAAAGATAAGACTGTTCGGGAGTAAGCTTTTCAAGCACAATCTTATCCAAAAATTTTTTATAATTTAATAATTGATCTTGATCTCTGCTTTTTACATTAACCATAATCATTTTTCTTGGATCACCGCTATAATTTTTTGCTCCTGCGTGCCAAATGTTTAGGTTTGCAACAATAATTGTACCAGCATTTACTAAAACTCTTTTTTCATATTTGTTCTCTTTATTAATATCAATATACTCGTCAGGATAACCAGGTATTCTATGTGATTTAGGAACAATCCTAATTGCACCATTCTTTATTGTAGTATCATCTAAAAAACAGAAGCAAACAACTCCCGTGAATTTTTCTTTAGTTGAAAATCTTGGGTTTCCATCGATGTGTATTCTTTGTTCACCAAACCCTTTTTGTGGATTTCTCAGATTTACCCCAGCAATTTTCAAATCAGATTTTAAGACATGATGTGCTGCAGCAAGTATTTCTGGTATTGTGATTAATCCTAAAAAAACATCATGTTTATTTACCAATGCTCCTAAGCGATCTGCACCTTCTTCAAATTTTTTCCCTGGCTTATAATGTTTTTCTTTACCTTCCCATCCTCCTTTATCGTTCTCTGATTTAATTAGTCTGTTTGCTTCTTCATTAAGGGAACGGAGGTTTTTTAACATGTACCCACATTTTTGAAAAATAACAAAACCATCTTGATCTAGCTTTTTTTTCTGCGAAGAGGATAAAATATCTTCTTTTATTTTTAAATTTCTAAAAAGTTCTTTTGTATTTTTGATCATTTTTTACTTACGTTTATTTTGTCGTAGTTCTCTTTTAAGTTCATCATATTCTCTCATTTTTCTTTTCATGAAATTTAATGTAAGCTTCGTTCTCACCGAAATACCTTTTGGAGTGATTACATATTGTAAATAATTAATTTTATTTGATTGATTTTTAAAATTTTTGATTTTTACGAGACCTTTTTGTTTAAGTGCATTTAGGCAATAATTAATTTTGCCAAGGCTCATTCCCAGAGATGAGGACAAATCTCTTTGTGAAACATCTGAATCTTTTCCTATTTTCCTTAAAAGCTTTAAATATTCTTCATTATCATCAATTTTCATTACTCCAAATATAACTTTCAAATTCTTTACTGTAAAGCTTAATGTTCAACTATTGAACTGTATAATATTATGTATATTATAAGTGCTTTAAAATTAAATATTTAATGAATTATATAAAAAAAACCTGGTCATTATTTTCAAGCAAAAATAGATTAAACGCAATTTTTCTATACTTTTTAATTATTATAAATGTTTTTTTAGAAATTTTAAGTATAGGTTCAATTATTCCAATTTTAATTTTTTTTTTAGAAGATAATATTGCAGTTAAATATCCAATTATTAAAAGTATTTTAAATCTTTTTTCATTTGAATATCAAGATAATACATTTTTTATATTTTTACTATTTTCAATTTTAGTTTTATTTATAGTTAAATCAATCTCATTAACTCTTCAGGTTTTTTTAGAAAGCAATTTATCTTCAAGAGTTCATTACGATGTCAGAGGCAGATTATTTAATAAATATATTTTTAGTGACATAGCATTTCACAATGAAAAAAACTCAGGAACAATAATTACTAATCTTACAAAAGAAATTGATTTTCTACACCACGCTGTATTTCATATGTTAAATCTATTCTCTCAAGCAACTCTGGCACTTGCAATAATTTTTGCTCTTTTCATTTTTAAGCCATATGAATTTTTAATTATTTTTTCAATTATCGCAATGGTTTTATTAATTTATAATATTTTAACTTCAAAAAATTTAAAAAAAATTAGCAGTGAAAGACAAGAACTAGATCAAAAAGTTGTTCAAAAAATTCAAAGTGGCTTAGGTGGTATAAGAGAAATAAAAGTTTTTAATGCTGAAAAAAAATTTTTAGACTCGTTTCGTTTAGTAGATAATAGTTTATTTAAAATAACTAAACTTACTCAAATTTTAACAAATTTGCCTAAATTATTTTTAGAACTCTCAATTGTTGTGGCAATTTTAATAATTTTATATTTTTTAATGAGCTCAACAAACGATACTAGTGTAATTTTTACTACTGTTGGTGTATTTACCCTAGCCTCAATAAAACTTTTACCTTCAGTAAATAAAATTTATCAAAGTTATCAATCATTTAAGGTATGTTCGCCATCTGTAAATGTTTTACATAGTGAAATTGAAATTATAAAAAAAAGCGCACAATTACTAAATAAAAAAGTAAATGGTATGAAAAACCAGGAAAAAATAAAATTTTTAAAAAATATAGAAATTAAAAATTTATTTTTTAATTATTTGTCTGGGAAAAAAATCTTTGAAGATGCTTTTTTTTCAATATCAAAATTTGATTTTATTGGAATTAAAGGCAAAAGCGGAATCGGGAAAAGTACACTAGTGGATCTAATTATTGGTTTACAACTTCCAAATAAAGGCGGTGTATTTGTTGATGGAGTAAATACAAATACAAATATAAGAAACTGGCAAAATAAAATTAGTTATGTGCCCCAAGAAGTTTTTCTTCTTGATGATACAATTAAGAATAATATTTTGTTTCAATTTGGAGCAAAAGAATCAAATGATAAAAAGTTCATAAAAGTTTGTAAAGACGCAGAAATCTATGACGCTTTTTTTAATCTACCAAAAAGTTTTGAAACTAAAGTTGGTGAAAGAGGATCTAGGATTTCTAGTGGACAAAGGCAAAGAATTGGATTAGCCAGAGCTTTATACAGGGAACCTGAATTACTAGTATTAGATGAAACTACTAGCTCTTTAGATACAGATACTAAGAACAAAATATTACAAACTATTAAAAAAATAAATGAGAATGTTACTATAATAATGGTCTCACATGACAATGAAGTTTTAAAAAATTGCAATAAAGTTTTTGAAATTAAAGATAATAAAATAAACCAATTGAATTAAAAAAATTATGAAGAATAAAATTTGGAATGGGAAATATGGACCACTAATTATCGCAGAAATTGGTGGAAATCATGAGGGAAATTTCAACTATGCGAAAAAGTTAGTTCAAAAGGCAATAAAATCAGGTGTAGATGTTGTAAAGTTACAAATTTATGATGGACAGAATTTGGTAAGCAAAATTGAGTCAAAGAAGAGATTTAATCATTTCAAAAAATTTGAACTTACAAAAAACCAGCATATTTACCTTGCAAAACTTTGTAAAAAAAATAAAGTTGGATACTCTGCTTCAGTTTGGAGCGTAAATTCAATTTCTTGGATTAATAAATATTTAAATTTTTATAAAATTGGTTCGGGAGACTTAACAGCTTATCCAATTATAAAAACAATCGCAAAAACAAGTAAACCAATTATTTTATCAACAGGTTTGTCTAGTTTAAAAGAAATTAAAGAAACTCTTAATTTTATATTTAAAGTAAACCCAAAATATAAAGATAAAAAAAAATTATCTGTTTTGCAATGTACATCACTTTATCCAACCTTGGATAAGGAAGTAAATTTAAATGTTATTCAAAATTTAAAAAAAAATCTTAAAATCACAGTCGGCTACTCACATCATAATGAAGGATCCCTTGCTCTATTAGCAGCATATACATTGGGAGCAGAAATTTTAGAATTTCACTTTACTGATGATAGAAAAGGAAAAACCTTTAGAGATCACAAAATATCTCTGAATCCAAAAGAAACAGTCGAACTTATTAAAAACATAAAAAAAATAAAAAATATTTTAGGACGAGGCACAAAACTTCCTATCAAAAGAGAAATTACATCCAAACACATCAAAACATTTAGAAGATCAATTTATGCAAAAAAATTTATTCAGAAAGGCAAAAAAATATCTGAGGATGATCTGACGGTATTAAGACCCAATACTGGTTTAGACTCGAGAAAATTTTATGATTTAATTGGAAAAAAAATAAAACGAAATACAAAACCATTCGAAAAGATAAAAATATGAAAAATAAAATTATAAATCCTGAAGTTACAGTATATATTACCAATTATAATTATGGGAAATATATTTCGCAAGCAATCAAAAGTTGTCTAAACCAATCTTTTAGAAATTTAGAAATATTAATTATAGATGATGGGTCTACAGATAATTCACAAAAAATAATAAATAAATTTGCAACTAAATATTCCAATGTTTATGCAATTTTTAAAAAAAATCAGGGTCTAATCAAATCTTGCAATACCGGCTTAAGAGCAGCTAGAGGAAAATATATTCTTAGATTAGATGCCGATGATTGGCTAGATAGTAATGCTGTAGAAATAATGCACTTAAATCTTGAGAAAAATATAGACAAGGAACTTATTTTTCCCGATTATTATGAAGTTGACACAAATGGAAAAATCTTACACACGATAAGAAGACATGATTTTAAAAAAGTAAAATTATTTGACCAACCAGCGCATGGTGCATGCACTTTATTTAGAAGAAAAACTCTATTATTAAATGGTGGTTATGACGAAAATTTTAATGCCCAAGACGGCGTAGATATTTGGTTGAGATTTCAAAAAAAATTTAAAGTAATGAATTTAAACATTCCATTATTTTACTATAGAAAACATGGAACGAGCCTTTCTGACAACAGTGGCAAAATTCTTAAAAATAGAAATAAAATACTATTCAAAAATAGCAAATTAAAAAAAAGGGTTGTAGGTTTTATCCCAATAAGAGGGGAAAAATTAGACAAGTTTTCAAATGTATTTAGAAAAATTGGCAAAAAGTATTTAATAGATTGGACAATAGATAACCTATTAAAATCTGAACTTATTACAGATGTAATAATTTCTAGTCCAGATAAAAAAATTTTAAATTATATAAAAAATAAAAAAAACCCAAGACTTTTACCAATTAAACGGGAGATATCTTTGGCCTCAATGAATGTTTTACTTGATACTTCAATAAATCACGCACTAAAAAAATACAGAAAACTCAAGGGTTTCATGCCAGATTATACCTTGGTTTCTAAACTAAATTGTCCATTTAGAAATTTCATGCATATAGATAATTCTATTAATACTATGCAAATATTTGAATTAGATATGGTAATGGGTGTTTCTTCTCAAAATAAGATGTATTTTAATCATAATGGAAAAACTCTAACCCCATTAAGGACATACGATAAAAATAAACTTCAAGTTCAAAAAGGAAAAAAAATAAATATTAAAATTGAATCTGAAGAACTTTATTCAGAGAGTGGCAATTTTATTTTATACAATAATCAAAGTGATAAAAATTTCGACAATTTTAAAAAATTAAAAATTGGACATGAAATATTAGATAAACTTTCGGCTTTTGAGATTAACAATGAATTTGAATGGTTGATTGCTGAAAATATTTCTAAAAATATAAAAAAATTTAATCGTTTAATATAATTAAAATGAAAAAATATAATATTTTAGGTGTTATACTTGCTAGGGGTGGTTCCAAAGGTATTAAAAAAAAGAATATAAAGTTAATTTGTGGTCATCCTTTAATAAGTTATTCAATTTATGCTGGGATAAAATCTAAATATATTGATAGACTAATAGTTTCAACTGACAGTTCTGAAATAAAAAATGTATCACTAAGTTATGGGGCAGAGGTTCCTTTTCTTAGACCTAAAAAACTTTCAGAGGATCATGTTTGGTCAAGAGATGCTCTAAAACATGCTGTGCTAGAAGCTGAGAAAATTTATAATGAAAAATATGACTACATAGTAGAGCTGCCTGCAGTTGGTCCACTTAGATCATCTTCTAGTTTAGATAGTTCGATAAAGAAATTAATCAGGACTGGTTGCGACTCAGTGATAGGAGTCACAAGAGTTTATGATCGACATCCTTTGAGAATTAAAAAAATCAAAAAAGATAAAATTTTTGATTTTTATTCTAAATACAAAGAAGGAGAGTCATCCAGAAGACAAGCCCTAAAACCAGCTTATGTAAGAAACGGATCTATATATGCCATGAAAAGGAAAACAATTATAGATAAGTTTTCAAGAGTAGGTAAAATTTCAAGACCTTTTATTATGGATGGGGTCGAGTCTGTAAATATTGATGAGATAACTGATTTATATACTACAGAAAAAATTATTCAAATAGGTTTGTGTAAAAATAAACCAGCAGATATTTATAATGATAAAAAAATTTCAATATCAAAGAATAATAAAAATAAGGAAAATATTCTAGTATCATATCCAAAAGAGATTTTCTTAAGTGTCAAAAATAAAAATATAAATAATTATAATTATATTTTTTGTGATATTAAAAACATCAATGAGATTGAAAAAAGCAAAATCAAAAAAATTAAAGCATGGATAGTACCTACTAATGGCCTGGTTAAAATAGATAAAAAAATATTAAATCTTTTTTCGTCTCTACAATATCTAGCTTCAGCTGCGACTGGTTTTACACATTTAGACCTTAAAGAAATAAAAAAAAAGAAAATTACATTAATTAAACTTGAGAATATTAAAGATACAAAAAATATATATGCATCTTCAGAATATTGTCTGTTGCTAATTCTTGCAACAATTCGAAAACTAAGAAAAGCAATTGAAGTTGTTAATCAAGGAAATTGGAGAAACCATGAAAAAATATTAAGAGGAAATGAAATTTCTAAATTTAGATTTGGTTTGTACGGCTTTGGAAGAATAGGAAAAAATATTTTTAAACATTTAAAATTAATGAGCAATAAAATTCACTTTTTTGATCCAAATGTAAAAAAAACAAAAGGTATTAAAAGATATAAATTAATTAATGAATTTCTAAAAAATACTGATTGTTTAGTTATTTGTTCAAAATTAAATGATAAAAATTTTAAATTTTTTAATAACAAAACTCTAAAATTGCTTAGAAAAGGATCAGTAGTAATCAATATTTCTAGAGGAGAAATTGTTAACGAAAATGATCTAATTAAACTTTTGAGAAGCAAGCATATATCAAGTTATGGGACAGATGTTATCTCGAATGAAAATAGAATTTTAAGAAAACAAAATCCCCTAATTAATTTCTCTAAAAAAAATGATAATATTTTAGTTTCCCCTCATATTGGGGGGCTTACCTTTGAGTCGGAATCTAAAGCTTTAAATATAATTATGAACAAGTTATTTAAAAAAATTTAATATGTGTGGTTTTTTATTTACTATTGGAAAAAAAGAAGAAATTAAAAAAAACTCAGACTTATTTAAAAAGTCAACTGAGCTTTTGAGACACAGAGGGCCAGATTTTGAAAAACTTATTACGGGTGATAACTTTATGCAATATCACGCTAGACTTTCGATTGTCGATCTTTCAGATAGAGCCAATCAACCATTTCAATCAAGCGACAAAAGATACTCTCTTTTATACAATGGAGAAATTTATAACTATCTTAGTCTTAAAAATGAATTAAAAAATAGTTATAATTTTAAAACCAGCAGTGATACCGAAGTTGTTTTAGCATCATTTATAAGATGGGGCTCCGACTGCGTAAGTCATTTAGATGGCATGTTTAGTTTCGTAATTTTTGATCATCTAACCAATAAAGTTTTTTTTGCAAGAGATAGATTTGGACAAAAGCCGTTATATTATTTTATTAATAACAAAAAAAATATATTCTTTGTTTCAAGTGAAATTAAGCCATTATTAAAACTATCAGGATCATCTAAATTTGAAAATTCTGAAATAAAACAGTATTTAATTTCAAATATTTATGGACAAAATGAGTCTACTTTTTTTAAATCAATTAAACAGCTTAAACCAGGCTCTTACGGAACATATGAAAATGGAAAAATAAATACTTATCTTTATTCTTACAATGAAAGTTTTGAAAAATATGATTTTTTTAAATTTAACAAAGAAGAACTTATTTTAATTTTAAAAGAATCTATTGATAGACATTTAATGGGAGATGTAAACGTTGGATTAGCAATTTCTAGCGGATTAGACTCATTAACACTTTTAGGACTTATTAAAAAGTCCAATAAATCTGAGAAACTTAAAAAATGTTTTTCTATTGATTTTGGTAAAAAGTTTTCTGAATTTGAAGATGCAAAAAAATCGGTTTTAAAACTAGGCATGAAAACTTACAAAGTAGAATATTCTATTGATGACATGGTGAATGATTTTGAAAAATTAGTTCTAAGTAACGAAGCTCCCATTGGTGGTTTGATGCATTTGGGAATATCTAAAGTTTGTAAAGTTGCAAAAGATTTAAAAATAAAAGTTTTGTTTAATGGATCTGGTTTAGATGAAGTTTTACTAGGTTATGAAAGTTCAAAAATTTCATTAAAAGACAAAAAAAATAACATTCAAAAAAAGATTCGGTTCATTGATGGGTCAGAAACTAATGTTTTAAATAATTTAAACAAAGAAATCTTTTATAATGATGATAATTTATCAAATAGTTTAATTTTAGACTTATTATTAAAATCCAAATTACCAAAAAACTTACATATGTTGGATAGAGCTTCAATGGCACACTCTGTGGAAATGAGAAGTCCTTTTGTTGATAATAAACTTAGCCATTATTGTTTAGAACTAAGTAAAAATAATTATTTTAATAATAAATTAACAAAATTACCTTTAAGAAAAGCTATTTCAGATATTTATCCAGGTTTTAATTGGAATGTTAAGAAAAAAAATTTAAATACTCCTCAAAATAAATGGATGTTAGAAAAAAAGGGAAAAGAATTTTTTGGAGATATATTAAATTCTAAAAATAAATTCGATAATGAATTATATATAAAAAAAAATATATTAAAATCTTGGGACATGTTTAATAAAAAAAAAATTAAAAAATGCATTCCCAATATGGCAATATGTTAACATTTATTTTATAAACAAACTTAAATCAAAAGATAATTAATTTATGAAAGTTTTAGTAACAGGCTGCGCTGGTTTTATAGGTTTTCATGTTTTAAAAAAATTAGCCGAAACTAACAATATGATAGTCGGTATTGATAATATGGACAAATATTATGATACAAAACTTAAAAGAGATAGAATTGATATTATAAAAAAAATTGTACCTAAAAATAAGTTTATTTTTGTTAAAGGAGATATTTTAAATAAAAATTTATTAAATAATTTAATTAAAAAACATAAAATAAAAAAAATAATTCATTTGGCAGCCCAAGCAGGTGTAAGGCATTCGATAAGTAACCCTAAAAAATATATCGACGCAAACATAGTTGGTTTCTTTAATATTCTAGAAATAAGTAGAGAGAATAAAATTTCTCACCTAATATACGCAAGCACTAGTAGCGTTTATGGTAGTAACAAAAATTATCCTTTCGTAGAAAAAAAATCTGCTGATCATCCCATCCAGTTATATGCTGCTACAAAAAGATCAAACGAGATAATGGCACATGCATACAGTAGTATGTTTAAAATACCAACAACCGGATTACGATTTTTTACCGCATACGGCCCATTCGGTAGACCTGACATGGCTTTGTACTTATTTGCAAAAAATATTTCACAAAATAAAAAGATAAATGTATTTAATAATGGAAACCATACAAGAGATTTTACATATGTAGATGATATTGCAGATGCAGTTGTGAAAATTTTTAAAGCAGGATTTAAAAAAGAGAAGAATTGGAATAATAAAAACCCGGATATTGGCTCAAGTGAAGCTCCGTTTACAGTTTTAAATATAGGTAGTGGAAAAAAAATAAAACTTATGAAATACATTAAATTGATAGAGAAAGAAATTGGAAAAAAATCAAAAAAAAAATACTTAAGTTTACAAAAAGGCGATATTCAAAAAACACAAGCAAATATAAACAAATTAGAAAATTTATATAAATTTAATTGCTCAACTCCTGTTGAGATTGGCATAAAGAAATACATAAAGTGGTTTAAACAATATTATAAATATTAATTTTGAAAATGAAAAAAGAAAATATAACTGTAATAGGACTTGGATATGTTGGTTTACCATTGTTAATAGAATTAAGTAAGAAATTTTCTGTCACAGGTTTTGATATAAATAAAAAAAAAATTTTGCAACTCAAAAGTGGTATTGATAATGATCTAATTTTAGATAAAGATGATTTAAAAAGACTTTCAAGACTTAATTTAACAAATGACTCTAAAGTTATCAGATCATCAAATGTTTACATAATTTGTGTACCCACGCCAGTACTGAGCAATAAATTGCCAGACTTAAGTTTACTTAAACATGCATCCCAGATTGTTGGCAAAGCAATATCAAATAAAGATCTAGTTATTTTTGAATCAACGGTTTTTCCAGGAGCTACAGAGGAGATTTGTGTACCAATAATTGAAAAATATTCCAATCTAAAATGTGACAATTCAAAAAACAATAAAAATAATTATTTTATGTGCGGATATAGCCCAGAAAGAGTTAATCCTGGAGACCCAACGCGTAAGTTAAAAAAAATTAAAAAAGTTATTTCTGCATCTTCTAAAAATGGATTAGTAAGAGTAAATAAAATTTATAAAAAAATCATTAATGCTGGTACGCATATTGCCAGCTCGATAAAAGTTGCTGAGGCGGCAAAAATTATTGAAAATACCCAAAGAGACGTAAACGTTGCTTTGGTAAATGAACTATCAAAAATTTTTAATATATTAAAAATTGATACTAACGATGTTTTGAAAGCAGCAAGGACAAAATGGAATTTTATTAATTTTGTGCCCGGTTTAGTTGGCGGGCATTGTATTGGCGTTGATCCGTATTATCTAACTTATAAAGCTAAAAAGTCAGGTTACTCTCCCAAAATGATTTTAGCAGGCAGGAAAATCAATGATGATATGAGCAAACATATTTCAAAAGAATTTTTAAAATTAATGAAAAAAAAAAGAATTAAAATAAAAAAATCAAAAATTTTAATACTAGGCCTAACTTTTAAAGAAAATGTTTCTGATACCAGGAATTCAAAAGTAATCGATTTAATCAAATATATAAAACCTAAAGTAGCCAAGGTACATGTCTATGACCCATATGTAAAAAAAAATAAATTTAATGTTAATTTTAAATTAATCAATTCATTAGATGGCAACAATGTTTATGATGGCTTAATATTTGCTGTTGCCCATGATCATTTTTTTAAAATAAGTAAGAAACAAATATTTAAAATTTGCAAAGCTAATTCAGCAATATTTGATCTAAAAAATATCCTGCCAGACTCTTTAGTGGACAAAAGACTTTAAAAGCAATGTTCAACTATTGAACATTTGATTTAAATGTGTATTATATAAACGATGAATAAATCCAATGGAAAAATAATAAATTTTAAGGATATTTCAAAATTTAAACACCCCTGGGCAATTAAAAATGATTTTTTAATTTTTAAAAAAGCAGAAAAAGATTATCAAAAATATTTATTTTTTTTGACAAAAAAATTAAATAATCATTTTAATAAAAATTTTTCTGTAAAATTTTGGGAAATTATTTTAGGAGAATTTATCATAGGCATTATTCATATTTTTTATGAAAGGCTATTATTTATAAATAAATATAAAAAAAAATATAAATTTCAAATTTCAAGCAATACGATAAACATCAAAACTTACGAAGAATTCAGATTATACTCCGAAAACATTCACGAATATATTCATAACTATATTTTAAAGCATTATAAAAATAAAAATTTCATTTTATCTAAACAAAAAAAAACAAGTGAAGAACTAAATTCAATTGATATTAATAAAAAAAATTATAAAGAGAGTATTTATAAATTATTTTATGGATTTAGAAATAGTATTTCAGGATCTACAAAAAATCATTATGTAATTGCCCCATCAACCGGATTGAATAGAGATAATTCCTTCTTAAAAAAATTTAATATTTTTTATATAGATAATAAAAATAAAAGTACGATTGATTATTTATTAAGGAAAAAACTTTCAAAATGTAATCAAAAAAAATATGATCAAAAATTTATTAATTTAATTTTTAAATTAATGCCAATTTCTTATCTTGAAAATTTTGATTATAATTATTCTCAAATTTTAAAGAAATATTCCTCTACTAAATATTTAATATCAAAATACTTGAATGACCAAGTTAGATTTTTATCTGCTTACCTTATAGAAAAAAAAAGAAAAATTATAAGACTACAGCATGGTGGCAATTATTGGATTTATAAGTATAATTTTTTCACAAATTTCGAAGTAAGAAATTGTACGTATTATTTGCCATGGGGCAAATATCATAACAAAAATAAAAAATGTATAATATTTGGATATTCAAATGATCTCTTAATAAGTGACAAAAATTTTAATATTAAAAAAAATAAATCTAAGTGTTTAATATTCTTAGATAGAGGCAAGCAATTTCACAGAGCCTGGAACTCGGGTTTTTTTAAAAATTTAGATATGAAAAATAATTTGAATATAAATTTATCACCACTTTTAAAAAAAATTAATAATAAAGACTTTAAAAAAAATATAGTTTTAAGAATGCATAAATCAAATGAAGATTTTAAAAAACATATTAAAGAAAATTACAGTAACTATGAAATTTCTGATTATGATAAAAATTTAAAAAGAATTTTAGATAATTCTAAAATTACTGTGCATACTTATTTTTCCACTAGCTTTGTAGATACAATTATTTCTAATATACCATCAATTTTAATTACAAAAATTGACACAAACGTATATAATAAATTTTCTAAAAAAATTTTAATATCTTTGATGAAAAATCATATTGTATTTGAGTCACCAACACTTTTATACAAATTTATTGAAAAAAACTGGAAAAATATTGATAAGTGGTGGCATCATAAAAATACTCAATTAGTTAGAAAAGATTTTTTGATGAACTACTGTTTCGAAAATAAAAATTTAAATGCACATTTATCAAATTTAATAAAAAAAACTAATTTGGAAAGGAGAAAGTCATTTTAAATGGATCCAATAATAATTATTCCCGCAAGATATAAATCCTCAAGACTAGAAGGCAAACCTCTTAAAAAAATATTAAACAAGGAGATGATACTTAGAGTTGCTGAAACTTGTCAAAAGGTAGTAAAGAAAAAAAATCTCTTTGTAGCTACCGATGATAAGCGAATTTATAAAAAAGCCATACAAAATAATTTTAATGCAGTAATGACACCATCAAATTTAAAGACTGGAACAGATAGGGTAGCATACGTGGCCAAATTAAAGAAATCACCTATGATTATAAATGTGCAGGGAGATGAACCATTAATTAAAGCCAGTGATATTAAAAAAGTTATTAATTGTAAAAAAAAATTTCCCGATCATGTAATTTGTGGTTTTGCATTAATAAAAGATAAAAAAGAAATTACAAATGAAAATGTAATAAAAGTTGCAAAAACAAAAAAAAATGATCTTATTTATTTTTCTAGATCTAAAATTCCTTGTTCAAAGAAAAAAGACTCAAAAGTTAATTACTTTAAACAGGTTTGTGTTTATGCATTTACTAACAATCAGCTCAAAAAATATTTAAAATCTGGAAGATCCTATTTGGATAAAATTGAAGATATTGAACTTTTAAGATTTCTTGATTTAGGTATAAAAATTAAACTAGTTAAAATTTCTTCTACTACAGCAGTAGATGTTCATGAAGATATTAAAAAAGTTGAAAGGATATTAAAGTCAAAATGAAAAAAATCCTTATCATGGGTTTACCTGGCTCGGGAAAAACAACGTTAGCAAAAAAATTGAAAGAAATTTTAAATGCTCATTGGTTAAATGCTGATGTCATAAGAAAACTTTATAATGATTGGGATTTTTCAAAAAAGGGAATTATTAGACAAAGTAATAGAATGAGCAACTTAGCTAATAGATCAAAAAAAAAATTTGTAATTGCCGATTTCATTTGTCCTTACGAAGAAGGTAGAAAAATATTTAAACCTAACTTTTTAGTTTGGGTAGATACATTAAAAAAAAGTCGTTACCAAAGAATGAATAAAATTTTTGAAAAACCTAAAAAATATAATTTTATTGTAAAGGAAAAAAATGCTCATCTCAATGCAATCAAGATAGCAAATAAGATAAAAAAATATAAATGGAACAATCAAATTAACACTGCACAAATGCTCGGTAGATTCCAACCCTTTCACGATGGACATAAGACGCTTTTTGAAAAAATTTTATTAATATCAGGTCAAGTAATCATTTATGTTAAAGATGTACATAAATTAGGTGATAATCCTTTCTCATTTAAAAAAATAAAAAAAACTATTTCATCAAAATTAGATAAAGATTTTAAAAACAGATATCAGATCAAATTAGCACCAAATATTTCACATATTTGTTACGGAAGAAAAGTTGGATATAAATTTAAATATATCAATCTGCCCGCAAAAATAAAAAAAATCTCAGGCACGAGAATAAGAGCCAAAATGAGAAAAAAAGGTATCCTTTAATGTTTTTAATAAAACTTAGTTAACAAATGAGAGATATAGAAAATCAACAAATCCTAATATTTAATAAAATTAAAAAAATTTATAAAAATTTTACAAAAGAAAAATTTCATCCTAATTATGATACTCCTATTTATTTTAATTCTTCACACAATTATTCTTTTGGATTAATTCAAATGAAGAAATTTATGGGAAAAGATGAAAATTTTTTTTCTAAACTATTTATTTTGCTTAAAGATTTTTCTTATTCAATGTTTATTAATAATAGTAAATTTGAAAATATAAAATTGGATGAAAATTTTAATAAAATCATAGTTACTTGGGCTTTCAAGAAAAACTTTAAATCAGATGGATCTTTAAATGATAGATATTTTAATTATAACTCAAAAAGTTCAAAAGATATTTTTTGGTTTGTAATCTATATGGATAATGATCTACCAAAAAAAGTTGGAAACAATATTTTAATTTATAGAATATTTAATCAAAAAAAATTTAACTTTCTCGCGTTAATTGAAATTTTAAAAAAAAATATTAATTATTTTTTTAAAAATATTGATTATTTTCTATTCTCAATATCAAATTTAAATTTTATATCTAGAAATATTGTCAATTGTTTTGAAAATCTTTTATCAAAAAATATAAAGACAATTTTAATACCATACGAAGGTCAGCCATTTCAAAACGGAATTATAAAGTGCGCTAAGGAAAAATATGGCATAAATACAATAGGTTATATTCATGCGCCACCATTAGCATTTCCATCAAATTATGTTAAAAAAAAATTCAGTCCTAACAAAATCTTTGTTAATGGATTGGATCAAAAAGCTGTTTTTTCTAGAATAGGCTGGAATAAAAAAGATATAAAAATATGTAATTCATTGAGATTCTTGAAGCAAAAAACAAATTTTAAATATAAAATATTTTTACCAATAACAATCAAGTCAGAAAATTCAATACTTCGGGGCATATACCATTTAACGGATTTTCTGAAATATGACCTGAGCAAATATGACGTAAAAATTCACCCAGCAGCTTTAAAATCAAAAAAATGTATAAACTTAAAAAAGAAAATTTTAATAAGAATAAAAAATTCTAAAAATAACAAAAAACAAAATCCAAATTATCCAATTTTTGTAGGAGCATCCGGAAGTATTATCGAAGCTCTTGAAAGAGGCTATAGGGTTCTTCATATTTGTGAAATTCCAATAATTGACTGTTACTCAAAAAAAATTTGGAATAGTTTAACATCTGAAAAGATAGCTACAAATATATTTTTATATAAAATAAAAAAACAGGGAAATATAATTAAACTAGGAAATAAACCAAAAAATCTTAACGTTTTTTTTAAAAAATGAACTATTTAAAATTATTTAAAAATAAAAAAGTTATTGTTACCGGTCACACTGGATTCAAAGGGTCGTGGTTGGCATTTTGGTTAAACAATTTAGGGGCTAAAGTAATGGGGATATCAAAAGATGTACCAACAAATCCATCTCATTTTAATTTGACCAAGCTAAACAAAAAGATTTTATCAAAAAAGATTGATATTCGTAATTTAAAAGTCTTAAAAAAGATTTTTAATGATTATAAACCTGATTATGTATTTCATTTAGCAGCACAATCTATTGTTAAAAAATCTTACTCTGAAACAATCGAAACTTGGCAGACAAATTTAATCGGAACAATTAATGTTATGGAAGCTTTAAAATCATTAAAAAAAAGCAAAAATACAATTGTAGTTTTGATTACAAGTGACAAAGCCTATAAAAATTTAGAAAAAAATAGGGGATACAAAGAAACAGATTTGTTAGGAGGCTTAGACCCTTATGGAGCATCAAAATCAGCAGCTGAAATTGCAATAAGTTCCTATATAAAATCTTTCTTCTTTTCGAAAAAAAATAAAACTTTTATAACAGTGGCTAGGGCAGGAAATGTAATAGGGGGAGGGGACTGGTCAAAAAACAGATTAATACCAGATTGTATGAAATCCTGGTTAAGAGGAAAAAGAGTTTTAATAAGAAATCCGATTTCAACTAGACCTTGGCAACATGTATTGGAGGTATTGAATGGTTATTTGAAACTAGCTGCAAGTTTAAAATTAAATAAAAAACTTCATGGAGAAGCTTTTAATTTCGGACCCGCTAACAAAAAAAATTATAAAGTCTTGGATGTACTAAAAAATGTTAAAAAAACATGGCCGAACATAAACTGGAAAATTAAAAAAAATAAAAATTTTTTTGAAAACGTTCTTTTACAACTAGACAGTAATAAAGCTAGAAAAATTATTAATTGGAGACCAGTCTTAAAATTTGATGAAACTATAAAGTTAACAGTAGAGTGGTATAAATTCTATTCAAAATCAAAAAAAAATATTTCATCTAAATCGTTAGAACAGATTATATATTATCAAAAGGTTTTAAAGAAAAATAAATTTATATGAAAGTTATAATTTTAGCTGGAGGAATGGGAACAAGGTTATCTGAATACACAAAGTCAATACCAAAACCTATGGTAAAAATAAAAAAAATTCCAATAATTATTCATATTATGAATCATTATTCCAAATCAGGTTTTAAAGATTTTATAATTGCGACAGGGTACAAAAGTAAAATTATAGAGAAATTTTTTAGAAAAAAAATCTCTAATTGGAATATAAAAATTATCAATACAGGAAAAAATACAATGACTGGGGGAAGGTTAAAAAGACTAAGAAAAATTGTTGGTAATGAAACATTTATGATGACCTATGGAGATGGTGTTTCTAACGTAAATTTAAAAAAATTACTTAAATTTCATAAAAAAAATAAAAAAATGATTACTTTGACAGCAGTTAGACCGCCAGCAAGATTTGGGGCAATTAAAATTAATGGGCAACTTGTCAAACATTTTAAAGAAAAATCAAAATTAGATGAGGGATGGATTAACGGAGGATTTTTTGTGATAGAGAGTAAATTTTTAAAATTTATTAAAAATGACAAAACGTATCTCGAGAGAGAACCCTTGGAAACGGCAAGTAAAAAAAGACAATTATCAGCTTTCAAACATGAGGGTTTTTGGCAGTGTATGGATACCAAAAGGGATAAAGATTATTTAGAAAAAATTCTTAAAACAAAAAAAATAAAATTTTGAAATTAAAAAAAGAAATATTAATTGTTGGGGGCACGGGTTTTATTGGATATCACCTAGCAAAAAGATGTTTAAAAGATGGTTTTAAAGTCACTAGTATTTCAGTGAGCAGACCAAAAAAAATAAGATTTTTAAAGAGAGTTAAATACTTAATTTGTGACATATCTAAAAAAAATAATTTAAAAATATTATCAAAAAAGGAATTTTTATATGTTGTTAATTTAGGAGGGCACGTAGATCATTCGAATAGAAAGAAAACTTACAACAGTCATTATTTAGGTTGTAAAAATTTAACTAATTTTTTTATAAATAAAAAAATACGATCTTTCGTACAAATTGGAAGTAGCAGTGAGTATGGAAATTTACCGTCTCCACAAAAGGAAAATTTTGTATGTAAGCCAAAATCTATTTATGGAAAAGCAAAATTACTTGCCACTAATCATTCGATTAGTTTAAATAAGAAAAACAAATTTCCTTCAACAGTTTTGAGGCTGTACCAAGCTTATGGGCCTAGACAGGCTCTTAATCGTTTTATACCGATTATAATTTCAGGATGTTTGAAAAACAAAAAATTTCCCTGTTCCGAAGGAAAACAATTTAGAGACTTCGTTTATGTAGATGACGTTGTTGAGGCAATTTTAAAATGTTTTAATAATAAAAGAGTCTTTGGGGAAATAATTAATATAGGTTCAGGCAAAGCAAAAAAAATTAAAAAAATTATAGAACATATAAGAGATACTGCTAAAAAAGGTACCCCTTTATATGGTAGAATAAAATTAAGAAAAGATGAAAGCTTAAAAGTTTATCCAGATATATTAAAAGCAAAAAAAAATTAAAGTGGAAATCAAAAATTCCTTTTGAGAAAGGACTTGCAAAAACAATTAATTTTTATGAAAAAGCAAAATAAACATCCACTAGTAAGTGTAATAATGAATTGTCGAAATGGAGAAAGGTATTTAATTAAAAGCGTAAAAAGCGTGATCCAACAGACTTATAAAAATTGGGAACTTATATTTTTTGATAATTGTTCTACTGATAAAAGTAAAAAAATTATTAAAAGTTTTACTGATAAAAGAATTAAATATTTTAACTCTAAAAAATTTCTTAATCTTTATGACGCAAGAAACCTTGCTATTAGAAAATCTAAAGGGAGATATGTATCATTTTTAGATACCGATGATTTATGGACTAAAGATAAACTACAACAACAAGTATATTTTTTAAAAAAGAATAAAGGCGTAAAAATTTTATTTTCTAATTACTTTATTTTAGAAGAAAATAAAAATAAAAACACAATTAAACATAGAAAAAACTTACCATCTGGAAATATTACACAAAAGTTATTAGACAACTATTCAATAGGTATTTTGACAGTCTTTATAGAAAAAAATATTTTTAAAAAATTTAAGTTTAAAAAAAATTACAACATTATAGGTGATTTTGATTTTTTTATTAAATTAAGTAGAAAATTTAGAATTTTTAGCATTCAAAAACCATTAGCTTTTTACAGGATTCATGACTCCAATTTATCTTCGACTAATATTAAAGTTTTTATTAAAGAGCTTGATGAATGGATTAAAAAAAATAATAAAAAATTGAACAATTTAGGTTTTTCACTAGATAAACAGAAGTTCTATTTGAAAAAGTTAAAATTAAAGTTTTTTATTAATAAGTCCTTAGGGCGTGTAGTTCAATGGTAGAACGCTACGTTGACATCGTAGAGGTCATAAGTTCGATTCTTATCACGCCCACCAATTAAAAATTAATTTTGAGATTTAAAATTTTTTTTAAAATCTGATAATACAATTGCTACTATAAAGAATATATAAGCAGAATTCCAAGTTGAAAAAAATCCTCCTGAACTTCTAAAAGGAAAAAATTCAATCAATAAAACAAAAATAAAAACCCAAAAAATAAAATAATATTTGTTAACTTTTTTTTTATAAGATTTAAATTTTTTAAATAAGGATAAAAACAAACTTGATATTATTATAATTAGCCCTATCAAACCTGTGTCATTTAAAATATCCAAATAATAATTATGGGGATGACTCTGACAAGTTCTATTTGGTAGATGTCTTTTTTTGGCACAGTTTTTTCCAAAAGATTTTATTCCATTTCCAAGAATTGGTCGATCCATCCAAGTATCTATTGCAGTTATAAAAGTTACTGCATGACCACTACCAAAGTGAAATATTTTATATTTTTTTTTGTCTTCCTCTTCAATTTTTTTTTGTAACATTCCGTAATAAAAATATTTACTTTTTGTATCCTTTTGCGCATCCCACTTATGATAATCAAAAGTTTTATTTTGATCATCTTTAAGTTCAGGATATTTTCTACCTAATTCATCGAAAATCATTGGCAATATTGAAACTACATTATAATAAAAACTGCTGTACATTCTTTTCTTTTCTTCATCAGTATTTAAAATTGAAATCGATATTATTAAACTTAAAATTGATCCAATTATTATAGGTATTCTAATTTCTTTTATGAAAATTAAAATAAGTAATGAGTACATTATAAAAAGTACTACCGGCATCCTATTACCTGATAAAAATATTCCTATAAAACAAATTATAAAAACAGGGACTAAAATACTAAATAGTTTTTCCTTTTTTTTAAAAAATAAAAAAGGAATTAGAAATATTCCTAAACTTCCAAATTTTTGAATATAACTACCAGCAACATGTTCATCACCAAAGAACCCAGAACTTACATGGAGATGTTTAGGGAACCCAAAAAAATCTTTACCTGAAAAAAATTGATAGATTACATCTACAGACAAAAAGACCGAACAAAAAAGACAAGAAAATAAAAAATACTTAAAGTTGAAATCATTATTTTTAATTAAACATTTAATAACTAATAAAAAAATTAAATATCTCAAGTATAAAAACGATTTTAAAACTGTATTTCCATTTTCTTGAAAATAATTAACTAACGTACTCAATAATACTACTGCAAAAAAAAATAAAATTAATAACGTCTGAATATCTTTAGTTATTTTAAAAAGATCTTTTTTGTAAAGAATGATACCAAGAATACTTATGAAAAAAATTTCAAGGTTTATAATAAAATTTCCTAATATGAATGAAATTGGAAATAGGAATAATAAAAAATTAATTAAATTGACGATTGAAAAGGAGATTTTTTGAATGTGCATTTTATTAAATTTTATACTGTGGCATTATAAATTACTGCTAAAATATTACAAAAACTGTATTTACATCAACTTTAAAACATACTATATAGACTTGCCTGGCGATTATTGCGAGGGGGTAATACCCGATCCCATTCCGAACTCGGAAGTCAAGCCCTTCAGCGCCGATGGTACTTTGTCTTAAGATATGGGAGAGTAGGACGTTGCCAGGCTA
>PAGZ01000021.1 GCA_002704625.1 Candidatus Pelagibacter sp.
TAAAAATAAATCTATCGATGATTTAAAAGTTTTAAAAACAATAACTAATTCGATTAATAAAATAAAAATTAAAAACATATCGATTAAAATTGGGGACGTAAGTTTATTCAAGCAGTTAATCGAGTCATTAAAGATACCAGAAAGATGGAGAATGAGATTAAAAAGACACTTTTGGCGACCACAATATTTTGAAGATTTGCTCAATAGGCTAGAAACAAATTCTGACGTTGATCCTTCTACGGTCGAACTCG
This sequence comes from Candidatus Pelagibacter sp., assembly GCA_002704625.1. The sequence goes on from PAGZ01000021.1 coordinate 252, forward strand.
ATAAGAAAAAGTTTTTTGAAATGCAGAATATTGATCAGAATAAAGAAGTCGCAAACCGAAAAATTTCAGAAATTATATCTAGATTTGATAGAAAAATTAAAGATCCAAGATCATTTAAAGAAAACAAAAAAACAGTAAAAATTATTAAAGAATTTTTAAAAATTAATTGTCCTTTAGACAAATTAGAAAAAACATTAAATAATTTTATTAACAAAAATCAATTAAGCAAAAGTGTTTTTAAAGATCTATCAAGTTTGAAAAATTTATCTAGGTTAAATTCTAAAATGGTTTTTTCTACAAATTTTGGCAGAGATATCGAGTACTATTCTGGAGTAGTATTTGAGATATATAATTCTTCAAAAAAAGAGATTGCAAGAGGTGGTAGATACGACGGTTTATTGAAGAGTCTCGGATCTAAGAAAAATATTTCTGCAGTAGGTGCTGCAATTAATTTAAATAATTTAAATAAATGAAAAATTTAATAACTATAGGATTACCAAGTAAAGGCAGATTAAAAGAAAACTCAATAAATTTTTTTGAGAAAAATAATTTAAAGCCTTCTTCTAATGGTGGTGAAAGAAATTATTTTGCACAAATTAATAATATGCCTAATATACAAGTAATTTATTTACATGCTAAAGAAATAATTCAAAGACTTGCTGATGGAACGTTAGATATTGGAATATCGGGATTGGATCTATTAATGGAGTCACAAATTTATTTAAAGAAAAAAATTGAAGTCAAAAAAAAATTAAACTTCGGTTTTGCAAAAGTTGTTATTGCTATCCCAGATGAATGGATTGATGTTCAAACCGTTGCTGATTTGGAAGAAGTATCTTTTGATTTTAGAGCAAAGAAAAATACTCGGTTACGTGTAGCAACAAAATATCCGAATCTTACAAATAACTTTCTTTTTTCAAAAGGGATTACCCAGTACAAATTGGTTTCAAGTCTTGGGGCAACCGAAACATATCCATTTATTGGTTCCTCAGAAATTATAACTGATATCACTTCCACCGGTAAAACTTTACAAGATAATAATTTAAGAATTCTTAAGGATGGAATGATATTAGAATCCCAAGCATGCATATTATTTTCAAAAGCAAGATATAATAAAATTAAATCACTCTTAAATTCTCTAAAGTTTTAATGAAAAAATGTTTTTTACATATAGGTAATTTTAAGACTGGCAGCACATCTATACAAAAGTTTTTGTATATAAATAGCAACAAACTTGGCTTACATAGTATTCATCCAGTTTATTATGAGAATTGGTTTGGTGAAACAATAAATCATTATAATTTGTATAAAAATTTTTATGAGGAAGATTTAAAAGAAATCAAAGAATTTTTCTCAAAAATCGATAATGATAAAAATATAATTTTAAGCTCAGAATATTTTTCATCTTTTTCAAATGATCTTAATAAAATAAAATTTTTGAAAGAAACAATTGAAGGATTCGGTTATAAACTGATAATAATATTTTATTATAGAAAAGACAGTGACTCTTTATATTCTTTGTATTCAGAAATACTGAAACAAAGACACACTACTGAAATTGAAAATGTATTTAAATTTAAGAAAAAAGTTTTTAAATATGGCTATTATTTTGTCGATAAAAAATCCAAAAATTGGTATGTAAATTCAAAATATTTTTTAGATTACAAAGCGGTTTGTGAAATATGGAAAAAATTTTTTAAAGATGATTTTCATTCAATTGAATGTAAATTTGAAAATAACAACACTATTTTTAATGATTTACTTAAAATTTTAGGTATAGGAAATCCATTAGAGTTTAAAATACCTTCTAAAAAAAATGTAACAACTAAGATAAAATTTTGGAAATTAAAAAGAATATTTTTTTATTTTTATTTAAAATACCATGGAAATAAATTTTACAAAAAATAATGTTAGGTATTAATAGAATTTTTCCAATCTTGATAAAGTTTCGTTAAATCCAAATTTTTATAGTGAAAAATATTTTTAAAGCTCATTTTATAAAAATCATCTATTATAAAATTGTTATAATTCTTCATTAAAGTTTCATATTGACTCTTATTTCTAATATATTTTCCTCTATCAAGTTTCAGCATTATAGTATTTATAATTTTATTGTTATCGTATATGGGATCAACAGACAGAAAAATACTCTCCCTAAATTCATTAATGAATTCATTTGTATTTTCTACAGTTTTGTCATCAAGATGATGTATTGCTCCATTAATAAATATAAAATTAGGATTAAAATTTTTAAATTTTTTTATAGATTCTTTTTGATTTAAATCTAATTTTAAAAATTTGTAGTTTTGCCATTTTTTTTCGGAAAAATTAATATATTTATCACTACTATCTACTCCTAAATAGTCACCTATATAGTTTTTTATAAAATTTAATATGTAGCTATCCCCGCAACATAAATCTAAAACTCTCAAATTTTTTACCTCTAACTTTGAAAATATATATTTAATAAAATCATATTCACTGTAGTTTGCTCTTACTGACTTTTGGTATATTCTATAAAGAAGAGGATATTTTAATATTTGCTCAATCATATTTGAATTTAGATAGCTTTTATAACTTATTTTTTATAAGTTTTAATTATGATTAAATCATTATCAATTATCATACCTTTTTACAATGAAGAAAAAAGAATACAAAAAGCATTCCAAGAAATAGACAATTTTTTACTTAAAAAAAATTGTAAAATAGAAATAATTTTTGTGAACGATGGTAGTGACGATAATTCAAAAAGTTTAATAGAAAATTATATAAAATTAAAAAATTCTAATAATGATTTATTTAGGTTGATATCTTACAAAAAAAATAAAGGTAAGGGTTATGCACTGAAACAGGGGGTTTTACAGTCTAAACTAGATTGGGTATTAACAACTGACATTGATTTTTCTGTTCCTTTATTTCAAATTTTAAAATGGGAAAATGAAAATATGATAAATAATAATTACAATGTTTATTTTGGATCTAGACAACATACTCAGTCTGAAGTTAATTCAAAATTTTACAGAGAATTCATGGGTTTAGTGATGCGAATAATCATCAATCTTCTACTTGGTATTAAAATTAAGGATACTCAATGTGGCTTCAAACTCTATGAGGCAAAAACAGGAAAATTATTATTTAATGAACTCGAGATTGATGGGTTTGAACACGATCTTTCAATCGTTTTAAGTTTAAAAAAAAACAATCTTAAAATGCTAGAATTACCGGTAACATGGATACACAAAGATAATAGCAAGTTAAATATTTTGATTGATCCTATTAAAATGATTTTTGGAATCTTTATTTTAATGATTAAAAGGTTTTTTAGACTAAAGTAAATTCTGATAATAAATATTTGCAGATAGTAAAAAGAACAGATAATAAAAATAAAGAGCAAATATGCTTTTAAAGTTTATTATAAAATTTTTTGAAAAGAATGCAAAAATAAATATTAATATAAGTGGATCATAATATTCTTGCATTATAGGCAATATAAAAATTGAGGTTACTAAAAAATATAATATAAGCAACAAATCTTTTTTATTTTCATTAAAAAAAATTAACAAAATAAAAAAACTAAATAAAAATATTATATAAGTAAAAATTTCTTGAAATAAAATATTATTAAATAAAATAACTGCAACCCTATGAGTTATTCCTCTACCAAAATCATAATAAGTTAAACCAAAATCATTAAATAGAAACAGTATAATCAAATAAAAAATAAATATTAAAAAGCAAACTTTATTGAAATTAGACTTAAAAAAATCTTTAATAATTATTTCCACTCTTTTTTCTTTGAAAAAAATTAATGGAAATAAATAAAATGCGATTATAGAAATAACATATCCCGGATGTATAAAGTGAAATGCCTGACCAACATATCTTAAATCTTTGTCAACAGTGGGTATAATGCTTCCCCAAATATTTATTAAATAGATAAAAGGTAGAGAAAAAATTAAAAAAAGAATAATAGAAAATATTTTGTAAGCTAAACTTTTTTCTTTAAGCAATATCGTGCCAAAACATATAAGAGGTACTATAAGTAACTTATGATCAAAGTAAACGCAAAGAGAACTAAAGAGAATTAAAAAAAAATATAATGCAGGTTTTATATTTTTTTTGTTTAAAGGATTATCAAATAGTATTTGTAAGAATATAAAGGAAATCAATAATGATATTAAACCATAATTTTCTTCTAGACCCCAATAAGAACTAGTTCTGAAATATGGACTAAATAAAACTATACTGGTAATTAATAAACACAGAGTTAAATCAATTTTTTTAAATTTTTTTCTAATAAAATAATAAAAAAGAACTGGAAGTATTAATGAAAAGATAAAAATACTTATCAGAAACTCTGACTTACTATTTACAAATGGGTTAAATATTTTGTTTAAAATATAAAGTAATGGTGTGCGGCTAGATTTATAAACATCGAGATCTCCGCCTGCGGTTAGTCCTATAGCTTCAATGATGCCATTATTTAAAAATGTATTAAGACTTTTCCAAACATTTGAAAAATCACCGCTATAAGATCCAGCTCCAGCCGAATTTTCCTCTAAATAAAATCCTAAAAAAAATAAGAAAATTGAAAAAATTATCAATAAAATAGATATTAAATTGTAATTTCTTAAAGACATTTTTAAACTTTATATACTTTTTAGAATAAAAAAACTTAAATTATATAAAAAAAAAGGCCGCAAAAGCGGCCTCTTTTAATTTTATATTTTTTGGGGTTACATTCCCATTCCACCCATTCCGCCCATACCACCCATACCTCCAGGAGGCATAGCGGGACCAGAGTCTTTTTCTTCGGGTTTGTCAGCTATCATTGCTTCAGTTGTGATTAAAAGACCTGCAATAGACGAAGCATCTTGTAGTGCTGATCTGACAACTTTCATTGGGTCAATAATTCCCTTAGAAAACATATCAACATATTGCTCTTCTTGAGCATCAAAACCTTGAGTTTGTTTCTTTCCCTCTAATAGTTTTCCTACAACTATTGAACCATCTACACCTGCATTAGCAGCAATCTGTCTGATGGGAGCCTGAAGAGCTTTTTTAATAATATCAACACCAGCTCTCTGATCATCGCCTTTAACTTTTACTTTATCTAATTCTTGAGATGCATATAACAGAGCACATCCGCCACCAACTACAACACCTTCTTCCACTGCTGCTCTTGTGGCATTTAAAGCATCTTCTACCCTGTCTTTTCTTTCTTTAACTTCAACTTCAGTTGCTCCTCCTACTTTAATAACCGCTACTCCACCAGCTAATTTTGCCAATCTTTCTTGAAGCTTTTCTTTATCGTAATCAGATGTTGTTTCTTCAATTTGTTTTCTAATTTGATTACATCTTGCTTCTATATCTGCTTTTTTTCCTGAGCCAGCAACAATGGTACTATTTTCTTTGTCAATTTTTACTTTTTTACATGATCCAAGATTATTAATCTTAACATTTTCAAGTTTTCCTCCTAGATCTTCAGAAATAACTTGTCCACCTGTAAGAATAGCAATATCTTCTAACATTTCTTTTCTTCTGTCTCCAAACCCAGGAGCTTTAACCGCAACTACTTTTAATCCACCTCTTAATTTATTTACAACAAGAGTTGCTAAAGCTTCTCCCTCTACATCTTCAGATATTATCATCAAGGGCCTGTTTGCTTGTACTACAGACTCTAGCAATGGAACCATTGGTTGAAGATTTGTTAATTTTTTTTCATGAAGTAAAACTAGAGGATTTTCTAATTCTGTTGTCATTTTGTCTGCATTTGTAACAAAATATGGAGACAAATATCCACGATCAAACTGCATACCTTCAACTACATCAAGTTCTGTTTGAATTCCTTTTGCTTCCTCAACTGTTATAACTCCTTCATTACCCACTTTTTGCATAGCTTTTGATATCATATCTCCAATTTCTTTTTCGCCATTCGCTGAAATTGTTCCTACCTGGGCCACTTCTTCATTTGCTTTTACTTTTTTTGAGGTTTTTTTTAAATTTTCTATTACATTTTCTACAGCCTTGTCTATTCCCCTCTTAATATCCATAGGGTTCATTCCTGCAGTAACATATTTAATTCCTTCACCTACAATTGCTTGGGCCAAAATGCTTGCGGTTGTTGTTCCATCTCCTGCGTTATCATTTGTTTTACTTGCAACTTCTTTGACCATTTGAGCACCCATATTTTCAAATTTGTCTTCTAGCTCTATTTCTTTAGCTACTGTAACTCCATCTTTTGTTGTTCTTGGCGCTCCATAAGATTTATCAATAACGACGTTTCTTCCTTTTGGACCAAGAGTTGTTTTTACCGTGTTTGCAAGTGTGTCAACACCTTTTAACATTTTAGCTCTTGCTTCGTTGTTAAATTTTATAATTTTTGGCATTTAGATCTCCTTTAATAATTTATTTACTTTTTGAAACTCCCATAATGTCAGACTCTTTCATTATACTATATTCTTTTCCATCTATTTTCACTTCGGTTCCAGACCATTTTCCAAACAAAACTCTGTCTCCAATTTTTACGTCCATTTTTATAATTTTTCCATCTTCTGTTTTGGAACCAGGCCCGACAGCAACAACTTCACCTTCCTGAGGTTTTTCTTTTGCAGTGTCAGGTATAATAATCCCACCTTTAGTTTTTTCCTCACTATCTAGCACTTTAATAAGCACTCTATCGTGTAGCGGTCTAAATTTCATGAAAACTCCTATAATTTATAATAAGGTGAAATATGGTATGTATTTAGAATTTTGCAAGAGTATGATAAAAAAAAATTTGTCAAAAAAAGCTTGAATTTCCAATGAAAATTAAAAAATTAGAGCATCTTTCCGAAATTTTTCATAAATACGATGCATTTGTAATCGATTTATGGGGAGTAATGCATAATGGAGTAAATTTATATAACTCTGCAGTTAACGCCGTAAGGGAACTCCAATCAAATGGAAAAAGAATTGTTTTTTTATCAAACGCGCCTAGACCAACAAAGAAAGTAGTTGAATTTTTAAAGAAGTTGAAAATGGAGGACAAGTTCCTTAGAAACGTTTTTACCTCAGGCGAAGCAGCACTGAATTCACTTAAACAAAATAAATTTGGTAAAAAATTTTTTCACCTTGGCCCTCAAAGGGATGACTCTTTATTTATAGATGTAAAAGAAAACAAAACTACTCTAGAAGAAAGTGACTTTATACTGTGTACGGGACTTTTTGATGAAGAAAGTGAAAATTTACAGTTTTATAAAGATTTATTAAAAAATTATATAAATAAAAAATTAGTTTGCACCAATCCCGATCTAATTGTTCATAGAGGCGGTGAAGAAGAATATTGTGCTGGAAAAATAGCTGAAATTTTTGAAAATCTAGGTGGGAAAGTAATATATTTTGGTAAGCCTCATAAAGAAGTTTATCTTTCCTGTTTAAAAACAAATCAAAAAACTTTAGTAATTGGAGATAATCTTAGAACAGATATTAAAGGTGCAAACAATATGAAACTAGATTCAATATTTATAACTAGTGGCGTACATAAATCAAAAACAATAAATGAAAATCTAATGGAAAAGTTATTGGCCGAACACAAAGTATCAGCTAATTACTTTCAAAAAGAATTAACCTGGTAGATGAAAATTTATAAAAATTTTAATGTTTCCAAAAAATTTGAGAGTTCAGCAATTGCAATTGGTAATTTTGATGGATTTCATTTAGGCCACCAAAAAGTAATAAAGTCTGGAAAATATCTGGCCAGAAAACATAAACTTAAGTTTGGTTTATTAGTTTTTCACCCCTTACCAGTTATGTTTTTCAACAAAAAAATAAAAAATTTTAGAATAGATTCATTAAAACAAAAAATTGAAACATCTAAAAAATTAGGTATTGATTTTATAATAATTAAAAAATTTGATAAAAAATTTTCAAAAACAAGTGCTGAAAATTTCATAGAA
>PAGZ01000022.1 GCA_002704625.1 Candidatus Pelagibacter sp.
CTACATCAAAAGTAAGCTCATCACCTTCGTTTAAATATTTTAAACCAGCTGCTCTTACTGCTGAAGAATGAACGAAAACGTCCTTCTCTTTATCTTCTCTTTCAATAAAACCATAACCTTTAGTTCCATTGAACCACTTAACTTTGCCTTTTAGACTCATTTTTCTTCCTTACTTAGTTATTAACGTGATATTAGTAAAATTACTAATATTGCCCCTTTAATAGATTTATATAATAAATGTCAAGTGATTGATTAGTTTTTAAATAAAAAAATTTAATTATATCGCCTATTTACTACATGAAATTACTTAAAATTATAACTAATCCTATAATAATTGCGGTCCCTAAAAAGATATTTTTGTTTTTTTTGATATACCTCGTAATAATAGATATAGCTGGTTCAACGTAAGCTAATTTCTCTTTTGCAGAGTCTTCTACTTTTTTAAATCCTTGATCTCTACCAATTTTAAGAAATTTTGTTTTTCTTTGGTTAAAAATTTGATCTCCGGATAAGTTTTCGAATTTCTCCAAATTTTTTATTAAAGATTGTTTAATTTTTCTTGCCATTTCTTTATGGTCGCGGTGTGCACCTCCGATTGGCTCTTCGATTACTTCGTCAACTATTCCTAGTTTTGAAAGTTCTTTTGCAGTTAATTTCATTGCCTTTGCGGCCTCTAAAGATTTGCTTGGGTCTCTCCATAATATTGAGGCACATCCTTCTGGAGAAATTACTGAGTAGATAGAGTTTTCTAACATGATCACTTTGTTTGATGAAGCTAATGCAATTGCCCCTCCTGATCCACCTTCTCCAATAATTACAGAAATATTTGGAACTTTTAAAGACATGCAGCATTCAATTGAATTAGCAATTGCGATTGCTTGTCCTCTTTTCTCGGCTCCTATACCTGGGTATGCACCAGGTGTATCAATCATAGAGATAACTGGAATTTTAAAACGATCTGCAAGTCTCATCAGCCTGATACATTTCCTATAGCCCTCGGGCCGCATCATTCCAAAATTTCTCTCCATTCTGCTATTTAAATCTTCGCCTTTATCTTGTCCTAAAACTAGTACTGACTTTTTGTCTAAAAGTCCAAAACCAGCAATTATTGATTTATCATCTGAAAAAAGTCTGTCGCCTGAAATAATAGTAAATTCTGAAAAAATTTCGTTTATGTAGAAGTTCGCTTTTGGTCGCTCCTCATGTCTTGCAACTAAAGTTTTTTGCCAGTTATTAAGATTTGAGTATGTTTTTTTTAACTTTTCGCTTAATTCTTCTTCAATTTTTTTAATTTTTTTTGTATCTACTTGGGATATTCCATCTTTATCAAAAGGATTTTTTGAATTTTCAAGATCCTGCTCTAACGACTTAATCTCTTTCTCAAATTCTAGATAATTTCTCATAAATATTGATTGAAATAATATTAGTAATTTAAATAAAATTCAAATGTGTCAATAAAGTGTTGTGAAAATACTTAATATTTGCTGTATTATACAAAAATGAATAAAATTAATGTTAATAATTTAAAAATAGATAAAGAATTACTAAACTTTATTAATCAAGAAGTTATTCCTGATCTTGACATTAATATCGATAAATTTTGGAACGGATTTGACAAAGTAGTTCATGAACTTGCGCCGATTAACAAAAAATTATTAGAAAGAAGAGATGAAATCCAAAAAAAGATAGATCAATGGCACTTGTCTAAAAAAGATTTATCATTTAACCAAGACGAGTATACAAAATTTTTAAAATCAATAAATTATATTGTGGATGAAAAAGAAGATTTTAAAATTGAAACATCAAATGTAGACGAAGAAATTTCAAGTATTGCAGGACCGCAATTAGTTGTTCCTATAGATAATGCAAGATACGCCTTGAATGCAGCAAATGCGAGATGGGGAAGTTTATATGACGCTTTATATGGAACAGATGTAATATCAAAAAATGAATCTAAAGAATTTGACCAAGATAGAGCAAATAAAGTTGTAGACTACGTTCGTGATTTCTTAAACAAAATATTTCCAATTGAAAATGGAAGTTGGAAAAATATATCAAAAATATCAGTTGATGAAAAAAATATGTTATTAATTACTGATAATAAAAAAGTAGCATTAAAAAATAAAAAACAGTTTGTTGGTTTTGTTGGAGATAAAAGCAGCCCAAAATCAATTTTACTTAAAAATAATAGCCTACATATTGATATTATAATCGACCCCAATACCTCTGTAGGAAAAAAAGATAAGGCTAATATAAGTGATGTAATAATTGAGTCTGCTGTTTCAACTATAGTAGACAATGAAGACTCTGTGGCTGCAGTCGACGCTGAGGATAAAGTGAAATGTTATAGGAACTGGTTAGGTTTGATGAAAGGCACACTACAAACTGAATTTGAAAAAAATGGAAAAAAAGTTACTAGAAAGCTAAATCAAGATAGGAAATATAACAGTGCGGATGGATCAGAAATTATATTGCATGGTAGATCATTATTGCTAAACCGAAATGTTGGTCACTTGATGAAGAATCCCTCAATTCTTTTAAAAGATAACTCTGAAATTCCAGAAGGAATAATGGATGCCTTTATATCTACGCTTTGTGCGATGCATGATATTAAAAATAAAAAGAACTCAAGAACCGGATCATTTTATATAGTTAAACCTAAAATGCATGGTCCTGAAGAAGTTGAGTTCACAAATCTTCTTTTTGGAAAAGTAGAGGAGGTTTTGGGCTTAAAAAAATTTTTTATTAAAGTTGGAATAATGGATGAAGAAAGACGAACTACTGTAAATCTAAAAGAGTGTATTAGAAAAGTTAAAAACAGAGTGGTTTTTATAAACACCGGTTTTTTAGATAGAACAGGCGACGAGATGCATACATCATTTGAGGCTGGACCAATGATTTTTAAAGGTGAAATGAAAAAATCAGTTTGGCTAAATACATATGAAGACTGGAATATTGATATTGGTTTGTCTTGTGGATTTTCTGGGAAAGCTCAAATTGGTAAGGGCATGTGGGCTATGCCTGACAGAATGGCTGATATGATGAAACAAAAAATAGGTCATCCAAGATCAGGTGCGAACTGCGCTTGGGTACCCTCGCCGACAGCTGCAACATTACATGCAACGCATTATCATGAGCTTGATGTTTTTAAAAAACATCAAGAGCTTCAATCTAGAAAAAAGGCTGAACTTCAAAATATATTAAAAATTCCAAAAGCCGATAGGCCTAATTGGTCAGTAGATGATATAAATAAAGAGTTAGAAAATAACGCTCAAGGTATTTTGGGTTATGTTGTCAGATGGATTGATCAAGGTGTTGGTTGTTCAAAAGTACCAGATATAAATAACATAGGTTTAATGGAAGATAGAGCTACATTAAGAATTTCATCACAGCATATAGCAAATTGGCTTCATCATAATATTTGTACTAAAGACCAAGTCATGAATGTTATGAAAAAAATGGCTACAGTGGTAGATAAACAAAACATTAATGATAAAAATTATTTACCGATGGCAGCTGATTTTGAAAAGTCTGTGGCTTTTTCAGCTGCTTGTGACTTAGTATTCAAAGGTAGAGAACAGCCCTCTGGTTACACTGAGCCATTACTTCATAAAAAAAGGTTAGAAAAAAAATCTATTCAGTAGAAACTGGTACTCTATTCTTAAAAGCAGAAATCAATGTTCCATCATCAAGTTGTTCAATTTCACCTCCAACTGGCAGACCTTGACCAAGTTTTGAGATTTTAATTTTATCGTTTTTAATTGTATCTTCAATATAATGGGCAGTTGTTTGTCCTTCGACTGTAGCGCTTGTAGCAATGATTACTTCTTTTAGATTGTTTTTTTTTATTCTTCTTACAAGTGAGTCTATAAGCAAATTTTTTTGTTCATAATTTTCATTATTATTAATAGTCCCACCCAAAATATGAAAATGACCCTTAAAAATATTTGATGACTCAATTGCCCACATATCTGCCAAATTTTCTACAACACAAATTTTGTCGAAGTTATTTATATTTTTTTGACAAATACATTCGTTATCCTTTATTTTAAGATTTCCACAATCACTGCAACGCACTATATTTTTATAAACATTTGCTAATGATTTAGCTAATGGCTTAATCATATTCTCCTTATTATTTATTAGTTTTAAAATTATCCTTTTAGCTGACTTAGGTCCAAGACCTGGTAGTTTAGAAAACTGCTTAATTAACTCTTCTATTTCTGGAGTATGATTATCCATTTAAAAAGGCATTTTGAAATCAAAAGGTAAATTAGGCATTCCTGAAACCTTTAGAATTTCTTCAGAAGTTTTTTTTTTTAGTTTGTCTTTTGCATCATTATAAGCTGCGACTATTAAATCATTTATTATTTCATCTTTTTCTTTTCTTGCACTAGGGTCTATAGAAATTGATTTCATTTCGTAATTGCCCTTCAGTATTATCTTAACTAAATTCCCGCCTGAAGCACCTTCGACTTCAATTTTCTTCAAACTTTCTTGAACTTCTTTCATTTTTTCTTGCATGTTTTTAGCTTTGGACAACATGTCTGAAAAATCATTCATTTTCGTTCCTTACATCGATTAGTTCAGCATCAGAAAAAGCTTCTGTAAAATCTTTAAAAACTTTACCTTTTTTTTCATCTACTAATATTTTTTCTTTTTTTTCAATATTTTGTTCATGAAAAGTTTTTAAATTTTCATTTTTACTTAAAGTTATGATCCATCTTTTTCCTGTCCATTCATATAAACATTGAGATAATTTTTTTATGAAACTTTTGTTTAAATTTTCATTAAAATTTATATCAATTTTTCCATCTTCAAATTTCACAAGTCTTACATTTCTTTCTAAATCATATTTTAATTCTATTTCTTTATTTTTTTCTGAAAGATTTAAAAGATCAGAAAATGATAAAATTTGTGTTTTGCCTTCAATTTCAGATTTTTTTTTGTCTAAAGCTTTTATTTGTTCAGTGCTTTTCATTTGGTCTTTAACATAATTAATTGGCTTTATATCATCTTTGGTTTCTTCAATTGTTTTTTTTGTTATTTGTGAAGACAAAGTTTGTTCTTTTCCAAAAATTTTCTCCTCAGAATAATCTTCCAAATTTTTTAAATGCATAATTTGCATCAAAAACATTTCTAGTGCTATATCCTCATTGGTGACTATTTTTAGGTCCTCAATAGACTTTATTGTTAATTGCCAGAATAAACCTAAATCTTGCATATTTAAATTTGAACTAATTTTATCAATCAGTTTAATTTCTCCATCTGAAAGAAAGGTATCTTTTTCAATTGGGCCAAGATTAATTCTTCTTCCGAAAAGATAAATTAATTCTAAAAAATCATTTAAAAAGTTTTTTGCGTCTAAACCTACATCGGTAAGGTCTCTTAACTGTTTTAAGGCTAATTTTTCATTTCCCTCAAAAACGCTACCCATTAGATCGATAATTTTGCTCTTATCCGCTAATCCTAAAATTTTTCTTACATCGGCATCTTCGATTACTTTGTTTTCATCTAAAGTTTGAAATATTAGGGCTCTATCTAATAATGATATTGCATCTCTTACTGAACCCTCTGATGCTCTAGCCAATAACTTCAACGCATCGTCAGATATTTTTCCATTTTCTATAGTTGATATCTTTTTTATATGTTGGAAAATTTTTTCTAAATTTACTCTTTTTAGATCAAATCTTTGGCATCTAGATAAAATTGTAACAGGAATTTTTCTTGCTTCAGTTGTTGCTAAAATAAATTTAAGTTTTTCTGGTGGTTCCTCTAATGTTTTTAACAATCCATTAAATGCTTGCTTGGATAGCATGTGGACTTCGTCAATGATGAAAATTTTAAATTTAGCACTAGTTGGATTATATTTTGCATTCTCGATTAATTCTCTTACATCATCAATTCCAGTTTTTGACGCTGCATCCATCTCAAGTACATCTATGTGATTAGAATTTTCAATTTGCTTGCAGTTGCTACAAATTTCATTTTTTTTATATTCAGGTCCTTGATCTGAGATTTGTGTACAATTTAAAGCTTTAGCTATAAGTCTAGCAGTCGTAGTTTTTCCAACACCTCTGATGCCAGTTAACAGGTATGCATTAGGTGTTTTCTCTAATTTAATTGCGTTAGATATTGTTTCAGCAATTACTTCTTGACCGATAAGATCGTTAAAAATTCTCGGTCTGTATTTTAAAGCTAAAATATTTGATTTAACATTTTTCATATAAGGAGACCAAACAACCCGCTTTCAAAAGTCCGTGCTGCTGTTGTTACACTCTGACACATTAAACATATCAAAATCGCCTGAATGGCCTCCAAATTATTATATCAATATCAAATTGAATTCTACAAGTATGGAATCTTAAATTTGTGGACTATTTTTTTTGCCTAGAAGACGCTGCTTCATAAATACCTAAAATATTCATGCTTTCTGTGTGAAATCCAAGCTCCTCTAAAGCTTTTTGAACTGACTTATTTTCAATGTGTCCTTCTAAGTCTAAATAAAAATTAGTTTGATCAAATGTATTTTTTACAGAAAAACTTTCAAGCTTAGTTAAGTTTACTTGATTGGTGGCAAAACCACCTAAACATTTATATAAAGCGGCCGGTATACTTTTTAATCTAAATATGCAGCTAGTAATATATTTTTTATTCGGTTCGTATTTGGGTTGTTTGATATTTTTTCCCATAACCAAAAATCTTGTAACATTATTAGTTTCATCTTCAATATTTTTGAAAAGCACTTTTAGCTTATAAATTTTTGCTGAAAGAGTAGATGCTATTGCTCCTATAGATTTATCATCTCCTTTGGAAAGATCTTTGGCAGACCCAGCTGTATCAGCAGAAATAATTGTTTTGAATTTATATTTTTGAATTATTTTCTGACATTGGTCGATTGCTTGTGAATGGCTTCTGACATATTTAATGTCATTTACTTCTGCATTCTCTTTTACTAAAAGATTATGCTCAACAGTTTGATAATGTTCAGCATAAATTTGTAATTTATATTTTGGTAACAAATAATGAATATCTGCTACTCTTCCAGCTAGAGAATTTTCAATAGGAATGATAATTTTATAATTCTCGTCTTCATATGCTAATTTAAAAGTTTCTTCAAAAGTAGGACAGGCCTTTATTGAAGATCCAGGAAAGAGTTTCTCACAAGCTAAGTGGGAATAAGCCCCCATTTCCCCTTGAAAAGCTACTTTTACTTTAGACATTTTTTTTTTCCATTAATTTTTTAACTTCCTCTAAGTCAGCCTCGGTGTCAACACTAAGTGGATTTGTGTTTGAGTACAGAACATGAATTTTCATATTATTATCTAAGGCTCTCATTTGCTCCAAATTTCTACTCATTTCTGACTTACTTCTTTGTAAATTTACATATCGTATTAAAGCTTCTTTAGTAAAGCCATAAATACCTACGTGATGGTAAATAAACTTTTTTTCAATATTATTTAAATTTCTTTCGAAGTCTATGGCCTCTGAAAAACCTGTTTTTTCAATATTTTTTTTTGTTATCACTTTTACAATATTTTCATTTGTAATTTCATTTTTTTCTTTAATTGAAGAAGCTAAAGTAGCCACATCACAAAGGCCTTTTTGTAAATGATCGTTCAATATTCGAATTGATATGGGATCTAAATTAGGCATATCTCCTTGTAAATTTATAATTATTGAAGGTTCGCTTGAAAAAAATTTTTCAAAAGCCTCAAAAACTCTATCTGTTCCAGTATTATGATTTTCAGTTGAGACGAAAGAGTTTCCACCATTTTTATTTATTAATTGAAAAATTTCCTGATCAGGTGTTGCCACCAAAACTTTTCCAATCCCAGATTCTGCTGCTAATTTATACACATGTAATATCATCTCTTTTTTATTAATAATCTTTAAAGGTTTATTGGGAAGTCTTTTGGCTTTTAATCTAGAAGGAATAATTACAACTGTTTTGCTCATAAATATTTATGCGGCTCAAAGACGCAATGATACTAAATTTACTTAAAGTTTTTTGTCAAAACTCGTGATATATCTAATACATTAATTATCAAATTTATGAATGGTTTTGAAATAAATAAAATCGTAGCGGCAGTAATTTTTACAGTTTTAGTTGTTTTTGGAATTGAAAAAATCACCGATTTAATATTTGATGTTAAAAAACCTTCACAAGCCGCTTATATAGTTGAAGCTCCTGTTGTTAAAAAGGCAAGTTCTGGATCCTCGGTTTCTGGAAGTGTAGATATTAAAGCACTTCTAGCTCTTGGAACAATAGAACATGGTCAAAAAGTATTTAAAAAATGTACAGCCTGTCACGTCGTTGCGAAGGGCGGTAAGAATAAGATTGGGCCCGCTCTCTATGGGGTACTTGGAAGACAGTCAGCGGCAATATCAGATTATAAATATTCAAAAGCACTTGTTGCTCACGGAAAAAAATGGTCATACGGTGAAATGAATGCTTATCTATTAAAACCTCAGGCTCATATAAAAGGAACTAAGATGGCTTTCGCTGGTTTAAAA
>PAGZ01000023.1 GCA_002704625.1 Candidatus Pelagibacter sp.
AGATCATGTTTGTAAATGTGGATCTAAAAATTGTGTAGGCTTTATTGTTAGAGAGGGCTCTCGTTGGCGAATACAAAAAATTCCCAAATAATGATTATGGTGTAGAGTAAAGAATAATGCTACAAGGTTTTAGGCACCTGGCAACAGAACGCCCCTTTATTCAATAAATTTTTTTAGATTAGGTTCAAAATATTTGGGGCCCTTCATAACTTTTCCATTTTCATTATAAATTGGCTTTCCATCTTCGCCTAGCTTACTCATATTTGAACTTTGTACCTCATTAAAACATTTATCTAAATCTATTCCAAAAGCATGACCGGCACCGTAAGTTACGTACAAAATATCCGTAAGTGAGTCTGCTACCTCTTTTAAATCTTTTGCTTTTAAAGCTTCTTCAAACTCATCCAATTCTTCTTTGATCAAATCGTATCTGAGTTTTGTTATTTTTTCTGATGGAAAACCAGCTTTTTTCTTAACTTCCTGACCAAAGGTTTCCATAAATTTTTTAACATCATTAAAATTTGTCATAAAATCTCCACAGTCTATTTGTAAGTTATTTACAATTTTACATGCTTAATATATCTTGGATACATCAATGAAATATAGAACTGAATTTGATTCTATAGGTAAAATAAAAGTTCCTGGTGATAAGTATTGGGGTGCATCAACTCAAAGGTCAAACAAATACTTCGATATTGGAGATTTGCTAGTCAGACCGATTTTAATTCAATCAATTGGAATTGTAAAAAAAGCTGCGGCGATAGTTAATTCAAAAAATGGGGATTTAGATAAAAAACTGAGCAAATATATCGTTAGGGCATCTGAAGAGGTTATTAAAGGAAAGCTTAATGAACACTTCCCGTTAAAAGTTTGGCAAACTGGATCTGGAACTCAAACTAATATGAACGTAAATGAAGTAATTTCTAACAGAGCTATACAGATGATGGGTGGAAAAATGGGAACAAAAAAACCTGTGCATCCAAATGATCATGTAAATAAATCGCAATCTACAAACGATGTATTTCCAACAGCGATGCATATAGCTATAGCTACGAAAACAAAAAATATGCTTTTACCTTCGCTTAGATTGCTTGAAAAAGAAATTGGTAAAAAAGTTAAAGAGTTTAAAAGTATAGTTAAATTAGGTAGAACGCATCTTCAGGATGCAACACCGTTAACCCTGGGACAAGAATTTTCAGGTTACCATTCACAATTAAAAACATGTATTGATCGAATAGAAAGAGCATTAGGAGAAATATACTTCCTAGCACAGGGTGGTACAGCTGTGGGTACTGGTTTAAATACAAAAAAAGGTTTTGATAAAAAAATCGTAAAAGAAATAAAAAAAATAACAAAACTACCATTTAAACCATCTAAAAATAAGTTTGCTGCTTTGGCTTCTCATGACCCAGTCGTTAATTTCTCTGGAACTATGAATACCACAGCAGTTTGTTTGATGAAAATTGCAAACGATATAAGGTTCCTTGGATCTGGACCAAGAGCAGGTTATGGAGAACTTATTTTGCCAGAAAATGAACCTGGATCATCTATAATGCCTGGAAAAGTTAATCCTACACAATGTGAAGCTGTTACTATGGTTTGCGTAAAAGTAATTGGTAATCATAACGGTATAACTATGGCAGGATCTCATGGTCATTTTGAATTAAATGTTTTTAAACCTTTGATAATTCATAACATTTTACAATCAATAAAAATTATGTCTGACTCATCCAAAGCATTTGCCAAGTATTGTATAAAGGGGCTTAAGGCAGATAAGAAAAGAATTAAATCACTTCTTGATAATTCATTAATGTTGGTTACCGCTCTCTCTCCAAAGATAGGATACGATAATGCTGCTAAAATTGCTAAATTAGCGCACAAAAATGGTACCACTCTAAAAAATGAGGCAATTAAATCTGGACTAATTAATGAAAAAGAATTTTTAAAAGTAGTCAACCCTTTAAAAATGATCAAGCCAAATGATTAAAGTTTGGAAAGTTTAATAAATTTCTTTTAAAAGTTTTTTAAATCTAAAAAAATCTAATAAACCAAGAACTCCCTTTTCTTCAAGAACATTTTTATTAAAAAGATCTTCTATATTCTTTAGTGTATCTTTGCTTATTTTAATGGAGTCGTCTCTAATAAATTTTGTAAATTTTATTCTATTACTTTCTAAATCAATATTTCCATGCACATCTAGAGATAAATTGTCATTATCAAAATCGTAAATACCAAGTTTTCTTAAAAATTTTTTAGCATCAGAAGATGAAAATCGTGAATTAAATTCTATTTTAGGTTTTTTACTAGCCAACAAAACTAACATATTCGATTTAATTAGACTATTTTCAGATATATTTGCAGTGAAGTTTTTAATTCTAATGTCTCCATTCTCAAAAATTAAATTCATTTTGGTATTTTTAAATTTTCCAAATAACGTATCTGAGCTATTTACTAAAATATTTAGTTTCCCATTAATTTTTTTACTTACAGATCCTGATTGAAATAAAGGATAGTATAGTAAAAGCTTTCTTAAATTTACTTGGTTAACACCTAAATCAATATTAAAACTAAATTGATCCTTAAGTGTAATGGTACCATTTATTTTTGAATTTAAAAATTTGTTTCTTAAATAAGAATTTTTAATTTTAAAGTTATCTTTGCCTTGAAAATTGAGTAGCAAAATACTTTCAAATATTTTTAACTTTAATTGTCCTGATAAATTTTTAAGTGTGCTATTTTTTTCAAAATTAATTTCCAAAGATTGTTTCAAACTTGGAATATCTATCTTTAATTTTTTTTCTTCGTAAATTTTATTATCAAAATTTATATTTATTTTATTATTAGAAAATATAAAATTCCCTTTAATTTTGTGTCTATTTTTTTTAAAATCATCTTCTAAATTAACATTATTAAAATTCACGTTATTTTTTTGTTCATCTATAAAAATGATTTTAGAATTTTTAAAAACTATTTTTTTCTTATTATGCAAAGTAAAATATTCAAAAATTTTACTTATACTTTTTGGATAAATTTTAATATTTTGATTTGAAATTATAATTTTTTTCAGTTGAAAATCTTCTATATTTTTTATTCTTAGAGGAGCAATTAAAATTTCAATCTTATCAATATTTATTATATTATTTTTAAACTTTCCAAAATCTAAGTTGATATTTTTTAATGTGATTCTTGGTGATGGCAAAAATGAAAAAAATATATCACCCTTAATTTCAGTGCTTAATTTAAATGAATCATTTATCTTATTTTGTACAAGCTGTTTTTTAGTTTCATAATCAAAATATATGGGTCTGAGAAAATAAGAAAAAATTGATAATAAGAAAACTGATAAAATACCTATTAAGATTATTTTTTTCCTATAAATTTTTGCTGTCTTATAATTATTGACTTTATTCAACCAAGATTTGATAACTTTAGATGCTGAGGATTTCATTTTGTTGTTATATAAGATTTATAATGTAAAAATAAATCTTAAATAATGAAAGAAAAAAAAAATTTCCTATCTGGACTAAACGATCAGCAAAAAGCAGCTGTAGAGAACGTTGATGGACCTACTTTAGTTGTCGCAGGTGCAGGTTCTGGAAAAACTAAAGTTCTAACATCTAAACTTGCGTATTTGGTTCAAAAAAAGAAAGCGTGGGCTAATCAAATACTTTGTGTGACATTTACTAATAAAGCCGCCAATGAAATGAGGAATAGAGTTATAAAAATTCTTGGAGGCAATTTAAATTCTTTAGGTTGGTTAGGAACTTTTCATTCGATAAGTGTTAAATTTTTAAGGAGGCACGCAGAGGCTGTTGGTTTAAAAAGTAATTTCACAATTTTAGATACCCAGGACCAAAAAAAGCTTATTAAAAATATATGTAACGCAGAAAATATAGATGCAAAAAAAATATCTCCACAATTTATAATAGCTATTATTGATAATTGGAAAAATAAAGGTCTTTTGCCAAATGAAGTAAGATTAACTAAGAAAAACATTTTTGAAACGCAAATTCTTAAAGTATACAAAATTTATCAAAATAAAATTAAAGAGTTAAATTCTTGTGACTTTGGGGATTTAATTCTTTATTGCGTTAAACTATTCGAAAATCACGAAGAAATAAGAAATATTTACTCAAATAATTTTAAGTATATTCTTGTTGATGAGTACCAGGATACTAATTTTATACAAAATAAATGGCTAAACTTAATCGTAAATAAAAATAAAAATATATGTTGTGTTGGTGATGATGATCAATCAATTTATAGCTGGAGAGGTGCGGAAATTAAAAACTTTTTAAATTTTGATAAGATATATACTGATGCTAAAATTTTTAGATTAGAGCAAAACTATAGATCTACAAAAAATATTTTGGATACTGCTTCTTTCTTGATTTCACATAATAAAGACCGTCTAGGAAAAAAACTTTGGTCTGAAGGTAAAAAAGGTGACTTGGTAAAACTTAATTGTTACAAGAATGGAAAAGAGGAAGCTAGAGCTTTAGGTAATACGATAGAAGAAAATATCAAAAGAAAAGATTCTTTAAATGAAATAGCTATACTTGTAAGAGCTATTTATCAGACTAGAGAATTTGAAGAAAGATTTCTTAAAATAGGCTTAAATTATAGAATCATAGGTGGTATCAAATTCTATGAGAGAGCAGAAGTAAAGGATGCAATTTGTTATTTGAGAATCGTAAATCAAAAATTTGATGATTTAGCTTTTGAGAGGATAATAAATACACCACGGAGAGGTATCGGGGATGCAACAATTAAACATCTACATGAATTATCATCGACTGAAAAGATTTGTTTGGAAGATGCTGCTCGTAAATTATTAGAATTAAACAAGTTTAAACCCAAAATCAAAACATTAATAAAACACCTTTTAGAATTGATAGATAAGTGGAGAGTTGATTTAAAAAAAATTAAACATTTTGATTTATTGAAACTTATTTTAGATGAATCGGGTTATTCGGCAATGCTAAAAAATAAAAAAGACCTAGAAAATGAAAACAGAATAGAAAATTTAAAAGAGCTTTTGAGAGCAATGCATGACTATGACAATTTGCAGGGTTTCTTAGAACATGTGGCTTTAGCAACATCAATTGACCAAAAATGGGAAGATGAAAGAATTAATATAATGACAATACATGCCGCAAAAGGTTTAGAGTTCAATACAGTATTTTTACCAGGCTGGGAAGAAGGTTTGTTTCCTCATCAAAAATCTTTGGAGGAAAAAGGTGATTTAGCTTTAGAAGAGGAGAGAAGGTTGGCTTATGTTGGAATTACAAGAGCAAAAAAAAACGCGCATATATCTTTTGCTATGCAAAGAGCGTGGCATGGTGAATGGATGGACACTTTGCCTTCGAGATTTGTAGGTGAATTACCGGAAGAAGCTATAGAAAAAAATGAAGAACCTGTAAAAGAAGTTTCAGATGATTTTGATTTTAATCAAGATAATTTAATAGAAGATAATGAAGAATACCGAAGCCCTGGTTGGGCAAGACTTAAGAAAAAATTACTTAAATGATAAAATAATTTGGTCTGTCGAAAATGATGAATTTTAAAAAATTATTAAAAAAATATAAAGTTGATGGATATATAGTTCCCAAAAATGATGAATATTTTAATGAATATGTCAATTTATCAAATGATAGGCTAAAATTTATCTCAAATTTTTCTGGCTCAGCTGGATTCGCAATAATTTCGAAGAATAAAAATTACCTTTTTGTAGATGGAAGATACACTATACAAGCTCGTTACCAGTCAGGTAAGAAATTTAAAATCATTACAATACCTACTAAATTACCTAAAGATGTACTAAAGACAAATAAAAAAATTGTTATTGGTTTTGATCCCAAATTACATACAGAAAAAAAATTAAATTTTCTTTTCAAAACTAAAAATATAAATTTAAAATCTATCAATCGAAACTTAGTAGACATGGTTTGGAAAAATAAACCTAAAGAACTAGTTAAACCTTTTTTTTCTCTTTCTTTAAAGAATACTGGTGCAACAATAGAAAAAAAGATTTCACAAGTTAAAAAAATACTTTTAAAAAATAAGGTTGACTACTTATTGGTTACCGCGCCTGAAAATGTTGCGTGGATTTTAAATATTAGAGGTCATGATACTTCCTACGCACCTATTCCAAATGCCAGATTATTAATAAGTAATAAAGGAAAGGTTAGTCTTTTTACTAATCCAAAAAAATTAACTAAAATAAAAAAAATCTTTAAAAAAAAAATACATATCTACGATGAAATCAAAGTTGAAAAGATCTTAAATCATTTATCAAAAAAAAATATTTGGCTGGATAGTTTATCTTGTTCATTTTATTACAAGAATATACTGCTAAAAAAAAATAAAGTTATAGAAAAAATAGATCCAATACATTTTTTTAAATCAATTAAAAATAGTACTGAAATAAAAAATATGAGGAAGTGCCATCTAACTGATGGGATTGCCTTGACCAAATTTCTATTCTGGATAAAGAAAAAATATGGAAAGGAAAAGATTACAGAAATATCAGCTCAAAAAAAATTAGAAAATTTTAGAAAAATGAATTCTTCGTACAAATTTCCGAGTTTTAGTACAATCTCAGGATCAGGGCCTAATAGCGCAATCATTCACTATAAAGCTTCTAAAAAAACAAATAGGCTTCTTAAAAAAGGAGATTTGTATTTAATCGATTCTGGAGGGCAATATTCTTTTGGAACAACGGACGTAACAAGAACGATTTCTTTGGATAACCAATCTAATTATATTAAAGAAATTTACACTCGTGTTTTAAAGGGACACATTACTGTATCAAGTTTTAAAATAAAAAAAAATTCTACAGGTTCAGAAATAGATCGTGATGCCAGAAAACATTTAAAAAAAATAAATTTAGATTATCCGCATGGAACTGGACATGGTGTTGGTTGTTTTTTAAATGTTCATGAAGGACCACAATCATTGTCCAAAAATAATAAAATTAATTTAAGAAATGGTATGGTGATCTCTAATGAGCCTGGATTTTATAAGGAAGGTGCTTTTGGCATAAGAATTGAAAATTTAGTTTACATTAAAAAAGACAAATTTCAGGAATTAACTATGGCCCCTATAGAAAAAGGTTTAATAAATAAAAAAATCCTAAATACAACTGAGATAAATTGGATAAATAGCTATCACCAAAAAGTAAAGAAAAATTTGTCACCGTTTATGAATTCAAATGAAAAAATAGATCTTGCAAAAGCTTGTTCACCTATTTAGTAAATCATACCAAGCGTCTTCGGTCATTAAATCTATTTTAAGTTCTTTAGCTTTTTCAATTTTCTTTTTTGTAGGTTTTGAATTTCCAATTACGAGATAATCTAGCTTTTTAGAAACTGAACCAAGAATTTTAGCGCCATTTTCTTCCGCTAGAGCTTTAGCTTCAGATCTACTCATTTTTTCAAATCCACCTGTAAACATTATACTTTTGTTACTTAATTTTCCCTTTTTGTTTATTTTTTTAAAATCTTCTATATTTAAAACAGACATTAAAGATTGAATAATATTGGAATTTTTTTGGTTTGAAAAAAAATCCTCTAAGGACCTTACTTGAGTATCTCCAATTCCATCAAGATCATATAAATTTCTTAAAATATTTTTCCTCTTTTTTTGGTCAAACAGATCTGAAAATTTTGTACTGGTCTTAAAAAATGAACCTAAAATTTTTGCATTTTCTTGTCCAATATGTCTTACACCAATTGAATAAATGAACTTGTCTAAGACAATATTTTTGGAATTTTTAATAGCTCCTTTTAAATTTTGAACAGAAAGTTTACCCCATCCCTCAAGCTTTTCTATTTTGTCATAATTTAGCAAAAAAATATCAGCAGGTGATCTTATAAATTTAAGATCCCAGAAATTATCTATTACTTTTTTTCCTAAACCCTCAATATCAAATGCATCTTTTGATACAATATGTTTTAATTTTTCTCTTGCAATAAAATCACACTCGTACCCTCTGGTACATCTTCTAACGGCATCTTTTTTTTTTGTTGTTAAACTAATTTCTTTTTTTGTTGGACAACCACAAAGACATTTGATCGGAAAGATAAATTTTTTGGTATCTTTTTGTCTTTTAGATTTTTCAACTGATAATACTTGAGGAATTACATCTCCGGCTCTTTGAATAGTGACAACATCGCCAACTCTAATATCTTTTCTAATGATTTCATCCTCATTATGCAAAGTAGCATTTGAAATAACAACACCACCTACTGTAACAGGATCAATTTTTGCAACAGGAGTAATAGCTCCTGTTCTTCCAACCTGAATTGTTATTTCTTTTATTTTTGAAAAAGCTTTTACAGACGAAAATTTATATGCAATTGCCCATCTTGGCGAATTTGAGGTAGATCCTAATCTTTTTTGAAAACTTAAATTATTAACTTTGTAAACTATACCGTCTACATCATAATCTAAACTTGAACGTAGTCTTTCTAATTTTGAGTGATTTTTTTCTATATCTTCTACTGACTCTACAACATTACAATACTCATTGATTGGGAAATTCCATGTTTTGAGTTTTTTGAGGAAATCTGTTTGACTTTTAAATAGTTCAGGATTTATCTCCCCAAAACCATAAGCGAAGAATTTCAGAGGGATTTTTTTGGTTTCCTTAGAATCTTTTTGCCTCAAGGAGCCTCCAGCGGCATTTCTAGGATTTGCAAATTTATCTTTTAAATTTTTAAAATCATTTTTTCCAATATAAACTTCTCCTCGTATTTCTAATATTTTCGGAGCACCAGTTATTTTTTTAGGTATATCATTTATAGTCATTAAGTTTTCAGTAATATCTTCTCCAGAAACACCGTCGCCTCTGGATAATCCATATACAAGATTTCCATTTTCATATCTTAGAGAGGCAGAGATGCCATCTATTTTTGGCTCGGATGAAAACTCTATTTTTGATGTCATATTTAAGAAATTTTTTATTTTTTTCTGAAAATCTATCATATCGTTTTTTTCAAATGCATTTCCCAAAGATAGCATTGGCTTAGAGTGTCTGATCTTTTTAAATTTAAGTGATGGTTTAGATCCAATGACTTTATCAAAATTTTTAATATTTTTTAGAAATGGATTTTTTTTGGCCATTTCTAAAAGTTCACTTTTTAATTTATCAAATT
Organism: Candidatus Pelagibacter sp.; assembly: GCA_002704625.1. The sequence goes on from PAGZ01000023.1 coordinate 9,159, forward strand.
CTGAGTCTGAGATTATGGGATTATCTTTTTCAAAATAAGCTCTATTATATTTTAATAATTTTTCTGATTTTTTTTTATATATTTTTTCGATTTTTTCTTTCTCAATCATTTAATAAAGATATTTTTTATTCTGTTAATTAGCTTTTGCTCTTCATTTTCCTTTGATTTTTTTAAAGGTTGGTAACTTGTGTTTAATACTTTATATGATCTTTCGTACCATTCACTTGAATTATAATTATAGCCTAACAGAGCAGCAGCTGCTTTAGCTTCATTTTCTAAGCCAATAGTATAATAAATTTCTACCAGTCTAAATAGGGCTTCCTCTACAAAAATTGTTTTATCGTATTTTTCAACTATAATTTTTAATCTATTAATAGCTGGGATCCATTTCTCATTGTTCATATAATATCTTGCAACAGATATTTCTTTTGCTGCCATCTGATTAATTACTAAATCCATTTTAAACTTTAAGTCAATTGCATAATCTGTGTTTGGATATTTTTTTAAAAAATCTTCTATAGTTTTTTTTGCTATAATTAATGGTTCTATATCTTTCTCTTCATCTAAAATTTGATCATAATATATTATTGCAATAAGGTAATTTGCATAATCATTATTTTTGTCTGCCGGATAAAGTTTGGTAAATCTTTTTAAATTTAACACTGCCTCATCATAAAAATCCATATTATAAAAACAATAAGCTGACATTAAAGCTGATTTGGCTGCCCATTCTGTTTGCGGTAACAAAGCTTCTGATTGATCAAATTTTTCTGATGCAATAAAATATTGACCTGCCATCAAAGCTTCTATCCCCTCTTGGTATGCAATTAATGCTTCTTGCTTGGTTGCGGGCGGAACTGCTAATTTATCTTTATTGCTACATGAAGAAAGTAAAAATATTACAATAAGAAATTTTATAAATATACGCATTGTGTATTAATAACAAAAAAAATACGTCGCGTAAAATTTTACTAGATATTAGGCGTTTACAGCAATTCTTTTTTGCTCAGGTGCAATTTTTTTGATATTTGACTGGGAGTCTAAATTTTCAACAATAGTAAAATTTCGTTTGTCAGACAAAATTTTTCTTAAAAAATCATTTGTTAATGAATGTCCTCCATGTACACATTCTAAATTTCCTATTACTCTTATACCGGCCAACATGAAATCTCCTGCTAAATCTAAAATTTTGTGATTTACGAATTCATCTTTTGATCTTAAACCACCCTCGTTCATAACCTTGCTTCCCTTAACTACGATAGCATTTTCTAAAGTTCCACCTTTACCTAAACCAGAAGATTTTACTTTTTCAATATCTTCATATAAACAAAATGTTCTTGCCATATATATATCTTTTAAATTTTTTTCTTTAAAATTTGTTTTGTTAATTTGAGTTTTTATTAATGGATTGTCATAAGTTAATGTAAATTTTATTTCAAAAGTATCATCACTTGGTTCTATACTAATTGACTTGCTACCTAAATTAATTTCAGTTTTTTTGATAATTTTTAAATATTTTCTCTTTTTATTTAATGATCTTAGACCACAAGATTGAATCTTTTCGACAAAATCTTTAGCAGAGCCATCCATTATTGGTACTTCGGGTCCGTCAATATTAACCACTAAGTTATCTATTCCGCATAAATAAAAGGCTGCCATTAAGTGTTCAATAGTAGAAACTGAAACACCAAAACTGTTCTCTATCTTGGTGCATAACTTTGCGGAAGAAACATTTTTGAAGTTAGCTTCAATTTCATTATCCTTTTCTAAATCAGTTCTTTTAAAAATTATACCAAAATTGGCTTCTGCTGGTTCTAACTCAATTTTCACTTTTGAGCCTGAATGAAGACCTATTCCACTAAAAGTAATTTTATCTTTTAAAGTTTTTTGATTGTTTTCCCACATGGGTTATTTATACAAAAATCAAAAAATTTTTTAAAAACACGTAATATTTCCAAAAACTACAAAAAAGTTTTTAAAAAAAACGTTCAAAAAAACTTGAAATTAGGGACTTTTTCTTATGAATGAGAGGAATTGCTTCTTTATCCCAGCCTTTGAAAATAAGTTCTGCAGCACCAGATAAGGCTAAAAAATCATTTAATTTCAATAAATGTATTTGGGTGGTTTTCTTATCAATTTTAAAATTTTCTACAAAAATTTCACCTAAATTTTCCAGAATATTATCATCCTCAAAAAACAAATGGAGGTGTATATTGCTTCTATTAATATAATTCAAATTTTTATTTTTATTGAAAATATAATCTAACATATCAATTATTCGTGCTTCAATAATATTTTTTAAATGATCTACGCTTAATTTCTTAAAATCAGATTCAGTAAAGAAATTTTTATCAATGAATTGATTTTCTACTTTTTTCTTATCATTTAAATTAATTTTTTTTATTATATTTCTTATCTCCTTTTCATTAATAGAGCACAATTGAATTACGTCTCTATAAATTGAATTAGTTCCAAAAGGAAATATTTTTAAAAAAACCAATGATGAGTTTTCGAATAAAGAAATACTACTTGATTCTTTATTAAAATTAATTTGAACAAAATTTTTTGTATTCTTATTTTTTGCTAATAAATCTAATCCACAAACAAGAGGTTTACTTATAACTCTATCAATTTTTAAATCACAACTATTAAAAAGAGCCTTTATATTTTTTAAATTATTTGTAGGTAAAGATATAAATGTAATATGTAAACTTAAATGATCTCCATGTAAACCTAGGGGAATTTTATTTGCTTTTATTTTATCAAGAGTAAAATTTGAATTAAGAATATGTATTATTGAGTTTTTTTCTTGATTTTTTAAAATATAACTTTTCGCTTCATTTAAAATATACTCTAAGTCTTTTCTTTCTACCTTGGATCCATTTAATTTTTTAAAACCAGACAGGTTTGTACAAAATGTTTCCGGCTCATTTATTATTATCGAGATATTTTTAAAAATTTTATTTAATTCTTTTTCAATATCTCTAACATCATTATTTATTTTTTTTGATGCAGACTCAAAATCTAATATCTTTCCTTTTCTTATTCCATTATTTTCAGATATTTTTTTTTTAATATTTTATACGCTGAATTATCATCGCTTTTACAAAAAATATATTGAATTTTATCGTCGGTTATTTCTGCTATTAATCTTTCTTCTGTCATAAATTTTTACTTCAATATTAATTGTCCTTTTATTCTAAAATCAAAAACTTTAAAGTTGTAATAATCTTTTTTTTTATAGATTGATAAAAATTCTTTGATCGAATCTTCATATTTATTTACTGGTAGTTTTATTATTTTACCATCCTTGAAAACAATATCCCATCTATTAATTTTAAAGTAATTGAATTCTTTTATTAGATCTATTTGAAAATTTTCCATCATCAATGATCGATAAAAAATATGAAATTTTTTTTCTGCCCCAGAACCTAATATAATTGGCAACTTATCGAATTTATTTTCAGATAAATTTTCAATTAAATCTCCACTCTCAAGAATTAAAAATTTATTATCTTTATTAATAAAATTTGCAAGTGGTTTTAACTCAACAACTATTATTTTAATAGTGTCGGGATAAATTTTTTTTACTTTAATTTCTTTTATGAAATTTAAATCGTTTATACTTTCCTTGATAATATTTCTGCTAATAAAAATTAAGCTTTTTCCTTTCAACTTCTCTAAATTTTTATTTAATTCTTTTTCATTGGAATTAATTATCCCTTCAATATTTATGATTTTAATTGGCAATATAGAGTGTTTGTCTTTTTTATCTAAATTATAGCTAAATGTTGTGAGGAAAATAAATAATGCGAACCATAATATTAAGTGGTTTTTTCCTTTCATCTATTTATTCCGGCATCATTAACCATCCATTTTACCAATTTCGTAAATGAAATTTTAGAATGATTTGCTATTTCGGGAACAAGAGACAAATTTGTCATTCCGGGTTGAGTATTTAATTCTAAAAGAAAAAAATTATTTTTATGAAATCTAAAATCACATCTAACAATACCTTTGCATTTTAAAATTCTGTTAGCTTTCTCAGAAATTTTTAATACTTCTTTATATTTCATTTTTGAAATTGGAGCCGGCATCAAATGTTGAGTTTTTGCTGATTTTTTATACTTAGCTTTGTAATCATAAAATCTTCTTTTTGGTCTTAATTCAATTGCGCCAATAGATTTACCTCCCATCACAGCTACTTGAATTTCTTTACCGGGTATATATGTCTCAAAAATTAAATTATTATAATTTTTACTTAATTTTTCAAATTCTCTTTTAAGGGAAAACAAATTTTTACAGATCTTAACACCTATACTTGATCCTTCGTCATTTGGCTTGATTACTATTGGAAAAACTAATTTGTTTTTTTTAATTTTTTTTCGTAAATTTATACCTAAGAAATTTTGTTTATTTAAAAAGAAAAAGTTTGGTGTTTTAATTTTATTTTTGATAAATAATTGCTTAGAAAAGTATTTATTCATAGCAATCATCGAAGATATAACTCCTGAATGTGTATATGGGATTTTTAAATATTCAAAAATACTTTGAACCTTGCCATCTTCCCCATTTTTTCCATGTAAAGCATTAAATATTACATCGGGCTTTTTTTTTTTAATATCGTTTAGTAATAAGAATTTAGGGTCAAATTTTATTACATGATAACCAAGTTTTTTTAAGGCAGATATACATGATTTACCAGAATCAACACTAACTTTTCTTTCTTTAGAATTGCCTCCTAAAATGACAAGTATTTTTTTTTTAGCCAATTTATTTACCGCCTATTATCTTTATCTCTAATTCCAGCTTGGTACCAGTTTTTAAAAAAACTTCTTCTTTTACTTTGTTGATTAAATTTTCAATATCCAAAGATGTAGCATTTCCATTATTTATAAAAAAATTATTATGTTTCTGTGAAATGCTGGCTCCACCTATGGTAAAATGTGAACAATTAGCTGATTTAATTAGTTCCCAGGCTTTTTTGTCTCTTGGATTTTTAAATGTACTTCCACATGTTTTGATTCTGCTTGGTTGACTTTGTTTTTTTTTAGTTATTAGTTGCTCTTGGTTTTTTTTTATATCATCCTTATTTCCATTTTTACCTTGAAGTACAACATTCAAAATTATTAAATTATCTCCAAAATCACTTCTTCTATAAGAAAATTTTATTTCATCTTTGCTAAAAGTTTTTAATTCACCGTTTAAATCCATAGCTTTAAGTGAAAAAAAAACTTTAGATATATCGTGCCCATAACAACCACTATTCATTAAAATTCCTCCACCAATACTGCCTGGTATACATGATAGAAATTCTAAACCTGATATAGAGTTTTCAATTGCAAATTCAGCAATTTTTTTATCTAAAGTTGCAGCACCAACTTCGATCTTTCCATCATCTAAAAGTTTTGTGTAATTAAAACCACTCCCAAGCTTGATTATTGCTCCGTCAAATCCTGAGTCTCTAAAAAGAATATTGGATCCAGCCCCCAATACATATATTTTATTTTCTTTGTTATTTTTTTTTAAAAAATTCTCAAGATCATGTATTGAATTTGGCTTAAACAAAATTTTAGCTGGCCCGCCAAGATTAAACCAATTATATTTTGAGAGAATTTCATTTTTATAAATCATAATTTAACCTATAAATTCATTTCCCTAATCCACTTTGAAATAGATCCAGCACCCATGCATACAACTATTTCATTTTCAATTAAATTTTTATTAAAAAATTTTTTTAACTCATTCTCATTTTTGACAATTATAACTTGGACATTAGAGCTCTTTGAAATAGATTTAGCAAATTCTATTGCATTATATTTTCTATCTATCTTTTCTCCTGCAGAGTAAACAGGACATAAAACTACCAAATCTGAATCCTTGAAAGCCGATACAAAATCTTTTTTCAATGATTTTAATCTAGAGTATCTATGGGGCTGAAAGACTGAAACTAATTTTCTGTCTAATGATGTAGCTTTTAAACTTTTTAACACTGATTTTATCTCCGTTGGATGATGAGCATAATCATCAAAAAATTCTCTACCTTTTATAGAAAAAACCTTAGTTAATCTTCTTTGAATTCCTGAGAATTTTTTTAAAGAATTTTTTATAATTTTTATTTTTACACCTATATGCAACGATAGTGCTATAGCTGCAGCAGAATTCAAAATATTGTGTTTACCTATAAGATTTAATTTAATTTTTTTAATAGTCTTGTTTTTTGATCCTGGAACTGAAATTTTTAAATTAAATAAAGAGTAGTCTTTTTTATAAATAGGTTTTAAAATTTGAAAATTAGCGCCTTTAGAAAAACCATAAGTTAAAATATTCTTTTTATTGATTTTTTTGATTAATTTTCTTAATTCATAATCATCTATACATAAAAAACATTTTCCAATTGGCGGAGTTTTATGTAAAAATTTAATAAAAGATTTTTTTAAATTGTTAAAACTTTTATAATAATCTAAATGTTCTTTATCAAGATTGGTTATCACAGAATAATTAACTGGAAAATTTAAAAAACTTCCATCTGATTCATCTGCTTCTAAAACTGCCCATTCTCCTTTTCCTAATCTAGCACTACTTTTAAATGAATTTATTACTCCTCCATTAATTATCGTTGGATCTAAACCTGAAGAAGTTAATACTTTAGATATTAAAGATGTAGTTGTCGTCTTTCCGTGTGAACCGGTAATTACTATATTTGTTTTTAAAGATACTACCTGAGCTAACATTTCTGCTCGCTTAAGAATATTTATTTTTCTTTCTTTCGCAGCTTTAATTTCTGGATTATTATTTTTTATTGCCGTAGACCTGACAACTATACTTGAGTCATTTATATTTTGTCTACTATGTGTTTTGAAAACTTTAATCCCAATTTTTTTACACCTTTCAACATTTTTACTTAAAGTCAAATCACTTCCTTGAACATTAAAGCCCATAGTTTTCATAACCTGGGCTAAACCGCTCATACCTATCCCCCCGATACCAATAAAATGAATTTTTTCTTTAAGTCCTATTTCAAATTTTCTCATATAATATTTCTTTTATCAATTTTTCAATTTGTAGGAAGCTATTTTTATCAGAGTGTTCTTTCATTTTTTCTCTCATTAATAATAATTTTTTTTCGTTTTTATTTAAATTCAGCAGAATTTCAAAAAGTCTATTAGAAATAAATCTTTGCTCTAACAAAATACAATATCCTTTTTTATAAAAATAGTTTGCATTTTCAAATTGATGATTATCTGCAGAAGACGGCAAAGGTATAGCTATAAAAGGAATTCTTAAATTTATTAATTCTGCTAAAGATGAAGCCCCGGATCTCGTTATCGCTAAATCTGCTTGTCTGTAATATTTTGATATTTTGCCTGAAAAAGAAAATAATTCAAATTTAATTTTAAATTTTTCATATATTTCTTTTATTGGTCCAATCTGTTCTTCTAAACATTGCTGATAAATTTTTAAATTAATTCCTTTCTGGAAACACTTGACAATAATGCCTGGTAAAATTTCTCCAAATATTTTTGCAGACTGACTTCCTCCCATAATTAAAACAGATAAATCTTTTTTACTTGAAATTTCTTCTGAATATTTTCTTAAATTCAAAATCTCATCTCTTATTAAATATCCACAAAATGAGATTTTTTTATAATTTTTTAAGTTAACTCCCTTTACTTCTTTACAGGAAACTAAAATTTTTCTAGCCAATGGTAAAAGTAATTTATTTGCTCGACCTAATACCAAATTATTTTCATATATAATTATCGGAATTCTCAATAAATAACCTGCTAAACAAATGGGGAAAGAGGAATAACCACCCATTCCAATTATGAGTTTTGGCTTAATTTTAAGTATTAAAAAAATTGAAAAAATTAATGAAGAAATAATTTTAATTGTTCCTAAAAATACTTTAAAAATATTTTTTCCAAAGATAGTATCAGAATTAATTACAGTAACTTTATATTTTTTAAAATTTTTTAGATAAAAAAAGCCTCTCTTATCTGTGGTTAACTCAATTTCATATTTTTCTTTTAAATAATTTGCTAAACTTAAAGAGGGAAATATATGTCCGCCTGTACCACCAGTTGCTATAATAATTTTATTCATACTGTCTTTCATTCTATCTTTTCATTTAGTGATGTATAATTTAGAAGAACACCAGCAATAATCCCACTTGATAATAAAGATGAACCACCATAACTCAGGAATGGAAGAGTCATTCCAGTTGTGGGTAGTAGATTTGCATTGACACCGATGTGTATAAAAGTTTGAAAAATTAATAAAGATGCTAAACCGCAAATCGATAGTTTATAAAAATTATTTGTAAAACTAACCGCTTTTTTAACTATTCTAAAAGATATAAAAAGAAAAATTGTTACAATTAATATAGATACAATTGATCCGAATTCCTCACTTACAACAGCAATAATATAATCGGTATGAGCTTCAGGAACTCTCTCTTTAAGTATCCCTTCTCCCATTCCTTGGCCCTTCAAACCACCTTGTTTTATTGCGTCGATAGCTTTTTGTGACTGAAAATTTCCTGATTTTTCAGGATCCATAAAGGAGGTTAAACGTGAGATAATATAATTAAATCTATCAGGAGCAATGTAGAGTAATCCAAAAAAGAGAAGTGTAAAAATAATTAATATTAAAAAAAGAAATACAACACTAAAACCTGAGACAAATATTATAGAAATCCAAGTACAAACAAGCAAAACTGTTTGGCCTATATCAGGTTGAATTAACAACATTAAAGTTATAATCGATAAGATTGAAAATGAAATTAGGTGTGCAAAGTTTAAATTCTTAATACGTTCAGAAGAAATAATTTGAGCGATCAATAATACAAAAAATGGCTTTATAAATTCAATTGGTTGAAATCTAAATAAATACAGACTCAGCCATCTTTTTGCTCCTTTAACTTCTATCCCAAAAAAAGGAACTAGAAATAATAATGTTAAAAAAAAAATAAAGATTATTAATAAGCTTTTATTAATTATTTTTGTGTTCATCATAGAAACCAAAATCATCAAAAAAAACGAAAAAAATGCATAAATAAGATGTTTTTGAAAGAAGAAGTAATATCCTTTATTAAGTCTTTCATCTGCAAGAAAGGATGTTGAGGAGAAAGAAAAAAAAATTCCTAAAAGAAATAACAATATAAAACTAATTAGAATATATTTATCAATATTTCTCCAATAATTTTTTATATTAAAAAAATTTTCCATATCTCAGAACCTCTTATTTACGTATCTTTTAATTAATTTTTTAAACTCATGTCCTCTTTCTTCAAAATTTTTAAATTGATCATATGATGCTGCTGCAGGACTTAATAATATAACAACTTTTTTTCTCTTAATATTTTTTGTATCTTTAAAAATTGAAATTACTGCATAATTTAATGTTCTACAAAATTTCATATGTACTTTTCCTCTTAAAAAATTTTTATAAGTTTTCATATTTTTTCCAATTATATATGCTTTACTAACATTTTTTGTAACTCTATCGGTCTTGAATTTATCACCAACTTTAGGTAGTCCGCCAACAATCCAAAAAATATTTTTATAATTTTTTAAAGCAAATCTGGTTGCTTCAAAGCTTGTTGCTTTTGAATCATTAATAAAGGTTTTGTTTTCCTTTTTGTAAAAAATTTCATGTCTATGATCTAGCCCCTTGAAGGATTGTAAAGATTTAATAAAAGATTTTTTTTTAATTTTTAATAGTTTTGATAATTCATATACAAAACTAACATTTTCATCATTTGCTTGTAAATTTAAATATCTGTTGAGAATTTTATTTTTAATTTTTTTATAATTTTTAATATTTATAAATTTTAATTTTGCTTTAAAGCGGTTTTTTTTAAATATCTTCAATAATTTTCTAGAATTTAGTAAAGCATAACTATTATTTTTTTGGAGAGAAAATATTTTAATTTTTGATTGAATATAATTTTTCATAGATTCATGCCAATCTAAGTGGTCTTTTGTTATATTTATTAATAAAGCATACTTGGGATTAATATACTTAGAATAAGCTAATTGAAAAGATGATGCTTCAATAACTAAAAAAGAATTTTTATTTAATTTTAAACTTAAGATTGGTTTACCAATATTTCCTCCAAGTTTTGCATTGAAATTATTTTTTTTAAGAACGTGTTCTATGATTTTGCATGTTGTTGACTTTCCATTAGTACCTGTAACTACAATTGATTTTATTTTAGGATATATTAAAAAAAATAAGTCAAGATCAGTAATAATTTTATGTTTATTTTTGAATAATGCTCTTTTAATTCCTTTTTTTTTAATGTTAATTCCGGGACTTATAATAATGTGATCAACAGAATTGATTGATTTAAAAAAAGTTTTTTTTTTATGTTTATTTAGATTCCATAAATTTCGTATTGATTTATTATCATCCCATATTAAATAGTTTTTAAATTTAATTTTATTAAAGAAATTAATTACTGATCTTCCGGTATTTCCAAGACCATAAATTGCAAAACTTTTATTGGTTAAAACTAAGGGTATTTTCATCAAATTTATTTAACGTAATTTTAATGTAGCTAAGCCTACCAAAGCTAAAATAATGGCGATTATCCAAAATCTAATTACTATTGTGGATTCGGCCCAACCCTTTTTTTCAAAGTGGTGGTGTATGGGCGCCATCATGAAAACTCTTTTACCTGTTAATTTAAAAGAAATTACTTGAATAATTACTGAAACAGTTTCTAGCACAAACAAACCTCCCACGATCGCAAGAACTATTTCGTGTTTTACAATGATTGCTACTGAAGCAATGGATCCGCCTAAAGATAATGAACCTGTATCACCCATAAATATTTTGGCTGGAGGGGCGTTGTACCACAAAAAACCCAAGCATGAGCCCACTATTGATCCGCAGAAAATTGATAGTTCACCAACGTTTGAAACGTACTGAATTTGTAAATAGTTTGAAAAAATAGCATTACCAACTAAATAACATATTAAAGCAAATGACAAAGCTACCAACATAACTGGAACTGTAGCCAAACCATCAAGACCATCGGTCAAATTAACTGCATTCGAAGATCCAATAATTACAAAAATTCCAAAAGGTATAAAAAATAAACCCAAATGTAGTACAAAATTTTTGAAAAATGGAAAATATAAGTTCGATATACTTTCGTGATCTGTATGATAAAAGAGGGCCAAAATAGTTATTAAAGAAATTATTAGTTGGCCGAGAAATTTAATCTTAGCATTGATACCTGAAGAATTTTTTAGTTTGATTTTATAATAATCATCAACGAAACCTAATAAACCTAAACTTGTACAAACAAAAAGTACTATCCAAACATATATGTTATTAAGATCTGCCCACATAAGTGTACTAATTATAATGCCAATAAGAATCATTAATCCTCCCATAGTCGGTGTTCCACTTTTTTTTACGATATGGTCTATTGGGCCGTCTTGTCTAATTGGACCGGTAATTTGTTTTTTTGCAAAGTATCTAATTAAAGGATCTCCAATTAAAAAAATAATAATAAGTGATGTGATGACTGAAAGTCCTATTCTGAAAGTAATATATTTAAATACATTCAAAAAAGAAAAAGTATCAACTAAAGATGTTAGGAAACTATAAAGCATTTAAATTATTCCTCCCGCAAATCCCTTTGAGAAATTATGCAGATTAGTTGCGTTAGATCCTTTAATCATTAAAAAATCCCCATTTCTTAAAATTTTTAAAATCTGGTTTTTGAATAATTTCAAATCTTTCACCACTGCACCCTTTTTGTTTTTTTTTAAAAATTTGTATGTTTCCAAAGATTTTTCTCCATAAGTAAAAGTTTTATCAATATCGCTGTTATTTATTAGTTTAGAGATTTTTTTGTGATAAATTAGTGAATTCTTGCCAAGTTCCAACATATCCCCAAAAAGAAAGTATTTTTTTTTGCCTTTTTTTTGAATATCAGAAAAATTCTCAATTGCAGATTTCACGGATAATGGATTAGCATTATAACTTTCGTCAATTAGATAAAACTTTTTGTTAAATTTGTTTACTTTATTAATTTTTCCCCTTCCTTTAAGAAGAATTTGTTTTTTAAAAAAATTTTTTAGATAACCTAAATCTAAATTTAGCTCATTAACTACTGCAATACACGATAAAATATTCATTATATTATTTTTATTCGCATTGTTTGTTTTTAATGTAATTCTTTTCTTGTTTATCATGATATTTAAGAGTAGAGAGCCTTGTTTTTTTATTAAATTAATAAATCTGATATCTGATTTTTTCGAATAACCAAAGGATAAAATTTTAATTTTGTTTCTTTTTGCTATCTTGCTAAAATAATTAAAAAATTTGTCATCCCTATTTAAAATTATAGTTCCGTTTTTTTGTATATTAAATATAATTTCACTCTTTGCCTTAGCAATGCCCTTAATATTTTTAAAGTTTTCTAGGTGCGCTTCTGAAACATTTGTTATTATTCCAATGTGTGGTTTTACTAATTTAGAAAGCTTATTAATTTCATTAAATTTACTCATTCCAATTTCAAAAACTCCAAAATCATCATCTGGATCTATATTTGAAATACTTAAAGGGACTCCGTAATGATTATTATATGACTTTGGTGAAAAGTAAGTTTTTGAATATTGCATTAATAAATTACCCAGCATAGTTTTAACTGTAGTTTTTCCTGAACTTCCTGTAACAGCTATAAATTTTGCTGAAGACAAGTTCCTTTTCTTTTCAGCAAAATGATTTAAAAATTTCATTGTGTTTTTAACCCGAATTAATTTTAGTTTTTTTCCAGTCGGTCTAGATATTATGCAATAATTAGCTTTATTTTTGATCGCTTGATTTAAAAAATTATGACCATCTTTTCTTCTACCTTTTAAAGCAATAAATAGATTATTTTTTTTTATAGTTCTAGAATTAATTGAAATTTGATCAAATAATAAATTCTTTTTTGTTTTTAATATACTTTTTAAAATTTGACCATTGTACTTCAAATAATTGTTTTTTTTATCAAATAAATTATTTTTAATTTTAAAATTTTTTACTATATTTTTATCACTTAAAAAAATCCTCTTTTTACCTAAATCTTGGTAGGTCTCATGACCCTTACCTGCAATTAAAATTATTTCATATGGACTTGAATTTTTTAATGCATAAATAATTGCTCTTTTTCTTCCTCCAATATTTTTTGCGGATGAATTTTTTAATCCTTTCAAAATATCTTCTCTTATTTTTTTTGAACTCTCACCTCTTGGATTATCATCCGTGATATAAATTTTATCACAATATTTTTTTGCAACGGTTCCCATTATTTTTCTTTTTCTTTTATCTCTATCCCCGCCACAACCAAAAATTACTGTAATTTTTTTTTGGAAATGTTCTCTTAAAGATAATATTGCATTTCGTAACGCATCAGGAGTGTGGGCATAATCTAAAAATATTTTAGATTGATTTGGTAAAGTGCGTATTAATTGTAATCTACCATCAACACTTTTAATACTTTGAATCTTCTTAAAAATATCTTTTATTTTTAAACCGCATATGCTCGATGCTAAAATTGCCATTAATAAATTTTTTATTTGTATGGATCCATATAAATTAATTTTGAGTTTATATATTCTATTGTTTAATTTAATTTCTAAAATTTGACAGTTTTTAAAAATTTTATGATTTAAAATTTTGAATGAATTACTTTTTGATCCAATAGTATAAATCTTTAATTTTCTTTTTTTTTGAATTTTTTTAATAATTTTATATTGTTTAATATCAGTATCTGTAATCACTGCTCCCTTTTTTTTTACAAGATTTTTGAATAGCAAAAGTTTAGAGTTGAGATAATCGTTCATATTCTTGTGATAATCCAAATGATCATGACTTAGGTTGGTAAAAATACCTGCTTTGATATTCAAATAATTTAATCTTTTCTGTTTTAATCCGTGACTAGAAGCCTCAACAATAATATTATTAATTCCTCTTTTCCAAATTTCATTCAGATCTTTATTAAGTGTTAAAGAGTCTAATGTTGTTAAATTTCTTTGTTTTAGTATCTTATTTGTTCTTAAACCCAGAGTTCCAATAAAGCCAGTTTTTTTATTTTGTAAAATAAAAATTTGGCAAAAAAAATCCGCTATTGAGGTTTTGCCATTTGTTCCAGTTACAGCAATAATATTTTTTGGTTTATTTTTAAAAAACCTTGAACTTATTTTGGCAAGGATATTTCTTGTATCTTTAGATTTTATAAATAATGCCTTAGTATTTTCTTTTATTTTTTGAGAACTAATTACTACTTTTGCACCTTTAGAAATTGCCTCTTTTATGTAATCATTTCCATTAAATTTATTTCCTTTAATAGAAACGAATAAATTTCCTTTTCTAATTTTTCTGCTATCAAAAGAAATACCATTAATTTTGGTATCAGCAATTTGAGGTTTGAGATTACTAATTAGATTTTTTAACAACATAGTTGTCATAAAAATCGATTTTCTTTATGGCTAAAATAGGTCCAATTTTTTCTATAATTTTGCCTGCTATTTCAACTGATGTCCATCCAGCTGTATTATAGGGTGTTCCTTTGTATTTCCAGCCACTACCATCTTTATAATGGTATATATAATCTTTACTAGGTTTTGGTTCGTCCAAAAGCACCAATAAAATATACTTTGGTTTTGATATAGGAAAAACAGCAACAAATGTATTAATTTTATTTTTTGAATAAATTCCATTAAATGATTTTTGAGCTGTGCCTGTTTTTCCACCAACTTCATATCCCTTTATATTTGCAAAATTAGCAGTACCTTCTTTTGTGGATACAATTTTTCTTAAAATTGGATTAATTTTTTTTGAAACTTCTTCATTTAAAACTCTAACTTTTTTCTCAACTTTGTGCCCGTTTTTAATTAAAGTCGGTTTTAAATTAAAACCACCGTTAGATATAATTGAATAACCTTTCGCTAACTGTAAAAGTGTCGTGGTAATTCCGTGGCCAAAAGATGCTGTTGCTAGCTTGCATTTTCCCCATCTGAAAGATATTGGCACACCAACTTCGTCGATATCAAATTCTATTTTATTTAAAACACCTATATTCTGGAGAAAATTTTTCATCTTTTCTCCACCAATTTTCTGAGCAATTCTTACTGATCCAATATTACCTGATCTTATTAAAATTTGTTCTGCAGTAAGATCAGATGGAATTTTTTCGTCGTATTCGCCAATTGGTCTTCCAGCACAGCTTATTTTTTTTGGAAGATTTTTAAATAATGTATTAGTTTCTACGACACCTTCGTTTAAAGCTCCAGCTAAAGTAAAAGTTTTAAAAACTGAACCAAGTTCATAAACACCTTTTGTAGCCCTATTAATATAATTTACATCATCAATTGTTTTTCTTTTATTTATGTCAAAATCAGGTAATGAAACCATTGAAAGTATTTCTCCATTATCTATATTCATTAAAATTGATGCGCTTCCAATATTATTGAAAACTTTTTGAAATTTAACTAGTTCTTCTCTTATTAAATATTGAATATTCGTATCTAAGGATATAACTAATGGTTTTTTATTTAATCTTAATTGCTTATCAAAAGACCTTTCTAGCCCGGATATTCCAATATTATCATCATCAATCTGCCCTAGGACATGACTAAATAAATTTTTGTGAGGATATATTCTAGTTTGAGTCTTTTCAAATAATATACCCTTTTCTCCCAGTGACCATAATTTTAGTTTTTCATCTTCGCTTATATTTTTTTTTAAATAAAAATATTTATTTTTATCAATTTTATTTTTTATATTTAAAGTGTTTATTTCTGGGTAAAGTAATTTTATTTTTAAAATAAATTTTTTTTTATCTTTAATAAGATTTGGTTTAACAGCTGCATTATAAACTCTTATATTTTTTGCAATTATAATTCCATTTCTATCAACAATGTCTGATCTTATTAGTTTAAAAATTTTATTATAATAGTTTTGAGTATTTTTAAAATTTGACTCTTTTAAAGATATTGCAAGAATTTTGATCGAGAAAATTGAAATTAAACAAAAAAAAACAAAAAAAAGTAAATAAACCCTATCTTCACTTATTTTCAAACCTACTTTGCTTAATGATTTGCTTGAATAATGGTTGTAATCCTTAAAAAAAAAACTTTTTTGATTGGATTTTTTTTTATTTTTTTCCATATTTTTTTTTCTCTGTAAAATTCTTAGTTTGTTTTGAATTATAATTTATATATTCTTTTGTAGACAAAAATATTCTTGAGTGGTCAAATTCAAAATATTTCCCATTTTCAAAATTTGAAATTTTTTTAGTCAAGCTTTCTGGGCTCGAAAGATATATATAGTCTATCTCAGCATCCATTAGTTCTTTTTCTAAAACATTAACTTGAAGATTTAATTTTTCAATCGTTTTTTCGATATTCCTTGTATTATTTTTAACTACAGAAGTTAAAATCATAAAAGTAAAAAAAATTGATAAAGAAATTAAAATATATCTATTAAACATTTCTTTTCTCCAATTCTAAATATTGAAAAAATTTATTTTTAAACTCATCTGGATAAAAATAATTATCTTTACTCCTGCTAGCGAATCTAAGTTTAGCCGACCTCGATCTGTTATTTTCTTTTATTTCTTCACTAGAAGGTCTTATTATTTTGTTTTTATAATTTTGAAAAAGAACTTTTTTTTTATCATTATCTGGATAATATCTAGAACTTCTTGATTTATTCGAAGAATAATTTGAAAAAAAAAACTTGGCTATTTTATCTTCGATAGAATGAAATGTTACAACTATTATTTTTCCATTCTCCTTTAAAACTTTGCTTGCTGCAATAAGACCATCTACAAGTTCAGAATTTTCCTTATTTACAAAAATTCTTATGGCCTGGAAAACTTGTGTTGATATATTAATTTTTTTTTTAAAATTTCTTTTCTTACTTTTTTTAATTATATTTATTAATTCAGGAACTGAGCTAAATGGTTTATTTGCTCTTTGTTTTACTATGTTAGATGCAATGTTAAAAGCCTCTTTTTCTTCTCCGAATAATCTAAAAATATCTGTGAGAGTTTTAAGTTCTAAATTATTTAAAACATCTAAAGCACTTATCGAATTTAAACCCATGCGCATGTCTGCTTTCCCCTTAGAATTAAATGAAAATCCTCTATCTAAGTCAGAAATTTGTAAGGAGGAAATCCCAAGATCAAAAATGATGCAGTCAATTTTGGTATTTTTATTTACCACTTTCTCTAGATCGCTAAATTTTAAATTGTAAAAATTAAATCGTTTCTTGTATTTTTTTTTGATTTTATTAACATACTTTTCTGTCTGAACATCACGGTCTAATGCAATAACTTTGGTTTTAGGAAAAGAAAGTAAAGCATTGCTGTACCCGCCGGCCCCAAAAGTACAATCAATAAATATTCCGCCTTTCTGAGGATTGCAGATACTCAATATCTGATCTAACATTACAGGGTAATGAGGAGAACTTTTTAGAGATGAAATATATTTCATCTATTTCAGAATTAGAATTTTTGTTTTCTTAAAAAAGCCGGTATTTCAAAGTCCTCGTCCTCTTTTAATATAGCATCTTCATTATTTTCTGATGAGATGTCAGAGACACCTTCATCAGAAAATAATTGGGGGGAACTATCATCTTGAACAACATCGGCTCCAGAAATATTATTTGACTTTTCTTCATAAATAGAAATATCTTCAATAATTACTTCTTCTGGTTGGTCGACTTTTTCCTCTTTTGCCTGTTCTTGGTTTTCAGAATTTTCAAAATAAGCTGCATTCTCTAATGAAACTCCTGAAATTAAATCTTCTTGTTTATTTAAAACATTATCATCTTTAATTTACTCATTTAATTTTAATGCAGTTGCACCTTGAATCGATCCAAGATCTGGCATTTTAGGGATATTTGTCTTATTTGATAAATCATCAGAATATCCAGAATTTCTTGTATGAATTCTGTGAACATTGTCTAAAACTGATTTTGACTCTGGTGTTTCTCCATCAAGAGATGTTGCAACGATAGAAACTCTCATTTTTCCGTTTAGATTTTCATCTTTTATTGCTCCAAATATTAGTTCCGCTTCCGGATCAACTTCAGCTCTTATTTTGTTAACTGCCTGATCAACCTCAAAAAGTTTTATATCTTCTCCACCTGTAATGTTTACAAGTAATCCTTTTGCGCCCTTTAATGAGTAATCATCTATTAAAGGATTATTTAATGCAAGTTCTGTTGCTGCGATTGCTCGGTTTTCACCTTCTGCTTCACCAGTTCCCATCATGGCTTTGCCCATAGAACTCATAACAGTTTCGACATCAGCAAAATCTAAATTGATTAATCCAGGTCTCACCATAAGATCTGTGACGCTTCGAACACCATGTTTTAAAACATCATTTGATAAAGAAAAAGATTTTTCAAAAGTAGTTGCCTCATTTGCGATTTTAAAAAGATTTTGATTAGGTACAACTATTGATGCATCTAAATGTTGTTTCAATTTTGCCCAACCCTCTGTTGCTCTTCTCATTCTTTTTGGTCCCTCATAAGAAAAAGGTAAAGTGATTACTCCCACAGTCAAAATATTTAATTCCTTAGCAGCTCTAGCTATTACATGAGATGCGCCTGTACCTGTTCCACCCCCCATTCCAGCGGTAATGAAAACCATGTTGGCTCCTTGAAGGTAAGTTACTATTTCATTCAAAGACTCGTCAGCAGCAGCTTGTCCGATATCATGTTTTGCCCCTGCACCAAGACCTTTTGTTAAATTCATTCCTATTTGTATTTTTGCATCTGCTTTGTTGACTTTTAAATCTTGAGCATCGGTATTTACTGCCACAAACTCTACTCCTTGCATGCCGTCTTCGATCATTGCATTAATTGCGTTACCACCTGCTCCACCAACTCCCATAACCAATATTCTTGGTTTTAATTCTTTCAACTCTCCACCACCAATATTAATCGTCATACACCCTCCTTTTTAAATTTATTATCCCATTTTAAAGCTGATCTATTAATATAAGATTTTTTTCTTGCTATTGACTTGAAATTCTCGAAAGTTTTAGGATCCCACATTTGAAAAACTTTTCCTAAGCCAACAAAAATAATACTCGATTTAATTTTTGCGTGTTTTAATAATTTAATCGGAATTGATACTCTGCCTTCACTATCAAAATTGAGATTTATACTTTCTGATAAAACAGATGTTGCAAAATAATCTCTTTTATCTTCAAAAGGTCCTAAAGAATCGATACTTTCTGATAACTTTTCGATTCTGTCTTGAGCACAACCATCTAAAGCTGAGTGATTAAAAGAAGGGTAAGTAATAAAACCATTGTAACCCATAGAATTTAGATATGCTCTAAAACTAGATGGCACGGACACCCTTCCCTTTTTGTCTAATCTGTTCTCGTAACTTGAC
>PAGZ01000024.1 GCA_002704625.1 Candidatus Pelagibacter sp.
ATATAGAATATTTAGTAAAAACTAATTCAAAAAAAACAAAAAATTGATACTAATATTTTTAGTATCAAATGAAAAAAATTCTAATTTCTCCATCTATATTATCTGCTGATTTTAGCAATCTTGGTAGTGAAATTAAGAAGCTAGAAGAGGGTGGGGCTGACTTAATCCACGTTGATGTAATGGATGGTCACTTTGTTCCAAATCTAACAATAGGCCCGCCAGTAATAAAAAATTTAAGAAAATATACTAAGCTTCCATTTGATGTGCACTTAATGATTTCGCCAGTACATAAATATATAGAAAATTATGCGGATGCTGGTGCTGATATAATAACTATACATCCCGAGGCTACTGAAAATTTAAAAGATTCTATCAATTTGATAAAAAAATTTGGCAAAAAAGTTGGTGTATCTTTAAATCCAAAAACTGAGATAAAAACTTTAATTGATGAAATAGAAAATATTGATTTAATTCTAGTTATGAGTGTTAACCCTGGTTTTGGTGGACAAATATTTATGCCTGAGGTCATAGATAAAATAATTAAATTAAAAAAAATTAAAGATAGAGAACAATATCAATTTGATATTGAAGTTGATGGAGGGATTAATTTTAGTAATTCAAAAAAAGTTTTAGAAGCTGGAGCTGATATTTTAGTATCTGGGACAACTATCTTTAAAGAGAACAATGGGAATATCAAAACTAATATTGAAAAACTAAAATCAATGTAAAATGTTTTTAAAAAGTTCTTTAAATTATATCAACGAATTTTGTTTTATCTTTAAAGACCAATTACGAAGAATTTATTTAAACTCATCTATATATAACAAAAAAATATCAAAGATTGACGGAAATGATTTAGTTTATCAACCGAGTCTTAATATTCTTAGCTCATTAATAAAATACGAAAAACAAAAAGAAAAAATTGAGGATTTTAATGTTAAATCAATATGGGAGAATAAACATTTAAATTATTCTGATTTTAAAAAACTTCACAGTTTTTATTGGTTGTTTTCTATTGATCTTAAGTCTTCAAATAATGATACTCAATCAATTATCGAAAATTGGATTAATAAAAATCATAATTATGAAGCGAAAAGTTGGGAATTAGACATTCTTTCAAAAAGACTTATAGCTTGGATTTCTAATTCAAAAATAACTTATGATGAGTCTGAAAATAACTACAAAAACAAATTTAATGGAATAGTAAGTAAACAGGTAAATCACTTAATAAATGAGATTGATAGATCTTATAGCTTAAATAATAAAATGATTGGATGCACAGCTATAACCTTATCTGGAATAGCTTATAAAAATAAACGATTTTTAACGTATGGATTAGATTTACTTAAAAAAATTATTAATACTTCTTTTGATAATAACTATTTTCCAAAATCAAGAAATATAAGACAGATGGTTTTTTATTTAAAATATTTTATTTTAATAAGAGAACTTCTTAAAGACTCTCTTAATGAAATTCCTGAATATTTAGATGAAATTATTTTTTATCTTGGAAAATCTTACGATTTTTTTTGGGGATCATTAAATCAAAGCTTATTATTTAATGGAAATAATCATTCTGATTATAGAGACTTTGATAAATATTTGTCTCTTTTTAGGTATAAATTTAAAAATGATAAATTCAACATATCTGGCTACACAATACTTAAAAATAAAAATACGGTGCTTGCTATGGATACAGGTGCAAATCCAATAAAAAATTACTCTGAGAGTTATCAAAGTGGTCCATTGTCATTTGAATTTTTTTATAAAAATAAAAAACTTATTACAAACTCTGGTTATTTTCAAAATCACAATCATCAACTGAATTCTATTTCCAAATCAAGCGCTATTCAGTCAACATTAATTTTAGATAACTCCTCAGCTTGTAGCTTCAAAAAAAAAAGTAATGGTCCAAGTATAGTTAGTAAAGGATTTAAAACATTTGATAATCAAGTAATATATGAAAAAAAATATTGGAGTATAAGATGTTCCCATGATGGATATTTATCAAGATATGGTGTTATTCATCAAAGAAATTTGGAATATGATACTGAAAAAAATGTTCTTTTAGGAATAGATAGAATTATTAAAAAGAAAAATTTTAAGGTCACAAACTTTGAGATAAGATTTCATCTGCTACCAAATATTAAAGTAATAAAGCTTCAAGATAACAAGTCTATATTAATTGAATTAGAGAATTCTGGTTGGAGATTCGTTTCAAATGATGGATTGATAGGAGTCGAAACTGGGTTATATTTCGGTAACAAGAATAATTATATTGAGAATCAGAATATTTTTATTTCAGGTATTACTCAAAATAATGAACAGTTAATTAAATGGCAGATCAGCAGAATATGATTAAAAAGATTAGAAAGGCAATTATATCGCTTTCGGATAAATCAAATATTGGTTTAATACTTAAGGTATTAAAAAAATATAATATTCATGTTATTAGTTCAGGTGGAACTTCTAAAGAAATTAAACGATTAGGCTACAAGTGCACAGAGATATCAAAATATACAGGATCAGACGAAATTTTGGATGGCAGAGTCAAAACTCTTCATCCAAAATTATATGCTGGTATTTTAAGTAAAAGAAATAATAAAAAGCATGTTAGAGAGCTTAAAAAAAATGATTTTGACGAAATAGACCTAGTCATAGTTAATTTTTATCCATTCGAAGAAACATTAAAAGCCACAAGGAATCATAAAAAACTTATTGAAAATATTGACATAGGAGGTCCTACTCTTGTTAGAGCTACAGCTAAAAATTATGAAAACACAACTATTATAACTTCACAATATCAGTATAAAGAATTTATTGAGGATTTAAAAAAGAATAAAGGTTCTACAAGTTTAAGTTTTAGAAAGAAACTATCACAAGAGGCATTTAATTTAACAGCTTACTATGACTCTTTGATTTCAGAATATTTAAGTTCAGATAATAAAGATTATTTTCCTCAAAAAAAAACTATCCATGGAAATTTAATTGAAGTATTGCGTTATGGAGAAAATCCCCATCAACAATCAGCAATTTATAGTAAAAATAATGAATTGGGTATTTCTCAATTAAATGGGAAAAAATTAAGTTATAATAATTATAATGATATTTACGCAGCTTTAAATATTTCAAAGACTCTACCAAAAAATACTGGAACAGTAATTATTAAACATTCAAATCCATGTGGTGTTTCAGTTAACAAGAATAACATAAAGAGTTACAAAGAAGCTTTAGACTGCGATCCCATTAGTGCTTTTGGTGGAATAGTTTCTTGTAATTTTAAAATAAATAAAAAAATAGCTACAGAGTTAAATAAAATATTTCTAGAGGTGATAATTGGATTGGGCTTTGACAAAGAGTCACTTAAAATTTTAAAAAAGAAAAAGAATTTGAGATTAATTGATGCTTCAAAATTAAAAAAAGAAAATACGATTAATGTAGCTAATAACTTTAATTCTTTATTATTTCAAACTTCAGATAATAAAATTTTTAAGAAAGACAACTTTAAAGTTGTATCAAAAGCAAAACCTACAAAAAAAATGTTTGATGATCTGCTATTTGCCTTTAATGTTTGTAGAAATGTAAAATCTAATGCTATTGTACTATCAAGAAATGGGGCTACAATTGGAATTGGATCAGGTCAACCGAGCAGGTTGGACAGCTGCAAAATAGCTATTGATAAAATGAAAAAATTTCAAAAAATTGATCAAAATGATACAATCCTTGGAGCCTCAGATGCATTTTTTCCTTTTGTAGATGGAATTGAAATATTAGTTCAAAACGGAGTTAGCGCAATTATACAGCCGTCAGGCTCTATTCGAGATAGGGATATTATAAAATTTGCTGATAAGGTAGGAATAATACTTGTTTTTTCTAAAACTAGACACTTTAAGCACTGAATGTTAGTTAATTTTGTCAATTTTAGCAGCAAGAACAAAATCGCTCTCATGTAACCCATTTATAGCATGGGTTTGTATTTTTATCTTTGCATATCCCCAACCAAACCATATATCTGGATGGTGTCCTTCTTTCTCAGCAATTTCTCCTACCTTATTTACAAAAGATTGGCTCTCTAAAAAATTATTAAATTTGAAATTTTTAATAATAAAATAATCCTTTTTATCCAGAGTTTCCACATCCCATCCATCAACCTTCTTAAGATATTTGTGAATTTCATCCAAATTAAAACTAGGAATCCCACCTTCACAAGGAATACATTTTTTATCAGCTAAATCACTCATCTATTTCATATCCTAAATCATTTAAATCATTTTGCAAAGAAATATTTAATTTATCTAAAATATTCCTTGGTAAAATTTTTTGCCACCTGTTATTGAAACCTAAATTAAAAAAAGGCTTTTTTACTCCTGACTTGAATGAAATACTTTCTTCGAAACCTTCAATTTCCTCTTTATTTTTTAAATTTACAAAATTGGTAGAATTAATAGAATTTAAAAATTTTTTTTCATTAATTAAATTTTTAGTATTTTTCAAACTATCTATAAACTTAATAATTTTTTCAAATGTTTCAAACTTATTTTTTTCTAAATCCTCATATTTTATAAAAAGTATTTTAAATTCTTTATTATTTTTCCAAGATTTATAATGATTAGACCAAGAACCTAAAAAAGTAAAATTACTATAATCATTACCGCTTGTTTTTTGAAGAAGTTGAGAATTTTCATCAATTAATTTTAAATATGCTTCTTCATAATTCAACGAATAATGATGTGTTAATGATGTTATTAAGTTTCTTGGGTCTCTGACAACATATATAGCTCCTAAAGTTTCTTTTTTTGATGTAAAACTATTACCTTCATAATCTTGTAATGAGTTGTGTGTCTTTAAAAAATGAATTTTATCTCCAGAAAAAAAAGCTTTTTGATTAAAAATCCAACTTTGACTGGCTTCGATTTTAGAATATATATTTTTTTTCGTAAATTTTACTGATGGAAATTGTAGTATTTTCAATAAAAGGCTAAAATCAAATTTACCTTTCTTTGAGTAATAATATGATGCTATAAAAGATCTTAAATAAGTGTTTCCACTTTTGGGGTATGAGGCTATCCATATTATCATAAAAATTATATATATTATCTAAATATGGAGCGGGCAATGGGACTCGAACCCACGACCTTCTCGTTGGCAACGAGACGCTCTACCACTGAGCTATGCCCGCTTGTTCTATAAGGACGGAAAATAGAGGGTTTTAGGTAATTTATCAATAGTTAAATAAATAGGAAAATTTTAAATTAAATATTAAAAATTAAAATTTAATTTTCTCTCTAGTTAATGTTTCTTGCATTTTACTGAGGTAGTTTCCATATTTTTTCCATTCATTAGATGTATTTTTTTTAATTTTGTTTCGAACCTGTTGATAAGATGCAGTAGTAACGACTCTGTCTGTTTTTTGGTAATTTTTCATTTGTTTTTCCCATTTTAAATCAAGATAATCTAATATTTTTTTCGTATTTTCCTCATAATCCCTAACAAAACTTTCATATTTAATATTTAAAAAATTTTTACTAAATTTTTTTCCCCAAAACTTCATTAATTCTGCGTATAATTTATAATATTTAGCTATATCCTCTTGTGATAAATTAAAATCCATACCTCTATCTACAAAATGAGTTTTATAATTTGACCAACAAACAGCCATTGGATTTCTTTCAATATGAATTATTTTTGCTTCAGGGAATGATTTAATTATAAATCCTGTCCATTTAAAATTAATAGGTAATTTATCTATTATAAGGTTGCTTTGGGAAATATTAATCAATTGTTCATAATAAGATTTTCTTATTTGATAAAAATATTCATTAAGATTATGTGGTTTTTCAAGACCCACTCTTTCAATTGCTTTTTGAAGAAAGTTAAGTTCTCCTGCTCCGTAAATATCTGAGTGAGAGGACAAGATTTGTTCAATTAGAGAAGTTCCAGATCTTGGCATACCAATAATAAAAATTGGTATACTTTTTAAATTATTTTCATATTTAATATTATTATTTTCTATATTAAAAAAAAAATTTTTTATATTTTGAAATTGTAATTCTTCTTTTTCTAAAGAAAAATTTGATTTTTCTTTTTTTATTAAATTTGATTTATTAAGACAGTCAAAACCAAGTTCTATATTTTTTTTGTCGAAATAACCTTTACTGAGTGCACTTAATATTAATATTTTATCTTCATCATTAAAAATATCTAAACTAATATTTTCTAATTTTTTGAAAATTTGATTTTTTTTGTCTATATTTGTAATAGAAACATAATTTCTGTAACTTGGAATATGCCTGTTATCGATCTCAATTACTTTTTCAAAATAAGACCTACCTTTATTAAAATCTCCCAAAAAAAGACAAGCAGATCCTAAATTATAAAGAGTTTTTATATTATTATTATCTAAAACTAATATTTTTTTGTAAATTTTTACTAAATCTTTAAAATTTTTATTTTCTTTTAAAATAGTAGATAAGCTAATTAGTGCTTCAATATTATTTTCTTTAAGATTAATTGCTTTTTTATAATATTTAATTGCGTCAATCCTTTTACCAATTAATTTTTTAGTATTAGCTAAGTTATTATATGCCTCAGAAAACTTTGGATTTATTTTTATAGCATTATAATATGAATTAATTGCATCGTTAAATTTTTTTAATTTTTTTTGAATATTTCCAAATGTGTAATAGAATTCAGCACTTTCCTTAAGAGATATTAGTTTTGCAAAATATTTTTCTGCTTCGATAAAATTTTGAGTATTTATTGAGGTCAAACCAAGTAGATATATTAACTGAATATCATTTGGTTTTAGATTATTTAATTTAGATCCTATTTTAATAACCTCACCAAATTTTTTTTGTTTAAATAAATTTATAATTTTTGTTTTTTCTTTATCTAAATTATTTGAAAACATTTATAATATGTTATATTTTAAATATTATGAAAAAAGAAGATCTTCCAAATATATTACCTGTTTTTCCATTATCTAATTTTATTATCTTCCCGAGAACAACTGTTCCGCTGAATATATTTGAACCTAGATACCTTCAAATGGTTGATCAAAGCATGAAGAGCAATAGAATAATTGGCATGATTCAACCCAAAAAGTCAGGAGCTCTAAAAAAACCTGATCTATACAATGTGGGATGTGCAGGTAAAATAACTAGTTTTAATGAAACAGATGATGGAAGATATTTAATTGTACTTAATGGGATATGTAGATTTAAAATAATGGACGAAGTCAATAATGATAACCTTTATAGAGAATGCGAGGTCAAATATGAGGATTTTTCCAGCGACTTAATTGAAAAATCAAATGAAATAAAATTTTCAGATTTAAATTTAATATTTCAAAATCTTAAAGGGCTTTTCAAAAAACAAGGTTATGAGATTAATTGGAAAGAAATTGAAAAACAAAGTTTAGATCAAACGATAAATACTTTATCAATGGCATCTCCATTTTCTCGAGAAGAAAAACAAGTTTTGCTAGAAAGTGTGAATTTAAGTTCGCGAAAAGAAAAGTTAGAAGAAATTTTAAACACTTATATTTTAGATAATTTTAATAATAAAACCTTACAATAAACATTTTGAATACAAGTTAATTGGATAACATTATTGCATATTTATTTAAAAATTTGTTATTTTTTAAAATTTTAAATATCGGTCCAGATAAATTGTTTTCTAGCTTATTGTCAATTTTGAAGAAAGAGTTTAAAGCATCTATTCCTAATCCATACATGTAATTTAAATGTTTATTTTTTTCTTGAAATCTTTGTGCAATTATTTCACCATCATCAATACCTAATTTGATATTTTCATCTATAATATGTGATAAAGATTTTATGTCTCTGATAGTAATGTTAAAACCTTGCCCTGCTAATGGATGAACTTTATGTATTAAATCTCCAAAAGATAAAATATTTTTAAAAATATAATTTCGGAGCACAAGGAACTTGATTCGAAATGACTCTACCTCACTGATTTTATCTATCTTATATTGATGGTTATATTTATTTATAATTTTTAGGAGACTTATCTTATTAATTAATTTTACTGAATTATTTGAAAATACAATTGAAGTTTTATTATTAGATAGAGGTAAAAATGCTAATGGACCATTTTTTGTAAAAATTTGTGTGGCAATTTTATTTTCAACTTTTTTATGATCTATTATAGCAGTATGAGCTAGGGATTCATAATTTTTTTCTATTTTTTTTTGAAAATATTTTTTTGTTATTGAGTTATTTTGTTCTGAGTTAATTATTAAATCGTAATTTCTTTTTTTCAAAATCTCTAAATCATAATTTTTAAGTCTAACAAATTTCAAAAATTTATTTATTTTTAATAGATTAAAAAAATCAATATATTTTAATAAGTAAAAATTATTCTGGTTTTGATTACTGAACTCAAACAACTCATGTGATTTATTTTTTTCTGAAAAAATTTTTATTTTTGTAGTTGGCCACCCTAAATTTTTAATACCTTTTATATTTTCTACTAAAAATTTGTAATTATCGTTTGAAATTGCAATTGTTCTTATAGTTTTTTTTAATAATTTTGGTTGAGATTGGGAAATAATATGAACATTAATCTTTTTTTTTAATAATATGTTTGCTAAAACAAGATTTGTTAAATTATTTCCTAATAGACAAATATTCATAATATTATTTAATTTTATCAA
>PAGZ01000025.1 GCA_002704625.1 Candidatus Pelagibacter sp.
AAGTTAAATCAATTTTTATTGTGCCCCATTTAGATACAGCTAAATTTTCTGAATTAAATAATTTTGGTAAATTTTCAGGATCAAAACCTAAAGCCTTTATAACAATATCAGCTTCTAACTCATAATTTGAGTTTTCAATAATGACTGGCTTTTTTCTTCCTGAAGAATCTGGGTCACCTAATTTCATTTTCTGAACTTCGACAGCTTTGACTTTTTTTTGTCCAATGAATTTTTTTGGACTAGATAACCACAAAAATTCTACCCCTTCCTCAATTGCATTACCCACTTCTCTAGCAGATCCAGGCATATTTTCTCGATCTCTTCTATACAAACATTTAACTGATTTGGCATTTTGTCTTACTGCAGTTCTGACACAATCCATTGCAGTATCGCCACCCCCAACTACTACAATTTTTTTATTTTCAGCATTGAGTGTTCCGTCATCAAATAATTTTACTTTATCACCTAAACCTTTTTTATTTGATGCTGTTAAGAATTCCATTGCTGGAAAAATATTTCCTAAATTATTTCCCTCGATATCTACATTTCTTGGTTTATAAACGCCAGTCGCAATTAATATCGCATCGTGTTTTTCTTTTAATTCGTCTAGTGTTTTATCTTTACCAACTTCAAAGTTTTGAATAAATTTAATACCAGAATCTTTTAATAAATTTGTTCTTCGCTGAACAACAAATTTTTCTAATTTAAAATTAGGAATACCATAAATTAATAACCCCCCAGGTCTGTCATACCTGTCATATATCGTAATTTGATAACCTGACTTTCTTAATTCTTCAGCGCAAGCTAATCCTGCTGGTCCTGCTCCAATTATTCCCACTGATTGTTTTTTTTGATTCTGAACCTTAATGGGTTTAACCCAACCTTTTTCCCATGCTGTATCAGTAATATATTTCTCTACAGAGCCTATCGTTACTGTTCCGTGTCCAGATTGTTCTATTACACAATTTCCTTCACACAATCTATCTTGGGGACATATTCTTCCACAAACTTCTGGCATGTTGTTTGTGCTTTGTGAAAGTTCATATGCATCTTGTAATCTTCCCTCGGCGGTCAGTTTCAACCAATCTGGAATATTATTATGTAAGGGGCAATGGACTTGGCAAAAAGGAACTCCGCATTGAGAACACCTGCTAGATTGTTCCTTTGCTTTTCTGCTAATGTATTCATCATAAATTTCCTTAAAATCATTTTTTCTTTGACCAACAGATCTCTTAGGTGGATTTTGTTGATCAATGTTTACAAACTTAAGCATTTTTTCTGACATGATATAAAAATAGTCCATTAAATGAGTTTTTTAAATGATATTTAGGTCACTGTTCCTTACCCATTTTTTCAAAAAACAAGGTATTTCCTCATTTTTTCGCACATATCAGATATGCAATAATTTGAATGATACCGGAGGTTGAGTAAAATATAAATCAATAGTCAATATGGAAAATTTTCTACAAATAATTTTAGTATCGATTACGCAAGGAATTACTGAATTTATTCCTGTTAGTTCCTCTGCGCACATAAATCTCTTATCAAAAATTTTCGATCATGGGGATGTAGAACTAATTATAAATTTTTCTGCACACTTAGGATCTCTTATTGCTGTTGTGTTTTTCTTTCGAGAAGAAATTTTTAAGTTTTCTAAAAATAGGAACCTTTTTTTTAAAATTATTATTTCATCAATACCTCTTTTTGTTATTGGTTTAATTTTAATTAGATACAATTTAATTTCAAAAATAAGAACATTAGAAATTATCGGCTGGACAACTATTTTATTTGGTTTTCTGCTTTTTATTTCAGATAAATTTAAAACTAGCCAAAATATTAAAAAGAGCTTCAATATAAAAAATGCAATTTTGATAGGATTTTTTCAAGTTTTAGCTTTAATCCCGGGGGTAAGCAGATCTGGAATTATCATCACTGGAGGAAGATTCTTAAAATTTAATAGGGTTGATGCTGCAAAAATATCTTTTTTATATTCGATTCCAGCTTTAGGAGGATGGAGTATTTATGGTTTATTTGCTCTAATTCAGCAGAAAAATGAAATATTAAATATAGGTGCTTTACTAACAATTTTTTTTTCATTTGTTTTTTCTTATTTAACTATTAAGTACTTTTTAGAATATCTGAAAAAGTTTAGTTTAAATATCTTTGTAATTTATAGATTAATTTTAGGAATAATTTTGTTATTAGTAGCTTATTTATAATACCAGTGTTAAAATGAGGATAATTAAAAATACAATTGCGAAAAATAAGATGACAGCTTTTTGCAAAGATAATTGTTGAAAAAATTTCATATATGAATTTATTGAATAACAAAAAAAAATATTTAAATCAATGTCTTTAGTTCTAATAACAGGGTCATGTGGTTTGGTTGGTTCAGAGTCTGCGGAGTTTTTTTCCAAAAAAGGTTTCGAAATTCTTGGAATTGATAATAACTCAAGAAAACTTTTTTTTGGAAAAGACGGAGATATTAACTGGATAAAGAATAGATTAAATAAAAATCTAAATAATTATAAGCATTTAAACGTTGATATTACGAATTATAATAAATTAGAAAAAATTTTTAAAAAATATAAGAAAAATATAAAAATGGTAATTCATGCTGCCGCACAACCTTCGCATGATTGGGCAAAAAACAATGTGATTAAAGACTTTGATATTAACGCTAAGGGAACCATAAACCTTTTAGAACTAACAAAAAAATACTGTTATGACTCTCCCTTTATTTTTATGTCTACAAATAAAGTTTACGGGGATAACCCAAACAAATTACCGCTTATCGAAAAAAAAACCAGATGGGAGATTAATGGCAATCATTTGTATGCAAATGGAATTACCGAAAAAATGTCGATCGATGATTGTGTGCATAGTTTTTTTGGGGCATCAAAAAGTTATGCTG
Organism: Candidatus Pelagibacter sp.; assembly: GCA_002704625.1. The sequence continues at coordinate 2,915 of PAGZ01000025.1, forward strand.
ATTTAGTTGTTCAGGAGTATGGAAGAAATATAGGACTAAAAACTGTAGCTTTTAGAGCAGGATGTATTACCGGACCCAATCACTCAGGTGCAAAGTTGCATGGTTTTTTATCCTACCTGGTGAAAGTCGCAATGGACAAAAAAAGATATTATATTTTTGGATATAAAGGCAAACAAGTTAGAGATAATATTCATAGTTTTGATGTGGTGTCTTGTTTTTGGGAATTCTTCAAAAAACCAAGATCAGGTGAGATTTATAATATGGGTGGTGGGAGAAAATCTAATTGCTCAATTTTAGAAGCATTTAACATTATCCAAAAATTGACAAATATCAGAGGGAAAAAGATGATTAAGAGAGAAAACAGAGTTGGTGATCATATATGGTACATTTCAAATATGAAAAAATTCAAAAAACATTATCCAAAATGGAAACAAACTTACAACACGGAAGATATTATTGATCAATTATTATCAAACAGTAAGTTTTAAAAAATTAGATATAAGTTCTAAACCTTTTTTTCCGCTTTTTTCCGGATGAAATTGACAACCAATTAAATTATTTCTGGAAACAATAGCTGGTATCTCATGACCGCCAAAATTGTAAGTTGCAGCTATATTTTCATTTTTAGTTGGATTAACAAAATAAGAATGAACAAAGTAGTAAAAAAAATTTTCATCAATTGAATTTACAAACTTAGAAAAATTTTTATTATCAAATTTTTTATTTAAATTTAATTTAAACCAACCAATATTTGGAATTTTAAGTTTTGTGTTGTTTTTTGAATTTTTTGGTAACATTTTTACACTACCCTTTATCAACCCCAATCCTTTGCTTTCACCAAATTCTTCGCTATCATCAAAAAATAATTGAAGACCTAAACAAATGCCAAATATTGATATTTTTTTATTATTTGCTTGAATTAAAGTGTCAGTCAATTTTTTTTGTTCAAGACTTTTCATTACTTTTTTAAAAGCACCTACTCCAGGAAAAAATATTTTTTGAGCTGACAAAATTGAATTGGGTTCAGTTGTTACTTTTACATCAGAGTGAAAAATTTCAACTGCTTTTTTTAAACTCAAAATATTACTACTACCTGTATCAATTATAACTACTTTCATTATGAAATCATCTTATAAATTTTTTATGTATTATCCTTGCTGCTTTATAAATCGGACTATTTACAGAAAAGCTTTTTCTTACAAAACCTTCTGTATTAATTATAAAAAGATCTCTCCAATAATTTGCTGACGTTAATTCGTAATGTTTAAAATATTCTTGCAATTCTTCCTTGCTCTTGGCCAAGCCATTATCAGCATACTTTGATACGTAAGGTATAAAATCTGGGTATAAAGATTTTACATTTATAAGCTGAGTTTTCATAAAGTTTCCAATTAACATATCATCGAAAATTTCGTTTTTAATAGCTGTCACTAAAGAGCTTTTGGGCGCAGAAAATCTTATTTTTTCTTTTCTATTTGATAACTTTATGATGAGTTCTTTTCCACCAACATTAAAAATTATTTCTCCAAATTTTTTTTTCAAATGTTCCATTTTTTTAAAATAATTTTTAATTAATATTTTATCTTCTTTCTCTAAAACATCTGTCCATGAATCTCCGATTGTCTCTGGTTCAATTATTTCGGGATTATTTTTTGGTGGATTAATTTCATTAAAATCACTTTTTTCAGAGTCCCATCTGATAAATGCAGGCAATAATTCTCCGGACTTTGAGTCGAATCCATCTTTGTGTCTCTGGAGAGGTGTTACAAATTCATTCATTTTAATTGAGTCTTTTCTTACATACTGATGCATAGATGAAAATGGAATAGCAAAATTACAATTCCAATTTTTCATTGAACTTGAATACATTTCTCCAACATTTGGCTGATAAGATGCGTACGGCTTTATAAATTTATTATTTTCATCATAAATATTGATCATATCTGCATCACCCCAACAGGCTAGTTTAAGCAAAAACCTATTCTTATAATTTTTAACAATTTTTTTTATAGCACCGCTCCAACCAAGAGATTTCCCATCATTTTGATTTAAAATGATATCTTTTGATAATATATCTACTAAAAGTGTTGCGTCTTGGTTCCAATCACTAAAACACTTGAGCTTTATATTTTTTGAAACCTGAAACCATTCGTTTGATTTTAGCTTAATACATTTAAAATTTTTTTTAACATGATTAAAAATTCTGTCACCATAATGATCTGGAATTAAAAAAGTTGAATTTTTAAAATACTTAAAAGATGCTTCGTCTAAATGGTCAGGGTGCCCGTGTGAATACCATACATATTTAGATTTAATAATATTATTTTTCTGCTCTTTGGGTATAGAATATTTATGAACCCAGCTTCCAAAATATGGATTTCCGTCCAGCCACGGATCGGTTGTAAGAACCGGAACAGAATTATCAAAGAATGTAATGTTTGCGTTGCCTATTGTCTCGAATCCAATCATTTTAAACCTATATTACTTATCTGGAGGTCCCAGAAGGATTTGAACCCTCAACCTTCTCGTCCGTAGCGAGACGCTCTAATCCAATTGAGCTATGGGACCATAATAATTTGAATTATCAAAGAAACAAGCAACTTTAAAGGGTTTTTATATATCATTGATATCCGATATATTTGCATGTAATTAGTTTACTAATGTCACACAAAAAAACTGTAGTAATCACATCTGCTGTAAGAACTGCAATTGGATCTTTGGGCGGAACCCTTAAAAATGTTCAGGCTCATAAGCTCGGATCAGCTGCAATATCAAATGCTATAAAAAAATCGAATTTAAAACCTTCTGATATAAACGAAATTATTATGGGACAAGTACTTACAGGTGGCGCTGGTCAAAATCCAGCTCGTCAAGCTTCTATTGATTCGGGAATACCTAAAGAAACACCTTCTTATATAGTGAATCAAGTTTGTGGATCAGGATTAAGATCTATTGCATCAGGTTTTCAATCAATCCTTTCTAATAATGCAAATATAGTTGTTGCAGGAGGGCAGGAAAGTATGTCTCAAGCTCCACACGTAATCCATTTAAGAAATGGAAAAAAATTAGGTGACACAGAATTAATTGACTCTATGATTAAAGATGGACTTTGGGATGCTTTCAATGGTTATCACATGGGCATTACTGCTGAGAATGTTGCTCAACAATTTCAGGTTACACGAAAAGATCAAGATAAATTTGCTTTTGACTCACAAACAAAAGCTTTAAAGGCACAAAAAGAAAATAAATTTGATGATGAAATTATACCTTTCACTATTCAGTTAAAAAAAGGAAGTACCACTTTTAAAAAAGATGAACATCCACGAGAAGGTATTTCGATGGAAGCTTTGCAAAGACTTAAAACTGCTTTTCAGAAAGATGGTACTGTGACTGCTGGTAATGCTTCAGGAATTAATGATGGAGCAGCAGCAGTAGTATTAATGTCAAAAGAAGAGGCTGAAAAAAGGGATATAAAACCTTTGGCTGAAATTAAATCTTGGGCTTCTTGTGGCGTAGATCCATCAATAATGGGAACAGGACCAATTCCATCATCAAAAAAAGCATTAGAAATTGCAGGATGGAAATCTAAAGACCTAGATTTAATAGAAGCAAACGAAGCCTTCGCAGCTCAAAGTTGTGCTGTTGTAAAAGAATTATCCCTTCCAATGGAAAAAGTTAACGTTAATGGAGGCGCTATAGCTCTAGGCCACCCAATTGGAGCATCTGGTACGAGAGTTTTTGTCACACTTATACATGAAATGTTAAAAAGAAATTCCAAAAAAGGTCTAGCTACGTTATGTATCGGTGGAGGAATGGGCGTAGCAATGTGCATTGAAAGAAAATGAAAATATCAAAACAAATAAGAAAAGATTCTAAAAAATCAAAAAAAAAGTTGCCTTTTACCGTTAAAGGATACCAAATTTATTATGGTATTATAATAGGTGTAGTTCTTTTAATTGGCTTTAGCCAAGTATTTTCTAAGTAAAATTTTTTGTATAAGTATCTTAGAATCTAAATCTACTCTTTTTCTTTTAAAAATAAGTCTTAAAAATTGCATAATTTATAATGCGTAAATCAAGTGTCAAAAAAGCGGATAAATTGTGTAAAAAATGTGTATAATGACAGCATGGCAAAGAATATTTCTGTTCCTGATATTGGTGATTTTAAAGACGTAGAAATTATTGAAGTCCTTGTAAAACCTGGTGACAAAATCAAAAAAAACGATCCTATTGTTACATTAGAAAGTGATAAATCAAGTGTTGAAGTGCCATCACCATTCGAGGGTAAAATTTCTGAATTAAAAGTTAAGATTGGAGACAGGGTATCTGAAGGCAGTATCTTGGCAATTATAGACGGGGGAGCAGAAAAAAAAGATACAAATCCCAAACCTATAATCGAAACAAAAGAAATTATAAAAGAAGAGAAAAAATCTAATGGATTAAAAAATGGTAAACAAAAAATTTATGCTCAACCTGTTTCAAAAGACGATATTGATCCAGCCGAAACTCAAGAATGGATAGATTCACTCAAAGCCGTTTTAAAAACTGACGGTTCACCTAGAGCGGGGTATCTACTTAAAAAGATTATAGATGAAGCTTATTCTCAAGGTTTGGTTTTGCCTGACACCAGAACCACCCCTTATATTAATACAATTCCTGCTGCCGCAGATATTAGATCTCCAGGCGATCAAAATTTAGAAAGAAAGATACGAGCATACATTAGGTGGAATGCTGCAGCCATGGTTGTTAAAGCAAATAAAAAAAATCCAGAGCTTGGAGGTCATATAGGAACTTTTGCGTCTGCTGCAACTTTATATGATGTTGGTATGAACCATTTTTGGAGAGCGAAAAATAATAAATTTGGAGGAGATCTAATATATTTTCAGGGACATAGTGCGCCGGGAATGTATGCAAGAGCTTTTTTAGAAGGAAGAATTTCAGAAAAACAATTAGATAAATTTAGACAAGAAGTTGAGAAAGGTGGATTATCCT
>PAGZ01000026.1 GCA_002704625.1 Candidatus Pelagibacter sp.
GGTGAGCCGTGTTGGATTCGAACCAACGACACCTTCCTTAAAAGGGAAGTGCTCTACCAGCTGAGCTAACGGCCCGTAAAAGAAATTCTTTTTATATTTAAAAAAGATAAATTTCAATTAATAAATTTACTAATTATACTTATTAATGTTTTTTTTGTAAAATGTGTCAAATGTTCCATTTTTGATAGCTTCACGAATTTTTCTCATAAATTCTTGATAAAAATTTACATTATGTAGAGATATGAGCATAGAAGCTAAAATTTCATTCGAATTAATTAAATGATTTAAATAACTTTTTGAATATTTGTTTAAATTTTTAAATGAACAATTAATATCTAACGGCGATTCATCAGTTTTGAATTTGGCATTTCTTAAATTAAGCTTTCCCTCCCAGGTGAAGGCCAAACCTGTTCTGCCAGAACGTGTGGGCATGACGCAGTCAAACATATCGATGCCTCTTTTGACAGCGCCTAAAATATCAGAAGGAGTTCCAACACCCATTAGATATCTGGGCTTATTTTCAGGCATAAATTTAGTTATGCTATCTAAAGTATTAAACATTTGCTCTTGAGTTTCACCTACAGCTAGGCCACCTATTGAATAACCATCAAAATTTATTTCTAGAAGTTTTTCTAAACTTTCTTTTCTTAAATCTTCAAAGATTCCACCCTGAACTATACCAAATAAAGCTTTGTGTTCGTTAATTCCAAATGCAATTTTAGATCTTTCTGCCCAATGAGTTGATGTATCAATTGCATCAGATATTATTTTTTTATCATTTGTTAGTTTAGGGCATTCATCTAAAACCATCATGATATCAGAATTAATTGCTTGTTGAATTTCTATGCTTTTTTCAGGACTTAAAAGAAATTTTTTTCCATCAATATGGGATGAAAAATAAGCTCCTTTTTCTTTATCAATTTTGGTTAATTTTGACAAAGACATTATTTGAAAACCACCTGAGTCGGTAAGTATAGGATTGTTCCAATTCATAAATTGATGAAGACCCCCGAACTTTTTGATTGTATCTATTCCTGGCCTTAAAAATAAATGATATGTATTGCCCAAAATAATTTGTGTTCCAGTTTTAAGAATATCATCTGTAAAAATGCCTTTTACTGTACCTAGTGTACCTACGGGCATAAATGCTGGGGTATCAATATATCCTCGGGGAGTAATTATTTTTCCTAATCTGCAATTATTTTTATTTTTGATTAATTCAAAAAAAAATTTTTTTGAATTCATTTATATTTATTTTTTAATTGAAATAGAAATTATTTTATCAGGATCTTTAACGGATCCATTAGGACCATCACCTTTTTTAATTTTATCAACTAAATCCATTCCACTAATTACTTTTCCAAAAACAGTGTATTGCCTATCAAGATGAGGGGAGGATTCGAAACAAATAAAGAATTGACTATTGGCACTATTTGGATTTGACGATCTAGCCATAGAAAGAATTCCTCTATCATGAGGAATATTATTAAATTCTGCTTTTAAATCTGGTAAATCAGATGAGCCAGTTCCTGCTCTATTAATATTATAAGATTTCTTATTTGAATTACCAAACTGGACATCGCCGGTTTGGGCCATGAAACCATCAATGACTCGATGAAAAACGACTCCATCATATTCTTTATTTTTAACAAGAGTTAAAATTCTTTTTACATGATTGGGTGCAGCATCCGAAAAAAGTTCTATTTCAACTTTTCCGGCTTCTATCTCCATAATAATTTTATTTTCCATAGCAATTAATTTATTACTAATTATCAATAAAAAAAATAAAAATAAATAAAAGAATTTTCTCATCAAGACTTATTTTTAATGGCTTTTATAACAGATTTAGATACGAACTTTTTTAAATCACCCTTTAATTTTCCAATTTCCTTAATAAATTTTGATGAAATTATCTCGTTTTCAATATCAGACATCAAAAAAACTGTTTCTATTTTTTTATCCAATTTTTTATTCATTCCAGCTAATTGAAATTCATATTCAAAATCTGAAACAGCTCTAAGTCCACGTACTATTATTGTGGCATTATATTGTTTACAAAGTTTTACTGTAAGACTGTTAAAAGAGATGATTTTAATATTTTTTTTATTTAATTTTATATCGTTAAAAAGCGATTTTTTTAGAATCTCAATTCTTTCATCAACCGAAAATAAATATTCTTTGTCAGAGGCGTCGGTAGTTGCAACAATAAGTTTATCAACTATTTTAAGTGATTTTTTTATAATATCAATATGACCAAAAGTTATTGGATCAAAGGTTCCTGGATATATTCCAATTTTGTACATTAAGAAATATTATCTTCTATCTTAATAGCCGAAACAACCTTTTCTTCTCCTGAAAGTTTTATGATTCTAACGCCTTGAGTGTTTCTACCTGCAACCCTTATTTCTTTAACAGCGCATCTTATGACACGTCCTTTATCAGTAGATAGTATTATTTCATCACTTTGAGAAACGATTAATGTTGATGTTACGTTACCATTTCTTTTTGAATTTATAATTCCAATAATGCCTTTTCCACCTCTATTTGTGACTCTGAAATCTAAAAAAGAAGTACGTTTGCCATATCCATTTTCTGTTATCGATAATATATATTTATCAATAAATTCTTTTTTAGCTCCATTTTTCTTTACAGCAGACTGTGCCTCTTTAACATTATCAACAACAGATAGTGACATCACATTATCATCTGGGGCTAAGTCAATTCCTCTTATTCCTTTAGAGGATCTTCCTTTAAAAAGACGAAGTTTTTTAGACATAAATCTTATGCATTTACCAAATCTAGTTCCTAGCATTATATCTTGGCTTTCCGTACATTTTTCTACTCCTATAATCTTATCATTGTCATCAAGTTTCATTGCAATTTTTCCACTTGCATTTATATTTAAAAAATCAATAAGAGAATTTTTTCTAATTTTGCCTTTTAAAGTTGCAAAAACTACAAAAAGATTTTTCCATTCATCCTCATTTTCAGGTAATAACATTGTGGATGTAATTGATTGGTTGCTCTTTAATGGCAAAAGATTAAAAAGAGATTTTCCTTTAGAATTTAAACTGCCTTTCGGAATTTTCCATGCCTTTAGCTTATATGCAAGACCTTGAGAAGAAAAAAACAAAACCTGACTATGTGAATTTCCAGATAGTATCCTAATTACAAAATCCTCCTCTCTAGTAGTAATACCAGTTTTACCCTTACCGCCCCTTTTTTGGGATTTTACAGATGATAGAGAGCCTCTTTTAATATAACCTTGATTTGTAATATTAATTACAACGGATTCTTTTTGTATTGTTTCTTCAATACTATAATTTAAGACTGCATCAATTATTTTGGTTCTTCTTTTAACAGAAAATTTAGATTTAATTTCCTCTAATTCATTAATTATTAGAGCTAATAAATCTTTTTTTGATTTTAAAATTTTATTAAAATAAATAATTAATTCAGATAGTTTTTTTATTTCTGTCTCAATCTCATTGATACCGTATGCGGTCAACTTTTGTAATTTTAAATCTAATATTGAGTTAACTTGGATTTCTGTTAATTGATACTTAGATACAGATTGTTTTTTTTCAATTAATTTTACTAATTTAGAACTTTTCTTAATTGACCATTTTTTATTAAGCAAATTCTTTTTGGCTGTTTCTGTATCTTTTGATGATTTAATAATTTTGATAATTGGATCTATATTCTCAACTGCCGTTGCAATACCAATTAAAACATGAGCTCTTTCCTCTGTTTTTTTTAAATCAAATTTAATTCTTCGAATGACAGTTTTTTCTCTAAAATCAACAAATTCAGAAATGAATTCTTTTAAATTTAACACTTTTGGTTTGCCATCAACAATAGCTAATGTGTTAAATCCAAATGAAGATTCAATGGAAGTTAGTTTGTATAGCTGTCTTCGCACAGTTTCTGGCTCAACACCCCTTCTAAGATCTACAACTACGCGAATTCCATCCCTATTTGACTCGTCTCTTATATCACTAACGCCTTCTATTTTTTTATCTCTAGATAATTCGGCAATTTTTTCATTTAATACTGATTTGTTAACTTGATAAGGAATTGACTTAATAATTAATCTTGTTTTTCCATTTTTTAAAGGCTCTTCGTCAATCTCACCTCTTATTTTAAAAGAACCTCTACCCTTGTTGTAACCTTGTTTAATTATGTCTTTACCTATAATTACACCACCTGTTGGAAAATCCGGGCCAGGAATTATTTTCATAAGTTGAGAAATTGTAATATCTTTATTTTTTATATAATTAATTGTACCATCAATCACTTCACCTAAATTGTGTGGGGGTATGCTTGTTGCCATACCGACAGCTATACCACCAGCTCCATTAACTAGTAGATTTGGATATTGGGATGGTAAAACGGTTGGTTCTCTTTCAGTATCGTCATAATTATTTCTATAATCAATTGTGTTTTTCTCAAGACCCTCTGTAAGAAATTGAGCGACCTTAGAAAGTTTAGTTTCAGTATATCTCATAGCAGCGGGTGGATCTCCATCTATAGAGCCGAAATTTCCCTGACCTTCAATTAAAGGTAAACTCATTGAAAATTCTTGAACTAATCTTACAAGCGCATCATAAACAGCTTGGTCTCCGTGCGGATGGTATTTACCAATTACATCTCCAACTATACGTGCTGATTTTCTAAAAGGTCTTGCCCAGTCATAACCACCTTTATACATTGCGTAAATTATTCTTCTATGAACTGGTTTAAGTCCATCCCTAACATCGGGTAAAGCTCTACTTACAATTACGCTCATTGCATAAGACAAATAAGAACTACTCATCTCACGGTGAACGTAAATTGATTTAGAAATTATATTGTTTTTAATCTCTGCTTTTTGCATTTAGTTTAAAACGGAATTTCATCATCAAGATCAGACTTGACTTGTGACATTTCATCGTTAGGCAAAGAACTTTTGCTTTGATCGCTTTCTAAATTATTGTTACTTTTGCTTTTTCCATCAAGCATTGTTAAAGAAGAATTATAGCCTTGTAAAACAACTTCGGTTGAGTACTTGTCCTGGCCACTTTTTTCATCTCTCCATTTTCTTGTTGTTAATTGGCCTTCTAAATATATATTTGCACCTTTTTTTAAATATTGTTGAACAATATTAACAAGGCCTTCATTAAAAATTACAACTCTGTGCCACTCGGTTTTTTCTTTTCGCTCACCTGTTGATTTGTCTTTCCAACTTTGACTAGTAGCAACACTAAGCCTTGCGACGTTTTTACCATTAACCATTTGCTTGATTTCCGGATCTGCTCCTAATCTACCTATAAGTTGTACTTTATTTAAGCTTCCAGACATAATTACTTAGATTTATTATAATGAATAAAAAAATAATATAGCATATTTGCGTTGTAAATATAAGCTCATTCTGTTTTAAGGTGTGTAAAAGATGTTAAAAAAGATATTGATTAAAGGGGCTAAAGAGCACAATTTAAAAAATATTTCTTTAGAAATTCCAAAAGAGAAATTAGTGGTCATTACAGGCTTATCGGGTTCAGGAAAATCATCATTAGCATTTGATACAATTTATGCTGAAGGTCAAAGAAGATATGTTGAAAGCCTATCCGCATACGCAAGACAATTTCTTGACAAGATGAAAAAGCCCAACGTGGATCTAATCGAAGGTCTAAGTCCGGCAATTTCAATTGAACAAAAAAATGCACCAAAGAATCCGAGGTCGACGGTAGCTACTGTAACTGAAATTTATGATTATATGCGAGTTTTATATGCTAGGATTGGCATTCCTTATTCTCCATTTACAGGCAAACCTATAGTTTCACAATCGGTTAGTGATATGGTGGATAAAGTTAAAACTCTACCGAAGAGTTCAACTATTTTTTTATTATCACCAGTAGTTAGGGGTCGTAAAGGCGAATACAAAAAAGATATAATTAATTATAAAAAAAGAGGTTTTCAAAAAATTAAAGTTGATGGTGAGTATTATGACATTGATGATTTTCCTAATTTAAACAAAAAAGTTAAACACGATATTTCGATAGTTGTAGATAGAATAGTTTTGAATTCAAAACTAGGAAACAGACTGGCTGACAGTATAGAAACAGCGTTAAATTTATCAGATGGTTTGTTAATAACGGAATATGAAAACGAAACATTACCAAAAAAATTTAGAAAAAAAGAAAGCATTACTTTTTCATCAAAATTTTCATGTCCAGAAAGTGGTTTTACAATAGAAGAAATTGAACCAAGATTATTTTCTTTTAACAGCCCATTCGGAGCTTGTGAAGAATGTGAAGGAATAGGACACAATTTAAATGTTGATCCAAACTTAGTAATTTCAGATAAAAATAAAAGTATAGAAGACGGTGCAATTGAACCGTGGGCAAAATCAACCTCGATGTATTACGCTCAAACTTTAGCTTCTATAGCTAAACATTATAAATTTAGTCTTGATACAAAATGGAAAAAACTTCCAAAAAAAATTCAAGATATCATTCTCTATGGTTCAGATGAAGATGAAATAAAATTTCACTACGACGACGGATACGAAAAATATGACACAAAGAAAACTTTTGAAGGTGTAATTAATAATTTGGAAAGAAGATATTTAGAAACAGATAGCGATTGGAAAAGAGAAGAAATTTCTCAATATCAAAGCGAAACAAATTGTGAAAAGTGCAAAGGACTAAGATTAAAAGACGAAGCTTTGTGTGTTAAAGTAAATAAATTAAATATAAGTGAAGTTACTCGATTTTCTATAGAAGATGCTCAAAAATGGTTTTCTAATCTTGAAAATATTTTATCTCTGAGAGATAAAAAAATTGCACATCATATTTTAAAAGAAATTAACGAAAGATTGAATTTTTTATTAAATGTCGGTTTAAACTATCTTACTCTTTCAAGAGAGTCTGGAACTTTATCCGGCGGAGAATCGCAAAGAATAAGGTTGGCATCGCAAATTGGATCTGGTCTTACTGGGGTCTTATATGTTTTGGATGAGCCATCTATAGGCTTGCATCAAAGAGATAATAAAAAGTTAATTGATGCCTTGAAAAGATTAAGAGATCTTGGGAATACAGTAATTGTTGTTGAGCACGACACTGAAACAATGGAAAACGCCGATCATATAGTTGACTTGGGTCCCGAAGCTGGATTGAATGGCGGTAATATAACTGCACAAGGCAATCTAAAACAAATAGTAGAAAATAAAAATAGTATAACAGGAAACTATCTTTCTGGAAAAAAATTTATTGAAGTACCAAAAAAAAGAAAAGCAGCAAAAAATGGAAGATTTTTAGAAATATTGGGAGCTTCGGGAAATAATTTAAAAAATGTTGACCTCAAAATTCCAATAGGAACGTTTACTTGTATAACAGGTGTATCCGGTAGTGGAAAATCAACTTTAGTTTTGCAAACTCTTTTTAATGCTCTTAATTTATTATTAAATAATAATAAGTCTAGAAAACTACCAAAGGAATTCAAAAATTATAAAGGTACAGAGCTTATAGATAAAGTTATAGATATAGATCAATCACCAATTGGAAGAACACCAAGATCAAATCCAGCCACCTATACTGGTGCCTTTGGACCAATAAGAGATTGGTTTGCAAATCTACCGGAGTCTAAAACCAGAGGATATAAACCTGGAAGATATTCTTTTAATGTTAAAGGTGGTAGATGTGAAACATGCGAAGGCGACGGAGTTATTACATACGAGATGCATTTTTTGCCTGATGTTTATATACCTTGTGATGCTTGTAAAGGTAGCAGATATAATAGAGAAACTCTTGAAATTAAATTTAAAAACAAAAATATTGCTGATGTTTTAAACATGACGGTAGAAGAAGGCTGTTTGTTTTTTGAAAATATTCCTGCTGTTTACTCAAAATTATTAACACTAAAACATGTTGGTTTGGGCTATATAAAAATCGGTCAACAAGCTACAACATTATCTGGTGGAGAAGCACAAAGAATAAAGCTTGCTAAAGAATTATCTAAAAGATCAACAGGAAGAACTCTTTATATACTTGATGAACCAACAACGGGTCTTCATTCGCACGATATTAAAAAACTTTTGGAAATTTTAAAAGCTTTTGTGAACACCGGTAATACAGTAATTGTCATCGAGCACAATCTAGATGTAATTAAAACGGCAGATTGGATAGTAGATATGGGCCCTGAAGGTGGCGCTGAAGGTGGAAAAATCATTGCTGAGGGTCCACCTGAGAAGATCGCTGAAATGTCACATAGTTATACAGGAAAATTCCTCAAAAATTTAATAAACAATAAAATGAAAAAAACAGCATAAATTATCAATTTATGTTATAGTAAATCATGGTTGGTATTTTACAATCCTTGTCTAAGACAGTTCACCTGTCAGTAGTTCTTGCTATATTGCTTTTTTTAGGACTTTATTTTGGTGGAGGTGATTGGGCGTTTGACCGACTTTTTTGGAGTTGGTTATTTAGGTATTTTCATGTTTTAGCTGGAATAATGTGGATAGGATTACTGTGGTATTTAAATTTTGTTCAAATACCAAGTATGCCAAAACTCACAGATGAACAAAAGCCAGGAATTATAAAAGTAATAGCTCCTGCAGTTTTATTTTGGTTTAGATGGGCAGCGTTAGCTACAATAATAACTGGTTTAATAGTAGCTTATCTAAATGGTTATGTGCATGATGCAATGATACTAGGAATTGGTAGTGGAGGAAAAAATACGGCAATTGGTATTGGAATGTGGTTGGGAATAATCATGGCATTTAATGTGTGGTTCATTATATGGCCAAATCAAAAAAAAGTTCTTGGCATAGTGGAATGTGCACCTGAAGATAAACCAAAACATCTTAAAACAGCTACAATTACATCTAGAGTAAATACTTTGCTGTCATTACCAATGCTTCTATCAATGGTAGTTGCACAAAATTTGTATTAATTTATATCTTTTTCTTTTGATATAGTTTTAAAACTTACATTGAAATATTTTAATACGGGACTAGCTACAAAAATTGATGAATAAGTTCCAATGATAACTCCGATTATCATAGCTAAAGAGAAACCTCTTAAGATTTCACCTCCGAGCACAAAAATTGACGATAAAGCCAATAATGTTGTTACTGATGTAATTATTGTTCGAGATAAAGTTTCATTAATAGATTTATTGGCGATTTCAGCGATCTTAAGACTAGAAAATTTAGAAAGATTTTCTCTTATCCGGTCGTAGATTACAACGGTATCATTCATTGAATATCCAACAATAGTAAGAACAGCTGCAACTATCGAAAGATTTATTTCTAATGCTAGTAAAGAAAAAAGACCAATTGTAATTATAACGTCGTGAAAAATTGCTAGAATTGAACCAATACTAAATTGCCATTCAAATCTTACCCAAATATAAAAAAGCATTGCACCTAAAGCTAAGCTTATAGCAATCAGACCTGAATTTAATAATTCATCACTAACTTTGGGACCAACATTTTCTACACGTCTAAAATCTACTTTGCCTTGAAGTTTATTTTTAACAGTTTCTTTAATAATTTTAATATTACTTTTATTATCAAAAGTCTTTTTTTCAAATTTTATTAAATAATCACCCTTTTTTCCAAATTCTTTAACATTTAAATCTCCTAAATTCATATTCGAAAATGATGATCTTACATCTGAAATTGTTATATTTTTTTGATCCACCCTAAGTTCTATTAAAGTCCCACCTTTAAAATCTATACCAAAATTCAAGCCTTTGAAGAAAATCAATAATAAACTTAGAAAAAACAATATTAAAGAAATTATATTTGCTAGTTTAAATCTTGACTCAAAATTAATTTTTTTCATATTAATAATTTTTTGTCTCTATTTCTAAAAACAATAATAGATGTCAAATGTCTTGATATAAAGTAAGCTGAAAATAGAGTTGTTATCAAACCTATCGAAAGTGTAACTGCAAAACCTTTAATTGGACCTGATCCAAAAACAAATAAGATAATAGAAGCAATTAATGTAGTAATATTAGCATCTAAAATAGTAACTATCGATCTTTTAAAACCTAAATCGAAAGCAGCAATATTAGAATTTTCATTATTTAATTCTTCCTTAATTCTTTCGAATATAAGTACATTTGCATCAACTGCCATTCCAACGGTTAAAATTATTCCAGCAATACCTGGCAAAGTTAGAGTTGCTTCTAAAAGAGTCAAAATTCCAACTAACATTAATAAATTAGATATTAGTGAAATATTTGCAATAAACCCAAAAGATTTATATTTAATAAACATAAAAATAATCACTAGGCAAAAACCAAAAATTAGAGATATAACTCCTGCCTCTATAGAGTCCTTTCCCAAATCTGGGCCTACTGTTCTTTCTTCAACAACAGACAAAGGCGTAGGTAAGGCACCCGATCTTAAAAGTAAAGCCAAGTCAGTAGCAGATTGAAAAGTAAAATTTCCTGATATTGTACCATTACCTCCGGTTATTGCATCTCTTATGACTGGCGCACTAATTGCTTCGTTGTCTAGAATTATCACTAACCTTTTGCCAATATTTTGACTTGTAACTTTTCCAAATCTTTGTGAACCTAATCTGTCTAATGAAAAAGCAACAATAGGTTCATTATTTAAATTGTCGTATTTTGGTTGTGCGTCAACTAAATTTTCACCACTTAGAATTATTCTTTTGCTTACAGATATTTTTTCAAGAGTATCTTTGATAGTATACTTTTCAACTCCAAATTCACCTGTATCGTTAGTAACAAGTCTAAAACTGAGTTCCGCAGTTTTACCTAACAATTCTTTGATCCTCTCCGGATCTTTAATGCCAGGTAATTCAACTAAGATACGATTGTTTCCTCTTTTAATTATAGACGGCTCTTTTGTACCAATTTCGTCAATTCTTCTTCTAACAATTTCTATTGACTGATTAACCGCGGCTGTTCTTAATTTTATAATGCCATATTTTGACAAGTAAACATTTACTTTTTGATTAACAACTTCATGTTCAAGTTCAAAAGAATTATATTCATCCAAATAAATATTAATATCATTTTGTTTTTGATTTATAAAACTTTTCTCAAATTTTGAGATATCCTTTTCCTTTAACCTAAAACTAATATTTTTATTATTTATAATAAAATCACTAAAACTGATAGATTTTTCATTCATCATTTTTTTAATTGGAATGACTTTTGATTGAAGTCTTTTTTTTTCTAAAGATGAGGTATCAACCTCTAGAAGTAAATAAGAGCCACCTTGCAAATCTAAGCCGAGATTAATTTTTTTTTTAAAGAATAAGTTTTCAGATTTTAAAAAATTTGAAATACAAAAAATACTAATTAATAAAAAAGTTAAATAAATAAATAAGACTTTTGTCTTTGAAAAATTTAACACAAATAATTATTTTTTAACTTCTTTTTTAAGATGGCTTTGAACTGTATTTTTTATAGCTATTACTTTTACACCTTCTGCTATAACCAATTCAACACGATCATCTTCAAATACTCTATCAACTGTTCCGATTAAACCACCTGAGGTAATTACTTCATCACCTCTTTTAAGATTTTTAACCATTTCTTTGTGTTCTTTAACTCTTTTTTGTTGTGGTCTAATTAAAAAGAAATAAAAAATCACAAATATTAATATTAAAGGTATAAATTGTGCAAATGTTGAGCTACTCATAATTTAAGAATAAATATATTAATAATTTTATTTTAACAACTAGTTTTTTAAAAAAAAATTAAATTCTCTCTAAATTTGCCATGTATGGTCTTAAAGCCTCTGGTATAGTGATGCTTCCATCAGAGTTTTGATAGTTTTCAATAACAGCGATGAGTGTTCGTCCTATTGCCAGTCCAGATCCGTTCAATGTTGCTAAAAATTGTGATTTATTATTTTCATCTTTGTATTTAGCTTTCATTCTTCTTGATTGAAATTGCCCACAAGATGAACAGCTTGATATTTCACGGTATTTATTTTCAGATGGGATCCAAACTTCAAGGTCAATCGTTTTTTCAGCACTAAATCCCATATCCCCAGAGGATAATAAAATTGATCTATACGGTAATTCTAGTTTTTTTAATATTTCTTCAGCGCAACTAATCATTCTTTCAAGTTCAGACGTTGTTTTTTTAGGTTCAACAATACTAACTAATTCAACTTTATAAAATTGATGTTGTCTGAGCATTCCTTTTGTATCCTTGCCGTAACTTCCTGCTTCTTTTCTAAAACAAGCTGTAGAGGCTACCAATCTGATAGGTAATTTTTTAAAATCAATTGATTGTTCACGTACCATATTGGTTAAAATGACCTCTGCAGTTGGAATTAAAAATTTTTTTTTATTGCTATCTAATTTAATTTCAAATTGATCATTTTCAAATTTTGGTAGTTGACCAGTTCCATACATAGTATCTTCAGAAGCAATCAATGGAGGTGAGATTTCTTGATATCCAAATTTTTTTGTATGAATATCAATCATAAAATTAGATATAGCTCTTTCTAATTCAGCAAATTTTCCTTTTAAAAAAACAAAACGTGATCCTGATGTTTTTGTAGCTAAATCAAAATCTATTAGACCTAATGTCTTTCCAATTTCATCATGTGATAAAACTTTAAAATTAAATTTTGGTATACTACCAACTTTTTTTAATTCTTTATTTGATTTATCATCTTTTCCGATCGGAACATCATCTAAAGGTATATTTGGTATTTCTCTCAAAATTTCATCAATTTTTTTTTGAATACTTATTTGGTTATCTGCTAATAAATTAATTTCGTTAGAAATTTTTTTTGACTTTTCAAAAAGAGTTTTATCTTTAGATTTTGATATTTTTTTTTTTTCTTGTTCTAATTTTTCTTTTTTTTGTATAGTTTCTCTATTATTTTTATCTAATTCTAAAAGTTCTTTTAAATTTATATCAACATTTCTATTTAATATTTTCTTTTTAAAGATGTCTGGATTTTCTCTAATAGATTTAAGATTATGCATTATCCTTATCCCTATTCTTTTCAGTTATTTTTACTGATAATATAGATAATTCATATAGTATCAACAAAGGTATTGCTAAACCAATTTGTGTAATTGGATCTGGCGGTGTTAGTATGGCTGCGGCAGCAAATATAATTACAACAAAATACTTTCTTCTAATTTTTAGATAATCTGAATCAATTGCGCCAACTCTTGCAAGCAGATTTAATAAAACTGGTAATTGAAAACTCAAACCAAAGGCAAAGATTAATCTCATTATCAATGATAAATATTCGTTAACTTTGGCCTCCAGCTGTATCGGTAGAGTATTTGCCTGACCAACAGTTTCGAAAGAAAGAAAAAATTTAATAGCCAATGGCATAACTAAATAATAAATCAACATACCTCCCAGTAGAAATAAAATTGGTGTGGCAATTAAATAGGGTAATAAAGCTTTTTTTTCATTTTTATAGAGACCCGGTGCAACAAATTTCCAAATCTGGACCAATAAAATAGGACTACCGAGAAAAAGAGCAGCAAAAAAAGCTAATTTGAGATATGTTATAAATGTTTCGTGTAAAGCTGTAAAAATTAATCTTCTACTTACATTGTCATCACGAACTGCATTGGCATAAGGTTCAACTAAAAAATTATATATATTTTCTGCAAAAACATAACCAATTATAAAAATGATAAATATGAATATTAATGAATGAATTAATCTTTTTCTAAGTTCAGTTAGATGACTTACAAAGGAGCTTTCGTTTGTATCTTCACTCATTTTTATTTTCTTTTTCTTGATTTTTATACTTCTCGTCAGGAGAAATGTTCTCGTCTATTTCGTCTTCTAATTTTGATACTTTATTTTGTATATCTGAGAAATATCTTTTAGTAGATCCAATCCAGTTTCCAATCTTATTTAAAACTTTAGGAAAATCTTTTGGACCAATTACCAATATAGCAACTACTACAATAATAATTAATTCAAACCATCCAATTTGAGGCATTATTATTAATTTTTAACTTTGTGAGTTTGAATCTTTATCTGTATCTGATTTGGACTGGTCTTTATCATCAGAAGACATGCCTTTTTTAAAACTCTTAATTCCTTTAGCAACGTCTCCCATTAAACTTGAAATTTTCCCTCTACCAAATAATAAAACAACAAGCACAACTACTATAGCTATTTGCCAAAAACTTATTCCCATAAGGTTAAACTATATACAAAAAAAAAGATTAAATAAATATATTTATTCTTCATTTTTAGGCGTGTCTTTGATCACCTTATCTATATCTCTATAAAGAGTGTCATTGCTTTTTAGAGATTGTTCTTTAAAAAATTTACCTGTTCCAAAAATTGAAGAGTCTATCGAGGCATCATCGATTAAGCCGGCTGAGCTGAGTTCGTCTACACTAGGTAAATCAGATAATTTATCTATATTAAAATACTCTAAAAATTTATCTGTTGTAGCATATTGTATAGGCTTTCCCGGAACATCTTTGCGCCCAGCAGGTTTAACCCAATCTAATTCTAATAAAATTTCAAGTGTATTTGAAGCAAATGCCACTCCTCTGATTGATTCAATCTCAGATCTAGTTACTGGTTGGTGATAAACTATAATGGCTAAAGTTTCTATGGTAGCTTTAGATAATTTTTTTTGTGTTGATTTCTGTAAAGACATTAATTTAGATAAATCAATAGCTGTCCTGAAAGACCATTTATTAGACTTAAAAACTAAATTTATACCTCTTTCAGAATAATCCTCTTGTAAATTTTCTAGAACTTTTTTAACATTTGTACTAGAGCCAACTCTTTTTGAAATTGTTTCCACATCAAGAGGTTCGTCAGCAGCAAAAATTATTGCTTCAACTTGCCTTTCTAAATCAGATTTTTTTCTTGGAAAATTTATAATATTATTTTTTTTTTTATTTTTTTTCATTAATTATTTATTTTTCCTTTCAAATTTAAAGGGGTATGCTTAGCCGTTCTTATATAAATATCTTCAAAAAGATTTTTTTGCATAAGATTTACAACACCATCTTTCACTAATTCGAGACTTGCAGAAAAAATAGCGGCAAGTCCTGTTCTTTTAAATTTATTTGACTCTTTAAAAGACTGTGGAATTAAATCTTGTATTTTTTTCCATTCATCGATATTTTTCATTTTTTCTTTAATTTCTTTTATTGCTTCTTGAGTGGTCATTACCGGTAGTTTTGGTATGTTAACTTTTTGATATAGCGACTGAACTCTACTATTAGAATAGCTTTTTAACAGATCATACAATGTGACTTTATAAATTGTGTTATTGACAGACCTTATACCTCCACTCATACCTCTATAAAAAATATCTTTTCCAATTCTTTCTTTTTTTATTAACTGATCAGACAAAAGTCTTATTAATTCCAATTTTTTAAGTTGAGTTTTTAATTTTTCAGCTATCTCAGATGCTTTGAAATTGTCTTCTTCATCTTCTGGTAAAAGAAGTTTTGATTTTAAATAGGCTAACCATGTTGCCATAATAAGATATTCAAAGGCTAAATCTAAATTTTCTGAGTCTTTTATAAATTCGAGAAACTGATCAGCTAATTTAGTAACTGAAATTTGAGTAAGGTCAACTTTTTGGTTTTTTGCTAGATCAAGTAATTTTTCAAGAGGACCAGAATAGTTTGGTATGTCAATTGATATATCAATATTTGAATTTGATTCCATTAATAGATATTATCTTAAAAAATTGTAAAATTGTTGAGTTTTTTTTTGAGTAAAATTATCAATTTTTTGTAAACCCCTCAATAATTTTAAAGACTCGTTTGACTTACCACCGCAATATAACACAATATTACAGCCTGATTTGAGTGATAATTTTGCATTTAGTAAAAGATCACCTTTTAAAGCTTTCATACAAATATCATCTGAAATTATTAAACCTTTGAATTTTAGTTTGTCTCTAATAATTTTTTTAATAATTTTTATTGATTGTGTCGCTACATATTTGGGGTCTATTTTTTTAAACAAAACATGTGCGGTCATTACAAAATGAGAATTAAGGTTTTTAAATAAGTAAAAATCGTTTTTAGCAAGTTTTTTTATGTTATATCTGACAATGGGAATTTTTTTGTGACTATCCGCATTAGCACTACCATGGCCAGGAATATGTTTTGCGACAGATCCTATTTTATTATTTTTTAATGTATTAACGCAAATATTTCCAAGTTTTTTTATTGTATTTTTGTTTTTAGAAAAGCACCTATTTTTAATGATGTTGTGTGAAGTATTTTGCAGTAAATCCATGACTGGAATTGTATTAATATTTATTCCAACTTTTTTTAATACTGAGCAAATTGAATTTAGATAATATTTATATATGTGAATACCATCATTCAAATTATTTTCATAAATTTTGCCAAAAAAGTTTTGCGAAAATTCTCTCGTATTTATAAGATGTGAAAATCTAGAAACATTTCCACCTTCTTCATCAACTAAAATAGGATAATATGGATCTTTAATACAATGTCTTATATTTTTAGTTAAATTTTTAAGCTGATAAAATGAAGCAATGTTTCTTTTAAACAAAATAATACCCCAAGGTTTATGAAATTTAATTAATCGTTCTTCTTTCTTAGTTAATTTAAATCCACTTAAACTAATTATAATAGGTTTTCTATTCATAAATTATTTTAATAAGTCCCAAAAATATCTTTTTTTAATTTTTTTATTTTCTGTCTCGGTAGTTTCATAACTCATTATATTATTTGTATCATTTTTTAAAATAGGCAAATTTTTTAATATTATATCCATATTACTTGATAGATTTTTCCTATTTTTAATTATTCTATTTTTATTACTATCTGAAAAATAATATAGAGAAATTGATATAAAAAAAATTACTAATAAAGAAAAATATATAACGGTCTTAATTTTATTAAACATTACATTTTTTTAGGTAAAGAGACTCCAAGAATAGACATTCCATTTTGTAAAATAATTGCTATTAATTGAAAAATTTTTAAGGAAAGCGGATTATTTATTTTTCCATTAACTATAAACTTATATTTAGGGTTTTCATTACCTCTGCTCCAATAAGAATGGAAAATTGTTGAAATTTCATAAAGATAAAAAGGTATTCTATGAGGTTCCAGTTTATTAGAAGCCAATTCAATAATTTTTGGCCACTCAATAATTTTTCTTAAAAGTTTTATTTCATATGGATTTGGTAAATAATCTTTATTTTTTAAATTAATATTATTATTTAAATTAAGATTTAATGATCTAAATAAAGAATTTATTCTTGCATATGAATATTGAACATAAAAAACAGGGTTGTCTTTGCTTTTTTCTAAAACTTTATCAAAATCAAAATCTATTTCAACTTCGTTACCTCTGTTAAGCATCATAAATCTAACTGAGTCTTTACCAACTTCGTTAAGAACATCTTTTATTGTAATAAAATCCCCTTCTCTTTTTGACATTTTAAAAGGTTGTCCGTTTTTTATAAATTTAACAAGCTGACATACTTTGCAAATTAGTTTGATTTTATTTTTCGATAAAGCATTTACAGCTGCAGAGATTCTTTTAATATAGCCAGTATGATCAGCTCCAAGAATATTTACTAAATAGTCATACCTTCTAAGAATTTTAGTGTGATGATAACCAACATCGTTGGCAAAATAGGTCCATGAGTTGTCATCTTTTTTTAAAGCTCTGTTAGTATCATCATTAAATAAAGATGATTTAAAAATTAATCTTTTTGTTTTTTTCCAATTTATGTTTTCTTCACCTTTTGGTGGTTCTAAAAAACCTTCTTGAACAAAATTATTCTTTTTTAATAGATCTATAGCTTTTTGAACACTTTTGTCTTTAACAAGTTTAGTTTCGGAAAAAAAATGATCATGTTTTATATTTAAATTTTTTAGATCGGTCTTTATCATATCCATTGAGTATTGAATTGAGATTTTTTTTAATTTATTTTTTATCTTATCAAAACTTTTGAGATCAATTTTAGGATTTTTTTTTAATATTTTTCTTGATATGTCAATTATGTAATTGCCCGGATACAAACTCTGATCTTTTGGAAATTCTTCATCAAATTTAATTTCTCTTAATCTGTAAAACACAGATTTTGAAAAATCATCTACTTGATTGCCATAATCATTAATATAAAATTCTTTTGTAATTTTATTTCCATTAAATTTTAATAAATTTGACAATACATCACCAAAAACAGCTCCTCTGCAATGGCCAATATGCATAGGTCCAGTTGGATTTGCTGAAACAAACTCTATATTAATTTTATTTTTGCTTTTATTAATACCAAATTTTTTTCCAGATTTTAAAATCATGTTAATTATATTAATCCAAGCTTTGTGTGATAAATTAAAATTTAAAAAACCTGGACCTGCTATATAAATATCAGAAAAATCCTTAATTTCTTTTTGAAGAATATTTTTAATTTTATCAGCTATTATTCTTGGATTTTGATTGATCTTTTTAGATAATACTAAAGCAATATTTGATGATAAGTCGTAATCAAATTTATCTGGTGGACTTTCAATTATTATTTTATCTAATTCTGTTTTTGAATTGAAACCGATAATTTTGTTATGTTTAATTATTGATTTTTTTATTAGTTTTAAATAGTTATTAAAAAGATTCATTTTAAAGAGTTATATAGATTTATTGCATATCTATCAGTCATTCCAGCTATAAAATCACAAATAGTTCGTTCTTTTGACTGATTTTTTAATGAATTTTTTTTAAGATACTTTAAAGGGTTCTTATTAATCTTAAGAAAAAGGGTTTTTATAATTTTTTCTCCTTTCTTGGTTTTATTTAAAACAGTTTTATGTTGATACATATTGTCCATTAAAAAAGATTTAATTTGAAAATCAAAATTAAACATTTTTTCTGAAAAATTTACCAATTTTTTCTGTGAATTATAAACATCACTAATAGTTTTAATTTTATTTTTTGTTAAATTTCTTTTCGTATTATTGACTGTATCTTTTACTAACTCATTAATTGTATCTCTAATAATTTGTCTGATTACTAAATCCTTTTGTTTTTTACTTATAAGTTTTTTATGTTTTTTTAGTAAATCTGAAATTACAGGAACTCCTCTAAGATCTTTTAAGTTGAATAAATTTGCTTTTAATCCGTCTTCAATATCATGACTATTATAGGCTATATCATCTGAAATGGATGATATTTGAGCTTCGAGGGAAGGATTTTTAAAAAAATTAATTTTTCCTTTAAAAATATTTCTTCCCAGAATTTCATCATAGCTAGATCTGTCGGAAATAGCTCCATTATGTTTTAATAGACCATCCAAAGTTTCAATAGTTAGATTTAATCCATTAAATTTATAATATTTTTTTTCAATTAAAGTTACAATTCTTAAGGTTTGAATATTGTGATCAAAACCACCGTAACTCGTCATACAATCATTTAAAGCATCTTCTCCTGAATGGCCAAAAGGCGGATGTCCTAAATCATGAGCTAAGCTAAGAGTTTCGCACAAATCCTCGTTAAGATTAAAAATTTTTCCTAATGTACGGGCTATTTGAGAAACCTCTAAGGAATGTGTTATTCTTGTTCTAAAGTGATCATCTGTTGTATTAACGAATACTTGCGTTTTATGTTTAAGTCTGCGAAATGATGTTGAATGTATTATTCTATCTCTATCCCTTTGATAAGGAGTTCTAAAAGGGCTTGTTTTTTCATTGTAAATTCTTCCGGCTGACTTAATTGGTATAGATAATTTAGAATATTCGTTTTTTTTCATAAGATATGATAAAATAATATAATACATTATTTTTAAATTATGAGTAATAAAATAGATTTTACTGATGCGGCTAAAAGAGAAATCCTTAGGATAATCTCGGAAAAAAAGAGTAATATATATTTTCGAATATCAGTTCTAGGAGGTGGATGTTCAGGCTTCAAATATAATTTTTCCTTTGACGACAAAATAAATTCTCAAGATAAGATTTTCGATAAAACTATTATTGATGAAAATTCCTTAAAAATTATTGCCGGCTCTACTGTTGATTTTAAGAAAGAACTTATAGGAAATTCTTTTGTTATAGATAATCCCAAGGCTAGTTCATCTTGTGGATGCGGCTTGTCTTTTTCAGTTTAATGAAGATTGCATCTTGGAATGTTAATTCCGTAAGAGCAAGAATATATAATATTTTAAAATACTTAAAAAGATCATCACCTGATATTTTGATGATGCAAGAAATTAAAACAGAAGAAAAAAACTTTCCGTTCGAGGATATAAAAAAGGCTGGTTATAATTCTTATGTATTGGGCCAAAAAAGCTACAATGGAGTTGCATTTATATCTAGAGATAAAATAAATGAAATTAATACAAATTTTTTTATAGATGAAAAAAAGCAATCAAGAGTAATAACAGCTGATATCAAAAACAAAAATTCAAAAATTAAATTAATTAATGTTTATATTCCAAACGGAAACCCAATTGATACAGATAAATATACTTATAAAAAAAATTGGCTAAATTCTTTTATAAAAAAAATTAAGAATACTTTAAATGAAAATAAAAATATTATTATCGGGGGAGATTTTAATATTATTCCAGATAAAATAGATGTTCATGACTATAAGAAATACGAAAATGATGCTCTATTCAAAATTGAAATAAGAAAAAAACTTATTGAATTGATAAATTTAGGTTTTCATGATGCATACCGTTATATTTATAAAGATAAACAAGATTATACTTTTTGGGATTATACATCAGGAGCATGGCCTAAAAATAATGGATTAAGAATAGACCATTTTTTGGTCTCAAATAATTTACTTGATAAAATTGATGGAGTTAATATTGATAAAAAACCAAGATCACAAGTTAAACCTTCCGACCATACACCAATTGAAATTAAAATTACTTAACTCTTCCATATATATCTTTATATCTGATGATATCGCTCTCTTTCAAAATACTTCCGATTTGAACTTCCATTATTTTGACAGGTTTTTTATAAAGATTTTCTATTCTATGGATCGTACCTTGAGGTATAAAAATGGAATCATGCTTTTTTTTGAGAAATTTTTTATTATTAAGAGTTATTATAGGTTTTCCATCTTTAACAAGCCAATGTTCCGCTCTGTGACGATGTTTTTGTAAACTAATAGATGATTTTGAATTTATTGTTAATTCTTTAATTAAGAAATTTTTTCCCTTATAGAGATTTATATATTTTCCCCAAGGTCGATGATAAACATTTTTTTTATTAAAATATTTTAATTTATTTTTATGATAAATATTTAAAATTTCTTTCCAACTTCCAAGATCACTCCATGGCACATTTAGTTTAATTGCATTTATATTTTTTGTTTTTTCCAAAACTGCATAATCAAAGGATATTGCGGGAATTTTTTTAAATAATTTTTTATCGAGAAAATAAATATTGTTAAGAACTTTTGTGTTAGAAAAGCTGGAAAATACTTTTAGTGTAGAATTATAAATTTGAGGACAAAATTTATTAAAATTATAAATTAGGGAAGCAGGTTTAACAAAAAACATACCAGTGTTCCAATATGCTTTTTTTTTAATTAATTTTTTAGCAATTGAAAGTTTGGGTTTTTCAACAAAATTGGTTACTTGAATAATTTTGTTATTGTTTTTTTTGGTTAAAAAATAACCATAACTATTTGAAGGAAAGGATGGTTTTGCACCAAAAATGAAAATATTGTTATTAGAAAGTTTCTTTGCATTATTTTTTATTTCTTTGTAAAAAACTTTCTCTTTATAAATCAAATGGTCTGAACTAAGAAAAATTAAGGGACTATCCCATTCGTTATTTGAACTGTTAATATGGGCAAGAGTAGAGGCCAGAATAGCAGGTCCAGTATTTTTTTTTGATGGTTCCAATACAATCTTAAATTTTTTAAATTTTTTTTTTTTTTAGAAAATATTTAACTTTATTTAA
>PAGZ01000027.1 GCA_002704625.1 Candidatus Pelagibacter sp.
CTTATTAATTTGTCATCAAATAAATTTTCTGTTTCAGGGTGAAGAGGACAGTTGATTGTAACTACATCACAAACTTTAACTAAAGACTCTACAGATTCGTGAAATGTTAAATTTAATTCTTTTTCAACTGAATCAGGTAATTTATGCCTATCAAAATAGTGAAGATGAACGTCAAATGGCTTCATTTTTCTTAATGCATCTAATCCGATACGTCCTGCTGCTACTGTGCCAACATGCATACCTTCTACATCGTAAGATCTATGAACCGCATCAGCGATATTCCAACCACCTTGATTAACAATACTATGTTGGTTGTGATAATCTCTTACTAAAGACAAAATCATCATAACAATATGTTCTGCTACTGATCGAGAATTACAGTAAGTTACCTCAACTACGTCAATTTTATTATCCATTGCAGCTTGCAAATCTACATGGTCTGATCCAATACCAGCGGTAATAGCCATTTTTAATTTCTTTGCTGACTGAATTCTCTCTTTTGTTAAATAATAGGGCCAAAAAGGTTGAGATATAACTACATCTGCATCTATTAACTCTTTGTCTGCTTTACATCCTTTTGCATCTTTATCTGATGTAACGACTAATTTATGACCATGGGATTCTAGAAATTTTCTTAAACCCAACTCTCCTGAAACACACCCAAGTAATTGACCAGGCTTAAAATCTATCCCTTTAGGTGTTGGTAATGCCATGCCATCTGGGTATTTATCTAATTTTGGTAAACTCGCCACAGGGTAACTCTTCGGCATACCCCCTTTAGGATCATCGTATAAAACACAAAGTACTTTCATTTTCCCCCAAAACTTATTTGACTATTATAGAGACACAAAGTCAAACCCTTCTTGTATTGATTTTTCTGGACACGCCGAGGGGTCCCCTGATATATCCCGGGAAATATGCATTTTTCATTAGAGATAACAATGAAGACAGACCTTTCAGTTTTACCTAAGGTTAAAGATGTTTACATTACAATGTTGCCGGGCAACGACTTTAGGCATGTAGCAAACAAGGCAAAAGAACTAGTCCAATCCGGGTTTAATCCTGTACCCCATTTCCCTGCAAGATCAATCAAAAACTTAAACGATTTAAAAGACTATGTCTCGATGTGTAAAGATTTTGGCGTAAAACAAGCTCTTGTCATTGGTGGTAGTGCAGAACCAATAGGAGATTATCATTGTTCTCTACAACTTTTAGAGACAGGTTTATTTCAGGGTTTTAAGATAGGAATTGCTGGACATCCCGAGGGTTCCCCTGATATATCGGATTCAAGTTTGGAGAAAGCCATGAAAGATAAGAAACCGTTTGCAGACTACATTGTAACGCAATGGCTACTAAACCCAGATCCAATTAATAAATTTATTTCAAAACAAAATTTGCCAGTACACGTTGGGATTACAGGACCTTTAAAAATTACCAGTCTAATAAAATTTGCAAACATTGTGGGTGCAAAAAATTCTCTTAATTTTTTAAAGTCTAATGCAACAAAGGCGCTTGATTTACTTAGACCTTCTGACCCAAACGATTTGATAAATAAAATTAAAGGTTCAACAAATAATTTTCATATTTATACATTTGGCGGATTAAATGAGACAAATAAGTGGTTAGTTAAAAATAATTATGCCTAAAATTCCTAATTCCTATAAAGTAGAAAAAGTCAATTACGATAAATTAAGACACCAAACATCAGTAGATCAATCAGACAGACACGTACCATACAATTTAAGACAGAGCGGTCCAACAAAAGTAGAAATGTTAATATCTACAAGAGTAAGAAAGTCACCT
Source organism: Candidatus Pelagibacter sp. (assembly GCA_002704625.1). The sequence continues at coordinate 1,804 of PAGZ01000027.1, forward strand.
TATTGGCACTTATCAATGAAAGCCGGATGTTGGAGAGCTACTGTTTATAATCGTGTTTACCATCCCAGAGGTTATGTAAGGCCTGAAAAAGGTGGTGCCATGGTCGAATACAAAGCAATTAAAAATCACGTAACTATGTGGAATGTTGCTGTTGAAAGACAAATTCGAGTTAAAGGACCAGATGCGGAAAAATTTGTAAATTATGTGATCACTAGAGATGCTACAAAAATTTCTACAATGCGAGCTCGTTATGTCATTCTTTGTAATTATAAAGGCGGAGTACTCAACGATCCTGTTTTATTAAGAGTGGAAGATGATGAGTTTTGGTTTAGTTTATCAGACTCTGACATTGGTTTATATCTACAAGGCGTAAATGCTGATAAAAGATTCAATGTTGAAATAGACGAAATAGATGCTTGCCCAGTTCAAATTCAAGGCCCAAAATCGAAAGCCTTAATGAAAGACTTAGTTGGCAACCAAGTAGATATGGATAATATCCCATTCTATGGTTTAGCTAAGGCAAAAATAGGAGGAAGAGATTGTGTGATTTCTCAGTCAGGATTTTCTGGAGAGGCTGGATATGAAATTTATTTAAGAAATGCAACATTATATGCCGAAGACATGTGGAACACTGTACTAAAAGTTGGAAAAAAACATAAATTAATGGTTATTGCGCCAGCTCATCATAGAAGAATTCAGGCCGGAATTTTATCTTGGGGCCAAGATTTAGATCACGAACATAACCCGTTTCAGTGTAATTTAGGATATCAGGTCTCTTTATCTGGCAAAGGTGAATGGAATAAAAAAGAAGATTATGTAGGTAAAGATGCGCTAGAAAAAATTAAGGAACAACTCAAAAAAGGAGAAAAACCTTACAAACTTCAACTCGTCGGTTTAGAGCTTGGCGGCAAACCTGTCGAGGATTATGCAAATGATTTTTGGTTAATATCAAACGATAAAGGAGGTAAACCCGTTGGATTTATAACTTCTCCTTGGTATCATCCTGAGAAAAAAATAAACATAGCCATGGGTTATGTTCCTTATGAAGGGCACCTAAGCAAAAGTGGATTTCCGATTGGCAACTACGGTAAAAAATACAAAGTTCATCTTCCAAAAAAGTATTCAGTTAAACCTGTTAGTGCGACAGTAGTAACCATACCTTTTACACAGTCGGTTAATAAAAATACAAGAGAAACATCATAATTTAAAAAAAGTTTAATAATTTTTTACTTTTATTTTAAATTTTTTTTATTTAAAAATTAATTATGATTCAAAATTTTAATGGAATTTTTTACTTAACAGTATTTATTGTTCATTTTGCTGCATATGGAGTTTACGCTTATAAATCTGTTATCGAAACTAAATCTTTTTTAAAACAATACGGAATGCACGTATCCGGTGCTGGTATTGTCAGATTTTTTGGTGGTTTTTTTATGGGCTCTATATTAATGGCGCTTTACATTCTATTAGTCAGAGATAACGGGGTTCAGGCTACATGGGCCTTTTTTAATCTTGTTTTCGTTCAAAATCTTGTTCTGTTTTTAGTAGGTAATTATAACATGTTTATAAATAAACTTGGACACACTAAAAAAACATCAATTGAACAAGTAATCGCTCCAGGTATTCTTACTTTGTTAAGTGCTATTCTTTGTTTTGGTTTAGCTGATAAAATTTATATTTAGTTTAAGCTACTTTACCGTGGCAATGCTTATATTTTTTTCCAGAACCACATGAGCATGGAGCATTTCTAGAAATTTTTTGTTTCCTTTCTATGGGTACAGTTTTTAATTCATTATTCTCTTTTTCTTCAACAACGACTTTAAGGTTCATTAAAAATTTTATTGTATCAGCTTTTACCTTAAATAATAAACCTTCAAAAAGTTCAAAAGCTTCTTTTCTAAATTCTGCAAGTGGATCTTTCTGCCCGTAACTTCTTAAACCTATGACTTGTCTTAGCTGTTCCAAGTACTGCAAATGTGATCTCCACAAAAAATCTAGCATTTGTAAAAAAATTCTTTTCTCTACCTCATTGTTTTGATCTTTTCCTAAAACTTTAATACGTTCATTTCTTTTCTCTTCGAAGGTTTTTTTGATGTTTTCCAATAGTGTTTTTTTGCTCATTTTTGCAAAATTTTCAACCTGCTCTTGTTGAAAGGCATTTCCGAAATTCGTTTTAATTTCATTAGAAAATAATTTTAAATTATTGCTATTTTTATAGTTTTCTAATGCATTCTCTATATTTTTATTTATTTCATTCATAAAAGAATAAATCATGTCTTTCACTTCTCCTGTCTGTAATATTTTTAACCTCTGGCTAAAAATAACCTGTCTTTGATCATTCATCACATCATCAAATTTAAGAAGAGTTTTTCTTATTTCAAAATTTCTGGCCTCTACTTTTTGCTGAGCTCTTTCCATAGCTTTATTAATCCAAGGATGATTAATAGATTCATTTTGTTTCAATCCCAATTTTTTAAGCATACCATCTATAGATTGACCTCCAAATATTCTCATTAAATCGTCTTCTAAACTTATATAAAAAACTGAGGAGCCAGGATCACCTTGTCTTCCAGATCTTCCTCTAAGCTGATTGTCTATTCTTCTACTCTCATGTCTTTCTGTACCCACAATACACAGGCCACCTAAACTTAATACTTTTTGCTTATCAATCTTAATATTTTCTATTTTCTCTAAATTTTTATTTCCACCCAATTGGATATCTGTTCCTCTTCCAGCCATATTTGTGGCAATAGTTATCGTATTACTTTTTCCTGCCTCAGCTATTATGTTTGCTTCACTTTCATGATGTTTTGCATTTAAAACGTTATGGGAAATTTTATTTTTTTTAAAAATTTCAGATAACTTTTCAGATTTTTCAATGCTTGTAGTACCAACTAAAACTGGCTGACCTTTTAAGCTACATTCTTTAATTTTTTTTAATATTGCTGAATTTTTTTCTTTTTCAGTTCTAAAGATTTGATCGTTTAAATCTTTTCTTATCATTTTCTTATGCGTAGGAATACTAACTACATTTAATTTATAAATATTATGAAATTCTTCTGACTCAGTTAAAGCTGTTCCTGTCATTCCTGATAATTTCTTATAAAGTCTAAAATAATTTTGATATGTTATAGAAGCCAGGGTTTGATTTTCTTTCTGAATTGGAACATTTTCTTTTGCCTCGATTGCTTGATGAAGACCATCGCCGAACCTTCTACCCTCAAGTACTCTTCCAGTAAATTCATCAATAATTCGAATTTTTTCTTCTTTAACAATATAATCTTTATCCTTTTGAAATAAAAAATTTGCTCTTAAAGCCTGGTTGATATGATGAACTAAATTCATATTTTCGGGGTCATAAAAATTATCATTTTTGAGCAAACCAGATTCTTTAGACATTTTTTCAACTTTATCTATTCCCAAGTCAGATAATATTGCATTTTTATTTTTTTCATCTAATTCAAAATCTTTTTTTTCTAAAACTGATACGAATTTATTTGCGAGAAAATATTGATCTGATTTATCTTCTATTCCTCCAGAAATTATTAAAGGCGTTCTCGACTCATCAATTAATATGCTGTCGACTTCATCAACAATACAAAAATTTCTATTCTTTTGTACCATCTCCGATAAATCGTATTTCATATTATCTCTGAGATAATCAAAACCTAATTCATTATTTGTTGCGTAAGTAATATCTAAATTATAATTTTTTTTTCTTTCAATATCATCTAGTTCATTAGTTATACATCCTGTTTTTAATCCTAAACGATTATAAATTTTACCCATCCATTCCGAGTCTCTCTTAGCAAGATAATCATTTACTGTTACTATATGTACTCCTTCCCCTCTTAGAGCATTTAGGTAAGCAGGCAATGTTGAAACTAAAGTTTTTCCTTCTCCAGTTTTCATTTCAGCAATGTTTCCACGGTGTAAAATAACCCCTCCAATTATCTGCTCATCAAAATGTCTCTCGTTCAAAGTTTGTTTTGCTGCTTCTCTTACAAGTGCAAAAGCTTCAGGTAGGATTTCATCAATATTACGACCTTCTAAGAGATTTTTTTTTAACCCAGCTGTTTTTTCGAAAAAATTGCTTTCTTTAAAATTAGAAAATTCTTTCTCTAAATCGTTAATTTTTACTACGATTGGCCTAATCTTATTTAATTCCTGTTGATTAGTGCTTTTAAATAATTTATTTAATGCTGTAGTAATAAAATTCATTTTAAGTTTGTATATATTATATAGTGATGAATTAAGATATTTACATGACCATAAACCTTAAAAATTTTTTAAAAGATAAACCCAAATTGTCGAAAATGGGGGAATTTCAACAACTTCAGGAGATTGATGGTTTAGAAATTTCTGCTGTTTCTGCTGATTTATACGGTAGTGGCAGAGATGATCTATGTTTATTTTATTTTAAAGAAGGGGCGAATTACGCTGCAGTTTACACTAATTCAACAATTTGTTCAGAATCTATTACATGGAATAAAGGTATAAGAAAAACGTTAATTAAATCTCTGTTAGTAAATACTAAAAATGCAAACACATTCACTGGCCACCAAGGTCAAGAGTCATTGGATACAATTTCTAAAGTTCTTGCAAAAAATTTAACTCTGAGAGAGGCTCAAAAAAAAGAGGGAACAACCAATGTTGTTAAACCAAATGAAATTTTATTTGCATCAACAGGAGTAATAGGTGAAAAATTTCCAACAAAACAAATAAAGGAAAATATTCCTATACTAGTCGAAAAACTAAGAGAAAAGCAAAATAAGTTTGTTTGGTTTAAGTCGGCTTCATCTATAATGACCACTGATACAAGACCAAAATTAGCTTATGAGGAATGTAGGCTTGGAAACCACGATATAAGACTTTGCGGAATAGCAAAAGGCTCAGGTATGATTTCACCAAATCTTGGGACAATGTTGTCATTTATTTTTACAGACGCAGATATTCCCTCGATATTTTTAAAAAGTTTGTTAAAAAGGGCGGTTGCAAATTCATTTAATTCAATAACCGTAGATGGCGACACCTCTACTAATGATATGGTTGCAATTTTTTCAACAAATAAATTAAAAAGCGGAAAGATATATAACGCGTTAGACCCAAAGTTAAAAGATTTTGAAGATGCTTTAAATAGGCTTTTATTAAATTTGGCAAAACAAATTGTTAGTGATGGGGAGGGTGCAAAAAAATTTGTTACAGTTAAAGTTATAAATGCAAGATCTCAGCAAATGGCAAAAAAAATTGCATTTTCAATCGCTAATTCACCATTATTTAAAACCGCAATGGCCGGGGAAGACCCTAATTGGGGAAGAGTAATAATGGGGATAGGAAAATCAGGTGAAAAAGTTTCTCCTGAGAAAATAGAGATTAAATTTGGAGATTTAAAAGTTGCAGAGAAAGGAAAAATTTCTGAAGAATATGATGAAAAAAAACTTAAAGAATATATGCAATGGGACTCAATATTGATTGAGGTAAATCTTAAACTTGGACAAGGTTCATACGAATGTTATACTTGCGATTTTACAAATGATTATGTGAATATTAATGCTGATTATAGAAATTAATGATTAAATATAATTTAAAATGCAAAAATAAACATGAGTTTGAAAGCTGGTTTTCAGACTCCAAAGAATTTGAAAGATTAAAATTAAAAAAAATGATCAAGTGTGCATTTTGCGGTGTTCACACAATCCAAAAATCTATTATGTCACCAAGTGTTTTAAATAAGGAAAAAAATATTAAATTTACAAAAAAAATTAAAAAAATCCGCAAGGATCTAATTAAAATGAAAAATTTCGTTGAAAAAAATTTCGAATATGTAGGAGAAGATTTTCCAAAAGAGGTGAGAAATATTTATTACGATAATAGAAAAAATAAAAATATATATGGGAAAGCTACTACTGAAGAAGCAGAGGACCTTAAAGAAGAAGGAATTGAAGTTGCAACAATACCCTGGCCTGACAACAATAAAGACAACTAAGTTTTTTTAGCTACAATAATATAATTAACCGAACAGTCTTTGCTAAGACTCCAATTATTTGAAAAAATATTAAATTTAAAACCATTCAAATCTACTTTATCGAGTTTAAGATCATCGAATTTCTGCTCTATCTCTTCAGGTTTTAAAAATTTTTGCCAATCATGCGTTCCTATAGGAAGCCATCTCAAAATATACTCCGCACCAACTATTGCTTTAATGTAAGATTCGAATGTTCTATTAATTGTTGCTACAAACATTATTCCATTTTTTTTCAACATTTTATTTGCTGAATCTAAAAACAAATCTAAATTATCAACATGTTCTACTATCTCAAGGTTTAGCACAACATCAAATTTTTCATTAATTTCATTTTTTTCGGGAGAAGTATTTAAATACTTAATTTTTAAATTATTTTTTTTTGAATGGATTTTTGCAACCTCTATATTCTTTTTTGATGCATCAATTCCTGTGACGTCAGCACCTAATCTACACAGCGGTTCGCAAACTAAACCACCACCACAACCAATATCTAATATTTTTAAACCCGATAAAAGTTTTGTATTGTCATTTTGTAATTTAAAATTTGAGGTACATTTATCAATTATGTATTTAATTCTAATTGGGTTAAATGCATGTAAGGGTTTAAACTTGCCATTTGCATCCCACCATTCATCGGCTAATTTTGAAAACTTTTGAATTTCTTCTTGATTTATTGTAGTCATTAAATCCTTATTATATTTTATTAACTTAATTTTAACTTAATTATTTTTATAATAAAACCTAGGTATGACAAAAAAAGTATTAAAATTTGGCGGAACATCCGTTGGTTCAATCCAAAGGATTGTTCATGCGGCAAAAATTGCCAAAAAAGAACACGATAGCGGTAACAATGTTATCGTGGTCGTTTCTGCTATGGCCGGGACAACCAATAATCTTATAGCTCACTCTCAGTCAGTATCAAAAAAATTTAATAAAAGAGAACTTGATGTGTTATTAACGTCAGGCGAACAGGTTACAAGTGCACTTATGGCTGGGGCTTTGAGTGATTTAGGCGTGAAAGCAAAGTCATGGATGAATTGGCAAATTCCTATTATAACCGAAGGGGAACATACAAACGCCAGGATAATTAATATGAATGTAGAAAGTATAAATAATTATTTATCAGAAGGTGGCATACCTGTAATTCCTGGATTTCAAGGTATTTCAAAATCTGGGGAAATTACTTCGATTGGTAGAGGCGGTTCAGACGCAACTGCAGTTGCTATTGCAAAAATATTTGAAACAGATAGTTGTGAAATTTATACTGATGTTGATGGAGTATACTCTTCTGATCCTAACAAAATTCCTCTTGCAAAAAAAATTGACAAAATATCTTACGAAGAAATGTTGGAGCTTTCATCGCTAGGTGCAAAAGTAATGCAATCTTCTGCTGTTCAAGCAGCCATGATGAATAATATTCCAATTCATGTAAAATCAACTTTTACAGAGAGAAAAGGCACAGATATAAACAATGAGGAAAATGTTGATTATAACAAAGCGGTAACAGGTGTAGCATATTCAAAAGATGATGCTAAAATTACTCTTTTAGGTGTAGAAGACAAACCCGGTGTTGCAGCAGATATATTTGAACCTCTTTCAAAGGACCAAATAAATGTTGATATGGTCATTCAAAATATTTCTACTGATGGCAAAAGAACAGATTTAACATTTACTACGAAAAGACAAGACAGTAAAAATGCAATTTCATTAATAAAAGCAAACAAAAAAATAAAGTATGAAAAGATGAATATGAATGATAAAGTTTCAAAGATATCCATAGTTGGAGCCGGAATGGTTGCAACTCCAGGAATAACATATAAAATGTTTAGATCATTGGCAGAAGAAAAAATAAATATTTTAGCTATTTCTACCTCTGAAATTAAAATTTCAGTTATTATAGATGAAAAATCAACAATAGATGCAGTAAAAAAATTGCACAAAACTTTTAATTTAGATTAAAAAAAATGCAAATAAGACCGCACAGAATAATTAATAGAAGAAAAACAAAAAAAATTAAAGTTGGAAATATATTTGTTGGAGGCGACTCTCCAATTTCTGTTCAGTCAATGACAAATACGATTACCTCTGACTCAGATTCTACAATTAGACAAATTAATCAATTACAAGAGGCTGGGGCTGACATAGTAAGAGTCTCTTGTCCCGACGAAGAATCAACAGCTGCTCTTTCAAAAATAATTAAGTCCACAAATATACCTATAGTTGCCGATATACATTTTCACTACAAAAGAGCGATCGAGTCTGCAAAATCTGGAGCAAGTTGCCTCAGAATTAATCCTGGAAATATTGGATCAAAAGAAAGAATAAAAGAGGTAATCAAGGCCGCCAAGGACTATGATTGCGCAATTAGAGTTGGAGTAAATGCTGGGTCTTTAGAAAAAAATATTCTTGAAAAATATAAAGAACCCTGTCCTGAAGCTTTAGTAGAAAGCGCCACTTATAATGTTAAATTTTTAGAAGACAATGATTTTTTTAATTTTAAGATAAGCGTTAAATCTTCAGATGTTTTTTTAGCTGTAAAAGCATATGAAATGTTATCGAAACTTTATGATTATCCACTTCACTTAGGAATTACAGAAGCAGGTGGTCTTTTAACAGGGAGCATAAAATCGTCTATTGGTATTGGTGGTCTTTTAATGAAAGGTATTGGAGATACGATTAGAGTTTCATTATCAGCAGATCCTATTGAGGAAATCAAAGCTGGATTTGAAATACTCGGAGCTTTAGGAATACGTTCTAGAGGTGTTCAAATAATTTCTTGTCCTTCATGTGCACGTCAAGCTTTTCCAGTAATTGAAACTGTTAAAATTTTAGAAAATAAGTTATCTCATATAAAAAAACCTATTACTTTGTCGATTATTGGATGTGTGGTTAACGGCCCTGGTGAGGCATCTCAAACCGACATTGGTTTAACAGGTGGAGGAGAAGGAAACAATTTATTATATCTCTCAGGTATCCCTCATAATAAAGTTGCTAGCCAGTCTATAATAGAAAAAGTTGTTGATCTAGTCGAGTCAAAAGCCAACGAAATAAAAAATTAAATTTAATGATACCAATTGATAAGGTCAAACAGATTGTAAATAGGTATAATTCATTGGAAAAAGAACTTTCTCAAGGAAAATTTGACCCCAAACTATTTGCAAAAAAATCAAAAGAATACTCTGATTTAAAAAATATTATTAGTACCGCACTAAATTATATTAACTTTGATAAAAATAAGAAAGATTTGAATAATATTATTAATGACAAGAAAAATGATAAAGAAATCATTGTATTAGCGCAAAAAGAATTAGAGACAGCCGCATTAAAAAATACAGATGATGAGAGAAAACTAAAGATATTTTTATTACCCAAAGATAGGGATGACGAAAAAAATGCTATAGTAGAGATAAGAGCTGGCACTGGAGGTTTAGAAGCTTCCCTATTTGTTTCAGATTTATTTAGGATGTACGAAAAAGTTTCTTCTAAAAAAAAGTGGTCAATAGATATAATAAGTATTTCAAAAAGTGAGGCTGGCGGATTTAAAGAAATAATTTTTTCAGTGAAGGGAGATAATATTTATTCTTATCTGAAATATGAGTCAGGTGTTCACAGAGTTCAAAGAGTTCCGTCCACCGAAGCGCAAGGAAGAGTGCATACCTCAGCTGCTACAGTTGCTATTCTTCCAGAGGCTGAAGACGTAGACATTAAAATAAACGAGTCCGAGTTAAGAATTGATGTATTTAGATCAAGTGGACCGGGAGGGCAGTCAGTTAACACTACCGATAGTGCCGTAAGAATTACACATGTCCCAACAGGAGTTGTTGTTACACAACAAGATGAAAAATCACAGCACAAAAATAAAGCTAAAGCTTTAAAAATTTTAAGAGCAAGATTATATGAGGCTGAAAAATTAAAAAAAGAAAAAGAGAGATCAAGCGACAGAAAAAGTCAAATTGGAACAGGGGATAGATCAGAGCGCATAAGGACCTATAATTTTCCCCAAGGGAGAGTTACAGATCATAGAATAAATCTTACCCTTCATAAGCTTGAGGAATTTCTTAATGGAGACATCCACGAAGAAATGAATGAAAGTTTAAGATTAAAAGACCAAGATCTAAAACTACAAAACTTAAATTAAAATGATGAATACAACAGAGCTAATTAAAGCTGGTTCCGAAATACTTAAAAAAAATAATATAAGTAGCTACAGTTTGGACTCAGAAATAATTCTTTCTAATATTTTAAAAATTACAAGAGAAAAATTATTAATATACGAAGATAAAGTTACAAATAAGATAGTTAAGAAATTTAAAAAACTTATTATAAGAAGATCTCTAAAAGAACCAATTGCTTATATTATAAAAAATAAAGAATTTATGAGCAAAAGCTTTTACGTTGATAACAAATCACTTATACCAAGACCCGAAACCGAGCTACTAATCGAAGAAATAATAAAAATTTATAGAAATAAAAGGCTATTTTTTTTAGATATAGGTGCAGGTAGCGGATGCATAATGCTCTCAATTTTGAAAAATCTTAATAAAAGTACTGGCATAGGAATAGATATAAGTAAAAGTACCTTAATTAATTCTAAAAAAAACCTTAAAAAGTTTAAATTATTAAATAGAAGTAAACTTTTACACAAATCTATCAATGAGATCAGAAATATTAAATTTGATTTGATTGTTTCTAATCCACCATATGTTGTAAGAAGAGATATAAAACGTTTATCCAACGATGTGAAAAAATTCGAACCAATAATAGCCCTAGATGGAGGAAACGATGGACTTGACGTTATTAAAAAAGTTATTTACAAATCCAAATATATCCTTAAATCAAATGGTATTTTGGCTTTAGAAATTGGCAAAAATCAGTATGGCTTAGTCACCAAGGTTTTAGAAGCTAATAATTTTAGGGAAAAGATTGTAATAAAAGATTATAAAAATAATATTCGTTGTATTTTTAGCACGCTATTAAATTAATTTATAAAAATAATTAAAAACTTTAAATTAAAATTTATTTATTTAGTAAAATGAAAGACAAATGAGAAACGACAAAATAAGAAGATTTAGACCAAGATCAAATAAATATCGTTCAAGAAGACCGGGGAATGGCGTTAAAAATAACGGCATAATCCATCAAGTAAATAATCATAGAAACGGTTTATCAAGAAATAATATTAATAAAAATCCTCACAATCTCGAGAGAATAATTGAAAAATATAAAAATTTAGCAAAAGAAGCGTTAACTTCTGGGGACAAGATACTCCATGAAAATTTTTTACAACACTCAGATCACTTTTCAAGAATATTATCTGAAGTAGTAGCTGCAAAGTCAAAAAATAATTTAGATAATAAACAAGAAGACGCTGAGCAAAAAAATAATATTGTCAAAGAACAAACTAACTCTTAATTTCTGCAACTTTAACATCTAATTTTATTCTTTCGATTTCAAAAAGTTTTCTATTTTCACCCTTTAAAATTTTTCCAGATGGAAGCTTCAATCTTTGGGAATTAATAAATTTTCCATTGTAAGAAACTGTATAATGTAAGTGTGGCCCGGTAGACATTCCAGTGTTTCCAACGTATCCAATTATTTGACCCTGGGAAACTCTTCTTCCAGACCTCGTAGCAATTTTTGACATATGTCCATAACCAGTTGTGTAAGAAGAATTATGCCTAATCCTTACACACTTGCCACCGTTTCCACACCACCCAGCTTTAATTACAGTTCCATTTCCTGATGCCATGATAGGAGTTCCTGTTGGAGCTGCGAAATCTGTACCATTATGATGTTTAGAAAAACCAAGTATAGGATGTTTACGCATACCAAACGGAGATGATAAACGTGCTCCATTTATTGGAGTTTTCATTAATGCTTTTCTTATACTTTTCCCTTTTTCATCGTAAAAATCATAATCATTTTTTTTACCAAATCTATAAAGTTTAATTTTTTGATTATTTACATTTAGATATGCATATAAAATTTTACCAGTTTTTATTATTTTATTATTATCATCTGCATACCTCTCGTATAAAACTTCAAATACATCTCCTTTTCTAATATCTCTTTGAAAATCTACCTCAAAACCAAAAATTCTTGCAAACTCAATAATTATATTTGGTTCCATACCAGACTTGACCGCTGAGCTATAAAGATTATTTGAAATTTTTCCATTTACAACTACTTCTTTCTTAAATAATTGCGTAACATTTTTAGTAACTTCAAGTCCATCTTGTCCTTTATCTATGTTAACATATGTTGTTTTTGAAATAGGGTATTGTATTTTTAAGACTTCCATGTTTGTTTTGTCTTTAGATCTTCTAAGAACAAACTTCATTTTTTGATTTGGAGAAATATTAGAAAGCTTCCTTTTTTTTATTTTTTTAACAATAAAACTGATTTCGTTTTTATTTACACTAAATTTTTTAAGTATCGACTCAACAGTATCATTGCTTTTAACAACATAATCGTATTCCAAATATGGAGATTTTATTTGATTAAGTATGTAATTTTTTAGAAGAATTGTCTCATTCTTAGCTAGAAAAGAGTTAATTTCTTCTAATCTCTTTTTCTTAATGCTCGTGCTGTATGAAAGTATTAGTGCAGTAATTAATATAACAAAAATCGATAAAAATACGTAATTAGACTTGTAAGTGTTTACATCAAAAACTCTTTTGCCCAAACTTGAGTATTTTTTAATAAAATTTTCTAGATTTTTTTTATTCATGCCTAATAACTCATATATTAAAAAAAATAAATTTATACAATGCTAAGTAGTAAAAAAGATACTGATTTTGCTGGTTTTTTTGTAAAAAACCAGCAAATATACGCCTTGATTAATTCTAGATATTTTGTATAACGGCGTCTCGCACTAATCGGCAAAAAATCAAAACTTTTAGCAGATTTATATCTGATTTTGCGTGACAGTTTTCTTCAAAATTAGGGAAACTTAGCTTTTTTAAATTGTAAAAATTAAGAAGAGAAGTGTGGACGGTTAGGTTAACAAAGAAATTGTCGTACACACTTTAACGAAAGTAACTTTAATTTAGATTAAAGTTATAAAGCTAGTGTGCGCCGTTATTAAACTTGAGAGTTTGATCATGGCTCAGAACGTACGCTGGCGGCACGCCTTATACATGCAAGTCGAACGC
>PAGZ01000028.1 GCA_002704625.1 Candidatus Pelagibacter sp.
ATCTAAAATATTTTTTTAAAAATTTTTTAATTAAAATTGTAAGTTTAATTCCAAATAAAGCAGAGTTATTTTGCTATGATTTAGGTATTTCTTCATTAACCGAAAAAAAACTAGACATAATTTTCAGTCAATTACCAAGATTTTATAATACAAAATTTAAATTTAAATATTCTCAATATGATAAAAATTTAAGAAATAATATTAATTTCGATAATTTTGAAAAAAATATACATTTAGCAGAAATTATAAATTTACTTTTGAAAATTCTCAAAAAATCTTTACCAAAATCAATTCTTGAAGATTACAAATTTTTAGAAAAAAAAACTGAAAAAATTAATTTTCCAAAAAGTCCTAAATATATTTTTACAAGTTATGCATTTGAATCAAATGAACTTTTTAAATATTATTTGGCCAATCAAAAAAAAAAAAATAATAATGTAAAATACATAGTTTACCAACATGGTGGTTCATATATCACTAGGATTGATAATAGTTATAACAATGAGTGTAAAACAGCAGACAAATTTTTATGTTGGGGAGATAAGATTGATAAAAACTTAAACAATAATATAAATTTTTTTAATTTTAAATTATCAAATAAAAAATATTTTTTAAAAAATAATTCTAACAAATTATTAGTTATTTTAAGATCAAGTGGATATAATGCTGTGCCATATGATAGGTATTTAGAGGGAAAAAAAGAACTAGAATTTACTTTAGACTTTTTGAAGAAGATACCAGATAACATGACATCTGATGTTATAATCAGAGCACATAGTGGATCAAAAGGAAAATTGAAAATGTATAATGATACTTTTCATAGATTTGAAATAGATTATGGAGACAAAAATTATTTTAAATCAATAAATAATTCAAAAATCATTTTTTTTAATCATGACTCGACTGGCTTATTGGAAATACTTGGTTGTAATAAACCTACAATATGTGCTTGGCCTAATTTTTCAAATCACCTTAATAAGAATATCGAAGAGGATTATAAATATTTAATAGAAGGTAAAATACTTTTTCAAGATAATGATGATTTATTAAAACACTTAAACCAATTTTGGCAAAATCCAGAAAAATGGTGGTTAAATGAACATACACAAAATTGCATAAAGAAATTTATAAATTTATATTCAAAAAAACCTGAAAAAAATTATTTAAAAGATTTAAAAAAAACTATAATAAATTCTTAATTAATTATGGATACATGGAAATATGAAAATCTATTTTATTTAACATCAAAGAAAAGTAGGTTACTAAAACTTATTGATCAGTACGAAATATACAAAAAAATTCTTAATGTTAAAGGAGATATAGTTGAATGTGGAGTTTTTAAAGGAGCAAGCTTAATTAGATTAGCAACCTTCAGAGATCTAATAGAAAATAGTCGAAAAAGAAAGATATTGGGTTTTGATAGTTTTGGAAAATTCCCAATTCCAAAATTAAATGTTAATAAAAACTCTGATATAAATTTTGCAAAAAGACATGATAAAAATATTGGTATAGGTATAGCTATAGAAAAACTTAAATTTTATCTTAAAAAAAAAAAAATTAAAAATTTTGATTTAATAAAAGGAAATGTAATTAATACTATTCCAAAATATTTTGAAAATAAAAAAAATAAAATTGCACTTCTTCACTTAGATTTAGATATTTACGAACCTACAGAATTTGTCCTTAATTATTTAGTTAAAAGAATTCCAAAAGGGGGCGTTATATTATTAGATGACTACAAACATATAAAAGGTGCTACTCTTGCGACAGACAATTTTATCAAAAACAATAAACTCAAAATAAAAAAAGTTTCTAAAAAAGGAAGACCATCTTTTATTCAAATATAAAAAATATACAAAATATTATATAAAGTATAAGTTTTACCCTAAAAATGAAATCAAAACTTAAGTTATCAATCTGTATACCAACGTATAATAGACCAATTCATCTTGATAATTGTTTAAATGCAATTTTGATAGCTAAGAAAAATTCAAAATCAAAAAATTTTTTTGAAGTATGTGTCTCAGATAACGGTTCAAAACATAACATCAAAAAAATTGTCAAAAAATATAAAAATGAATTAGATATTAAATTTTACAGATACCAAAGAAATTTTGGAATCACAAAAAATTTCTTGAACTCAGTTAATATGGCAAAGGGAGAATTTGTTTGGACTATTGGTAATGACGATTTACTAACTCCAGATGCAATACAAAAAGTATGTAATTTATTAAGAGACAATCCTAAAGTAGACTATTATTTTATTAACTCATATAATTTAAATAATAAATTTTTAAAAAAATTTTCTCATCCTTTTAACACAAAAAATTTTCCAAAAAAAATGACAAGATTTTCTAAAAAAAGTAACAGTGAAAAACTTTATTTCTGGGAGTTAATCGATCCCAATATTTCTTTTGATTTTCTATTAGGAATGTTTTTTTCATTATTTAGAAGAAAACTTTGGAATGATAACCTTAAATATCTAAATATGAAAAAAGCATATGATAAAAGATGGATGTCTACTTTTGAAAATACATGTTTTAATACAATAATTTTTGGAAACGCTTTTAAAAATTCAAGAGCTTATTTTCAAGCAAAACCTTTAACCGTCAACCTTTATGGAGTAAGAGAGTGGAGTAGACTTTATGATTTTATTACTATAGTTAGAATTCCTGAAATATTAGATTATTATAGATACTGTGGAATGCCGCTTTTAAGATATTTAAATTGTAAGAATTTTGCTTTAAGAGATTTTTCTATATCAATTGGTAAAATTTTTTTACTTAAAGATGTTCAGGGGTACCAATATTTAAATTTTTATAAACACATATTTAAAAACCTAATATTTCCAAATGTATATCTTTCGCTTATAAAATATATATTAAAAAAAATGATTAAATTAATTAGATGAAAATTTTGATTTTATGTGCAAGCGATAGGTCAAATGTAAAGGTTGCACTCACAATTTTAAAATATATCTGCAAAACAAAAGACAATATATCAGTATGTGTTATCGATAATGATAAGAATATTTTAGAATTTTTAAAAAAAAAAAAAATTAAATTTAAAAAAAATTATAAGGATTTTTTGAAAAACAAGGTAAGAACTAATGATTTTGATTGGTTATTAAATATATGGTCTCCATTAATTTTAAAAAAAGAATTTCTAAAAAAATTTAGAAATAATTTAAATTTACACCCTTCTTATCTGCCTTTTTCAAAAGGAAAAGATCCATATGTTTGGACTGTACAAAATGAGGTTCCGGTAGGCGTAACAATACATGAAATGACAGAAAAATTAGACTCTGGAAGGTTTTATTTAAGAAAAAAATATTCTTTAAATTTTCCTTTAACTGGTGGAGATGTATTTAATTTTACTTTGAGAAAATGTGTAGATGAATTTATAAAAAATTGGAATAAGATTAAAACAAAAAAAGTCAAACTAAAGAAATATCCAATAAAAATAAATAAGGTCTTTAAAAGATTAGATTTGATTAATGATAATTTTATAGATCTTGACCAAAAAAAGAATTTATTTATTAAAAATCTTTTGCTAAAAATTTTAAGTCAGGACTTTGATTTTTTGAAAATGCAGGTTAAATATAAAAAAAAAATTTTCGATGCTAAATTGCTTTTAGACGAAAGTAAAAAAAAAAATATGGTTATAGATATTAATAATGAATAAAAATATTAGATTATTTCAACCTCATTTAGATGAAAAAGAGATTAAATCTATTAAAAAAGTCTTTAAAAAATCTTGGATAGGTTATGGTGAAGAAGTAAAAAAGTTTGAGGCAGAATGGAATAAAAAATTTAAAATAAAAAATAGTATAGCAGTAAATTCATGTACAGCCGCTCTACATTTATCTTTGCTTGTTAATAATTTTACTAAAGGAAAAAAAGTTCTTGTCCCATCAATAACCTTTAGCGCTACAGCAGCGGCAGTCTTATATTGTAATCTTATACCAGTTTTTGTTGATATAAATAAGTATGATTTAAATTTAAATTTTGAGGACCTCAAAAATAAATATACAAAAGATTGTGTTGCAGTAATTCCAGTACATTTTGGTGGCCATCCATGTGAAATGGAAAAAATTGTTCCTTGGGCAAAAGAGAAAAAATTAATTGTAATTGAAGATTGTGCCGAGACTTGTGGTGGTAAGTATCTGGGAAAAAAACTTGGAACATGGGGTGATTTTGGGTGTTTTAGTTTTGAAGAAAAAAAAATGATGACCACTGGAGATGGTGGCATGATATCTACAAATAACACAAAAATGGCAAAAAAAATAAGATCTCTTAGTTTTCATGGTTGGGATAAAGATCCATTACATAGACATAAAAAAAGATTTAGTATTCTCAATACAGATAAAAAATTTCCTCATTGGTATTATCAAATTAATCAGTTAGGATTTAAATATAATATGAATGATTTAGAAGCCTCAATTGGAAGAGTTCAATTAAAAAAATTAAATTATTTTAATTCATCCAGAATAAAAATTTTAAAAATTTATCTTAAAAATCTTAAAAATTGCAAAGGTTTAAAACCCACATTTCCATATAATCTTAAAAATTCCTCCTATTGGATGTATTCAATAAGGTGTAAGAACCGTGATAATTTAATTAATTTTTTAAAAAAAAAAAAAATCTCCTCAAGTGTTCATTTAATGCCATTGCCTCTCCATAATTTATATAAAAATTATAAATCTAAAGTTCCTAATGCAATGAATATTTGGCAAGAACTTGTAACATTGCCATTGCACCCTTTGCTTAAAATGAAAGAAATTAAAAGAATAAATTTAGCACTTAATGAGTATAGTAATAGAAATAATAACTAAATGATTTGTAAGAACTGCAAAAAAAAAAAAATTATCAAAAGTATTTGTATTAGGCAATCAACCTATTAGTAGCGTGTTTTTTGAAAAACCAAAAACAAAATTAAAAGAATATTCACTTGACCTTTATAAATGTAACTTTTGCAACTTAGTTCAATTTAACAAATTACCCCCATTAGATGAGATGTATGGACAAACCTATGGTTATAATACCTCATTAAGCCCCTTAATGATTAATCATATGAAAAATAAATATAAAATTATTAATCAAAAGTATAACAATTTATTAAAAGGCAAATTATTAGATATAGGTTCTAATGATGGAACATTTTTAAATTTTTTTTCAAAAAAAAAAAAATTAGAACTCTATGGAATTGATCCCTCCTCTGAAAAGTTTATGTCCAACTATAATAAGAAGATTAATGTTATAGTTGATTTCTTTTCAAAAAAAAATTTATTAAAAGAATTTAAAAATTATGAAATATTAAATAAGTTTAATTTAATTACTTCGTATGCTATGTTCTATGATATTGATGATCCAAATTCATTTTGTAAAGATATAGAAAAATTATTAACAAATAAAGGTATATGGATTGTTGAATTTTCATATTTGCCTCTTTTATTTGAGAACTTAACTTATGATCAAATATGTCATGAGCATGTTACCTATTACTCCCTTAAGACATTCGATGATATAATCAAAAAAAATAGAATGAAAATTATAGATGTGTCATTTAATGAAATTAATGGTGGCAGTATTGAGGTTGTTTGTGCAAAAAAAAGCAATAAAATTAGAGTAAATAAAAGTGTTGAAAATACTTTTAAAAAAGAATCTAAAATTAATCATAATATATTTAAATTATTTCAAGCTAGAGTTAATAACACTAAAAAAACTTTATTAGAGTTTTTAAAAAATATAGATAAAAAAGATATAATTGGCTATGGTGCAGCTACAAAAGGGAATATAGTTCTTAATCATCTTGGATTAACAGGAAAAGATATTTCATATATATGTGATGCAAATAAATATAAATATAATAGGTATACTCCTGGAAGTAACATAAAAATAATATCTAAACAAAAAATGAGAAAAATTAAACCTAAGTATCTACTTGTTCTAATATGGTCTTTTCGTTCAGAGGTTATAAAGCAAGAGTTAAAATATATAAAAAATGGTGGAAAATTAGTTTTTCATTTACCTATTTTTCATATTGTTGATAAATCAAATTATAAAAATTTTGTTAACAAAAATTTTAAAAGTTTATCTTATTCAATTAATTAATGTTAAAAAAAAATTTTTTTAAAAATAAAAAAGTTCTTATTACCGGCCATACTGGATTTAAAGGATCTTGGCTTGCTTTCATATTGTATTGTTTTGGCGCAAGAGTCTATGGATATTCTTTAAAAGCTAAAACCAAAAATGATAATTTTTACTTATTAAAACTAAATAAAAAAATTAAAAATTACTATTATGATGTTAGAGATAAAAATAAATTAAAAAAAACTATAGATAAAATTCAACCACATATAATTTTTCATTTAGCAGCACAATCTTTAGTGAAAAATTCTTATGAAAATCCTTATAAAACTTTTTCAACAAATATATTGGGAACCTTGAACATTCTAGAAACTGTAAAAGAACTTAAATCTGTTAAATCAGTAGTTATTATTACATCAGATAAATGTTATAGAAATAAAGAGAGAAATTATGGATATCAAGAAGATGATGAACTTGGTGGGTATGACCCATATAGCGCATCAAAAGCAGCTGCTGAAAATACTTTTCATTCATATTTAAATTCATATTTTAATAAAAAAAAGTTCAAGTTTGGAATAGCTTCTGCAAGAGCAGGTAACGTAATAGGAGGTGGAGATTGGTCTAAGGACAGAATAATTCCAGATTTTATTAAATCTTTAATTTATAAAAAAAAATTTGAAGTAAGAAGCCCAAAGTCAACAAGACCATGGCAACATATTTTTGATTTATTAAATGGTTATCTAATTTTAAGTCAAAAAATCTATAAAAGTAAAAATTTTAATGGTTCTTGGAATTTTGGCCCAGAAAAAAATAATATTTCAGTTTTGGAAGTAATTAATTCACTAAAAAAATTTTTAAATGATAATAAAAAAATCTATTTTAAGACAAACTCAAAAATCAAAGAAACTAATTTATTAAGTTTAAACATAAAAAAATCAAAAAATAAGCTTAATTGGAAACCTAAATTAAAATTTCATAAATCTTTAGAACTGACAGCTGAATGGTATGAGACATTTATATATAATAAATCTCAAATTTTAAATATAAGTAATAAACAATTAAAATATTTTTTTTATGATTGAAGGAGTTAAAATTATTCCGAAAAAACAGATTTTTGATGAAAGAGGAAAAATCATGCATATGATGAGAAATGATGATCCTAACTTTGATAAATTTGGTGAAATTTATTTTTCTTATACCCACCCAAATACTGTTAAAGCGTGGCATATGCATAAAAAAATGACAGTTAACTACGTATGTATTTTAGGGAAAATAAAATTAGTTTTATTTGATGATAGAAAAGAAAGTTCAACCAATGGTCAAATACAAGAGTTATTTTTAACCACAGAAAATTATAATTTAGTATCTGTGCCACCTTTTGTATGGAATGGATTTAAATCAATAGAAAATCAATCTTCAATTATTGCTAATTGCTCAGATATACCCCATGACTCGAAAGAAATGATCAGAAAACCGTATGATGATAAATACTTTAATTATGATTGGAAAATAAGTTTAAAATGAAATGTGTAGTCCTTGCAGGTGGTAGAGGTTCAAGGTTATCAGAATATACAACAAAAATTCCAAAACCAATGGTGAAAATTGGATCTATTCCTATTCTAGAGCATATAATAAACTATTATTTATCATTTGGCGTTAAGCAATTTTACATTGCAGGTGGTTATAAATATAAAATCATTAAAAATTATTTTAAAAAAAAAAAATATATAAAAGTATTAAATACCGGATTGAATACATTAACAGGCAAAAGAATAAAATTACTTGAAAAATATTTTGATAAAAATGAAGACTTCTTTCTTACTTATGGAGATGGGGTTTCTAATATTAATATTAATAAAT
Organism: Candidatus Pelagibacter sp.; assembly: GCA_002704625.1. Next base: position 7,950 of record PAGZ01000028.1, read on the forward strand.
TATATGGGTTTCACAAAAAGAAAAAAAAAATTTTAACTTTATCAGCTGTTCACCCTACAGCTCGTTTTGGAGAGTTAAAACTATCAAAAGGTAAAATTTTAAATTTTCATGAAAAACCTCAACTCTTACAAGGATGGATAAATGGTGGTTTTTTTGTAGTAAATTCAAAATTTTTTCAGGTATTAACATATAAGAATGTTATGCTTGAAAGAGAACCAATCCAAAAGCTTATTAAACTTAATGAAATCAATGCATACCAGCATAAAGGTTTTTGGTATTGTATGGATAACTTAAGGGATAAACAAGTTTTAGATAATTTAATAAAGGAAAAGAAAGCAAAATGGATTAAAAAAAAATGAATATTGTATTAGCTGGTACCAGTGGGTATATAGGTGGTAGGCTTAAAAAGGAACTATTTAGAAAACATAAAATTTACGATTATAAAAAAAAAATTCCAAAAAAGGCTGATATTTTAATAAATGTTGCAGGCCCAGATAGAGATTTTTGCAAAAAAAATGTAAGAAAAGGCATAAACGAAAGATTGAAAATAAATAGAAAAATTTTAAAAATAATAAAAAAAAATAAAATCAAAAAATATATACATTTATCTACAATTCACGTATACAAAAAATCTTCCTTAATAAACGAAAAATCTGATTTAAACAAAAAAGATCCATATTCAATTTCTCATATAAAGTCAGAAAATTTTATAAATAAGAATTTTAAAAAAGAATGTGAATATATCATTTTAAGGGTTTCAAATTGTTTTGGATATCCTTCTCAATTAAAAAGCAATTGTTGGAAATTAGTTATAAATAGTATGGTAAAAGAAATATTTCAAAAAAAAAGAATAGAAATTAAGTCAAAAGTAAATTTTATTAGAGATTACATCGGAATATCTTATTTAGTAAAAATAATTGAATTTTATTTAACAAGAAAATTAAATTATGAAACCATTAATATAACTGCTGAAAAAACATTAAGTATTTTACAATTTACAAAAATAATTAGTAATATTTTAAAAAAAAAATTCAAAATCAATATTAAAATTATTAAAAATATAAAAAGACATGAAAGAAAATATAAAATTAAATCCTCAAAAATAGAAAAAAAAATCAAAAATACAATTAAATATTATTTTTTAAAAGATCTTAATGAATTGATTCTTTTTTGTAAAAAAAAATATAGTAATTAAAATCTATGGAAATAAAATTGAAAAAAAATTTTGATACTGAGGTTTTTAAAGCATGGTCCAAAATAGAAAAACAAAATAATCTATTAATTTTTCAAAATTATAAATGGAATCATGAATGGAGTATTTGTAATAATTATAAAAACAACTTAAGAATTATAATAGTTTACATTAAAAATGAGCCAGCATTAATTTTTCCTTTTTTTATAAAAAAATTTTTGTTTTTAAAAATTATAAGTTGGATTGGTAATGATCTATCTGACTATCTATCACCTGTTGTAAATAAAACAATAGAGATAGATTCTGACATTTTTAATGATATTTGGAAAAAAGTGTTAATTATCCTAAAAGTTGATTCGGACATAATTTTACTTAATAAACAGCTTAAAGATATGAATTATATGCAGAATCCCATAACTAAATATTTAAACTGCAAGAGTTATGATTTCACATATGGAATAAATTTTAATAAGTTAAATTCAATAGTTAACAAAAAAGGTAAAACAATTCAAAAAATAAAATGGTCTAAAAAAAAATTATCTAAGTATGGGAAATTAGGTTTTGAGAATAACATAAGATTTGAAAATAAAACATCACTTATATCTAAAATATTATTTTGGAAAAAAAAAACAATTAATCCAAAACAAAATATTTTTAAAATCTATAATGAAAATTTTTTTAAAAAATTCATTGAAAGAAAAGATATTATTTTTTCAGGAATAAAGTTAAATAATAAATATATCTCATTGAGTTTAAATATATCAGATAAACAAAACACTTTATATTATATCCCAGCTTATACAGATGAGAAAATTTTCCAAAAATATTCACCTGGAAAAATTCATATGTACGATTTAATCAATGAAAATAAGAAATATGGAATTGAGTATTTCGATTTTGGAAATGGAAATGAGCAATATAAATCCAGTTGGGCTAATGATAAAAAAAAAATATATTATTATATTAAAAGTTTATCATTTTTTGGAAGTATTTTTTTTTTCATTTATAATTATAAAAAAAAATATTAAATGCGTATAAAAAAAAGTTTAAGAAACCTAAAAAATAAATTATCAAAAACAAAATATGTAAACTTAATTCTTAAACTTTTCAAAGTAGATACAGTAGTAATTTGTTTCCATAGAGTAATAGATGATGATAATTTTATGAATCAAAAAAGACCAGATAATAATTTGGTTGTTTCTAAATCTATTTTTGAAAAACAGATTAAATATATTGCTGAAAATTTTAAACCAATATCTATTAGTAATATTTTTAGTGATTACTCTTTGTCAAAAAAAAAAAATTGTAATAACTTTTGATGATGGATATAAAGATAATATTATAAATGCTTTACCACTATTAAGAAAATATAATTGTCCTGCTATAATTTACGTAACGACAGGCTTCCTAGACAATCATAATACTGCATGGTGGTTAAAAGTTTGGGATATCATTTTGAATTGCAAAGAGATTTATTTTGATAAAAAAAAAAATAAATTTAAACAATATTGTCGAGAAAAGAAGAGCCTACTTTTTTTTTAAAAATAAGTTTCACAACATGAATATTAGAGAAATCAATAAGTCAATTGATAAGATTAATCATGATAAAATAATTTATGATCACAATAATAAGGATGATTTTATAAGCTTAAATGATTTAAAAAAACTTAATTTAGATGAATTAATAGATTTAGGTTGCCATACTCATATGCATCAAAATCTTAAAATTTTAAGTGAAACTGAGTTATTTAATGAAATTTCTATATCAAAAAATATATTAGAAGAGTGTCTAAATAAAAAAATTAAACATTTTTCAATACCATTTGGTACCAAAAAAACCTATTCATCTGAAGTAATTAAAACTTTAAATAAGTTTGGTTTCGAAACAATAGTAACAACTAATCATGATATTTTTAACAAAAAGAAAAAATTAATACCACGAATTGGAATTGGAAATGAGGATACTGATGAAAAGCTTCATTCAAAACTTATAGGCTTTGATAGTTTAATTAATAAATTACTTAATAGATGAAACCTTTCTTTTCTATAATTCTTCCTACCTATAATCAATCAAGTTTCTTAGAAAAAAGTATAAATTCTGTTCTAACCCAAACTTTTGAAAACTGGGAATTAATTATTATTGATAATTTTTCTGAAGACGAAACTGAAAATATAATAAAAAAATACGATGATAAAAGAATAAAATATTTTAAATTTAATAATAATAAAATTATTGCTAAATCAAGAAATTTTGGAATTAAAAAGGCAGTTTCTAATTGGATAAGTTTTATTGATTCAGATGACATATGGTTTAAAGATAAATTAAAAATTACAAAAAACTATATCGACAAAAAAAATGCTGATTTTTATTTTCATGATTTAAATTTTTTGAATAAAAAAGTTTTTTTTTTTAAAAAAAAAATTTCTGATAAATCACAACCGTTAATTAAACCTTATATGAAACATTTTGCATATTATGGCAATGGTATAGGACAGTCTAGTGTTACAGTTAAAAAAGATTTATTTGCTAAAATTAATTTTATCTCAGAAGATAAAAATAAATTTTCTTGGGAAGATTTTGATACATGGCTAAAACTAAGCCAATTAAATATTGAAATTTTTAGAATACCTAAAGTGTTGGCCTCAATTTGGGTTGGAAAAGATAATATAACAAATACAAAACAAGATATTTTAAACACAATAAATATAAAAAAATATTATAATAATCAATTTAAAAGATATTTGGATGCCAAAGATAAAAATAAAAAAATATGGTGGCTTGAGTATCCAATTATTATTAATTATTTTAAAAATAGGAAATTTTATAAAACAATAAAAAGAATAAAAAATTTAACAAAGAGTCCATTCAAAATCTATATTAGATTATTTTTAATGTATATTTTTAGTAAGTTTTTAGTACTTATCAAAAATTTTTTTAGCTTTTTTAATATTATACTAATATTCAAAAAAAATATTAAATATGAAATCAAAAATCTTGATTTAAATCAGGAGTATAAATCTACAAAAAATGAAAATATAGAGGAACTAGTTTTTTCAAATTTTCAAGTACCAAAAAATTTCATATATAGAGCAAAAAATAATGATATACTCCACTATTTACGTCAAGGTGAAAAAATACTTTGCTATGGTTGGAGTTCTTATAGAAAAAAATTTCATGTAAGTGAAAAAAATTTCGAGATAAATAATTCAAATAGTCAAATATTTTATGATTTTAATACTCTTATAGAATATAGAAATAAAGGATATTACCAAAAGCTTCTAAACAAGATGTTAAACAGTCATCCAAAACAAAATTGCTACATATATGCAACCATATCAAATAGAAGAAGCATAACATCGATTTTAAAAAGTGGATTTAATTTACATAAAGTTGTTTTTTTTTCTAAAAAAATCTTTTTATAAGATAATGAATTATATTAGTATTATATTTAATTAGAATGCTTTCAAAAAAAATAATTATTTTGTCAAATGGTTATAGAGGGGGAGCGACTGAATTTTTAATTCAACATATTAATTTTTTATTAAAAAAAAAAAACCAAATAACTTTAATAGATGATAATCCGCAAAAAAATTTTAAAAGTATAAAAGGAAAAATAAAAATATTTAAGTTAGATGTAAACAGACCAACATTTTTCTCTAGAAATAAAATAAATCAAATTTTAAATAATAATGAGAAAAATAATATTTTATTTATTACAAATTTCGCATTTTTAATAAAGTATTTTTTTATATTAAACAAATTTAAAAAAAGAAATATTATTGTTCTAACTCTACATAGTGGAATTCTAAAATTAAATATTAAAAATTACCTTGCTGGTTTTTTATTTTCGTTTGTTTATTTTATACCTACTATTATATTTTTTGGGTCTAATTCCTCAAAAATTTGGTGGCAATCAACATATCCATGGATGAAACTTAGAAATAATAAAATAATTTATAATGGTATTGCATTAAATAAAAATAAAATAAAAAAATTAAACAAAAATAATATAAATATAAGTTTTATTGGTAGGTTAGAAAAAGAAAATAATCCTAATCTATTTATAAAAATTGCAAACAATTTTCAAAATAAAAATTATAAAGTCAAATTTAATATATTTGGTGATGGAACTTTATTTTCAGAATTAAAAAATAAAAATAATAGTAAAAAAATTATTTTTCATGGTTGGCGTAAAAAAAGTTATATTTACAAAAAAAGTGACTTAGTAATAATTACATCTGATGTTAACAATTTTCCATATGTTGCTCTTGAATCTATGAGTTATGGAATACCAATTATATCATGTAGCAAAGGGGATATTAAGTATATGATCAAAAATGGTAAAAATGGATTTATTAAATACACAAAATCATCTAAAGAAATTGAGAATTTAATTTACAAAGTTATTAATGATTATAATAAATTCTCAAAAAACGCTTTAATAAATATAAAAAATTTTGATGAAAATAAATCAATGAATAAATTTTGGAAATATTTACTATGATAAAAACATTTATACTGGGATCAGGATATCTATCAAAAAATCTAAAATTAAAAATTCCAAACTCAAGTATTTTTACAATTGATGAATTCATTTCAGCCAGAGTAAAAGAAAAAAAAAAATTTAATTTAATTATAAATTCGTTTTACTCATCAAGAAAACTTGAAAAAATTACATCATATAATAAATTTGTATATAAAAGTCTTTCAGAAATCTCTTTTTTAATAGATAATTTAGAACCAAAATATCTTAACAAAATTATTTATACCAGTAGCTCATCAGTTTATGGATCAATAAACAATAAAATAGACATTGATGATAAAAATAATAGATATATTTATTCTTCTTTAAAACTAAGTGCAGAGACATTATTAAAAAATTATTGTAATAGTAGAAAAATTCCACTTATAATTAGTAGAGTATTTAATTTGTATGGAGCAGGTGAAAATTTTTCAATAATTTCTAAAATCAAAAATTTACATAAGAGAAAATCAAAAAAATTAAAAATATCTAATCAAGGAATGTCAATTAGAGATTTTATTCATATTAACGATGTAGTTTCAATATATAAAAGATTTTTAAATATTAAAAAAAAATCATTTATCTGTGACGTTGGTACTGGCAATGGTGTAAAAATAATTGATATTATAAAAACATTAAATTTAAACAAAAAAATTATAATAGACAAAAAAAAATTTCCTGAGATAGATCAATCAATAGCTAATAATAATTTTATAAATGAAAATTTGAATTTCAAAAATTATATAAGTCTTGATAAATTTTTTAAATCAAACAAAATAAATCATATTACAAGTAAAAGTATAAATTTAATCGAAAATAATTTATTTGGATCAATTATTTATGGATGTGGTTATGCAGGTTTACAACTCGCAAAACAAATTTTATCTTTCGATAGAGGAAATATCTCATTTTTTGTAGATGATAATTTGAATAAAATTGGAAAATACTATTTTGGTATAAAAGTAATATCATTTGACGAGTTAAAAAATATTTCTTTAAAAATAAAACCAAGAAATATAATTTTGGCCATCCCTTCATTATCAGCTAAGGAAAGATTTGATAAAATAAAAAGACTTTTACCAATATGTCAGTCAGTAAGCACATTACCAATGAAAAAATATATTCATTCTAAGAATATATTAATAAGTGATTTAGAAGAGATATCGTTTGAAAATTTTTTCAATAGAAATTTTTACGAAGTTGATAAATATACTTTAAAAAAATTTAGGAACCAAAAAATATTGATTACTGGTGGAGCAGGTAGTATCGGCAAAGAAATATGCAAACAATTAATAAAGTCTAACCCTTCAAAAATTGTTATTTTGGATCACTCAGAACTAAATATTTATAAATTGAGCAAACAAATAAATGATAAAAATATCAAGCTTATTTTAGGTGATATAAAAGATGAAGTTTTAATAAACAAAATAATCAATAAATTCAACTTTCAATATATTTTCCATGTGGCAGCCTACAAGCATGTAAAATTCTTAGAAAGCAATGCATCATCTGCAGTAAAAAATAATATAATAGGTACAAGTAATATTATTAATTCAATAAAAAATAAAAAAACTAATTTCACTTTTGTATCAACAGATAAAGCAGTTAAGCCTAAAAACATATTAGGTATGACAAAAAGGATTGGAGAAATTTTAGTGCAATATTCCTCAAAAGAAAAAGAATTTAAAAATTGTAATATTAATATTGTAAGATTTGGAAATGTTTTAGGCAGTGATGGATCGGCTCTACCACTTTTTATTAATCAAATTTTAAATGATCAGCCAGTTACTTTAACAGATAAAAAAATGATGAGATACTTTATGACTATAAAAGAAGCCTGTAGTTTAGTGATTAAATCTTCACAAATTAACTCCAAAGGTAAATTATGTGTTTTAGATATGGGTAAACAAGTTAAGGTTATAAATTTAATAGAAAAAATATTTAAAATATTTAAAAAAAGAAATCAAAAATTAAAGATAAAAATTGTAGGAAACAAATTTAATGAGAAAATATCGGAAAAACTTTTTTATAAATCTTCTAAAACTCAAAAAATACATCCTAAAATTTTATTAGTTGAGGATCCTATACCCTCTAAAAAAATTTTACTAAATTTTATAGATCAAGTTTCAAATAAAGAGGTATTAAATAATGATAATTTAGTTTATTCAAAAATAAAAAATTTTTTTAAAATAAAATAGCCATGTATGGGTTAGAAAACTATATTTTAGATCCACCGTTTTCTTTATTTGCCTCTGTTTTGCAATTTCTTGGAATATCTACAATAGGAAAAATAATTTTGTTACTATTTCAAAAAAATTTTGGTTATCTAAAATTAAAATCTAATTATTTCTTTTACCCAATTATAGGAACTTACGTAATCTTATTTTTAGGTCATATTTTTATATCTTTAGGTATTGGGAAATTTTTTATAATTTTATTCTCATATATAATTTTATTCTTGGGTCTTTATCCTTTATTTTTAGTTTTTGATAAAATATTAAAGAAAAACTATAGGCTTGCGTCATTTAATTTTGAAAATTATTTAATCATATTAATATTTATAGGACTTTTTTTAATCTCTATTTCACCAATAACTCATTCTGACTCATTAGATTATCATTTAAACGGTGCGATTAATTTAATAAATACCGGTGATTATCATAAAGAAATATTACCGATGCATGATCACCTTGTTTCTTTAGGTGAGATAATTATTGCTTTAGGTTTGAATGTTGGTGCTGAACAATTGGGTGCAATTGTGCAATTTGGTTCTCTACTCTCTTTAATTCCATTGTTTAATATTTACAAAAATAGAAATAATATTTTACTAGTATTTATTTTAATAACTCCTGTAACACTATTTTTAATCAGTTCACCAAAACCACAAATTTTATATTCTATATCGACATTAATTATTTTGAGTATTTTGATAAATTTTGAAAAGAAAAATTATTATAAATTTGATTTTATTTACCCAATATTTTTTGCGATTTTATTTATTAATACCACTGTTAAGTATTCTTTTTCTCTTAGTTCTTTTCTTCTTTCTTTATATTTATTTTATGTTTGTTGGAAAAAATCAAAATTATATAAAGCAATTTTAGTATCATTATTTATAGCAATAATAATTTATTTGCCACATTGGTATTTTAGATATGAAAACTTTAATACATTCTTTCCACAATTAATACTAAGTCCTCTGCCAATAAATATATATGGATTTGAAAATCATCATAATTTATTATCTGGAGGTACAATCAAAATTTTAGAACTTTTTATACCAAAAAATTTATCAGAATTTTCACACACATATGGTCCGTTGCTCTTGTTTCTATTTTTTTTAATAAATAGGAATATTTTATTATATAAAATTCCATTAATTTTAATTGTTTGTTTCTTTGCTGGTATTTTCTTATTTGGGAGTAATTTATCTAGATTTTTATATGAGGGTTTTCTTTGGCTAACATATATTACTTATCTAAATATTGATAATAGAAAATTGATTTACAAATTTTTTAAATTTTCTATTTTATTACAGTCGCTACTAATATTATCTATAATTGTATTTTTTGTGTCTAATATAACTATAGGATCTTTTTCTTCAAAAAAACGAGATGTAGTTATGACAAAATTTGCAGATGGATATATGATTTCAAAATGGGCAAATGAAAAATTAGAAAAAGACGACAAATTAATCTCATTTCATAGATCAATCTCATTATTCAATGTAAAAACTTATTCAGATATTTTTACTTGGCACATAGACCCTGAAGATAAAAGATCCTTTATATATTTTAATTTTATTAAAGATAAAAAGATCAATAAAATTTTATTTCATGGAAAAGAAAAAGATTTTTACCCTTTTGAAAATTGTCTTGGAAAAGAGCTATTTTTTGGTGAGAATATTGGAAGGAAAACTGGCAGAAATCCTTTTTCTAGAGCAGAATTTTATAATGGTTGGATATATGAATTTAATTATCAAAAGTTACCTAAATGTATTAGTAAATAATTTATTTGAGACTTTCACCTTTTAAATATTTAGTTGACTTTTCATTAAAAAATCTAGAGTCACACTCTATTTTACTTCTTATTTTTGAAGTTCTAATAAAAAAGTATCCATAATTCATTTTAAATTTAAATTTAGCATCGATTGCTTCTATTGGGGCACATTTGTCTTCGTATTTATATTTTATGTCTAAGAATTGGTATGTGACTAAATATGAAAAAAAATTTAAAAACAAAATTATATAAATAATATTTTTTTTAATAGTTAATTTAAGTAAAAAAATATAAATCAATATTATTGAGAGAGATATAATTGAGGTCTTTGTTGGCATAAAATAAAATGTTATAAAATTGAAAATTATAATTAAGAATAACAGGTAATTTTTAACCACTAAATCATATAATTTTTTATAACGGAAGCATAAGAAAATAAAAATTATTATTGATGAGTAAACTCCTAGAGATAAATAAATTTTATAGATAAAACGATAAAATAAACTCTCAAAATTTAATTCGGGCCCACCAGGATTAGAAATAAAATTTAAATTAAAATCATTCTTTAATAAAATAGGAAAATAAAAAAATAAACAAACACATGAGAATATTATAAAACTTTTAATTAATAAATAATTTACTTTTCTAGTTTTAATAATTTCTAATAAATAAATTAAAATTATAAATAATGCATAATTTGGCCGTGTTGCAACTGTTAGACCTAAAATTATTGAGGCAAATAATTTATTATTTTTATAAAACATGTATGTGCCTAAAGAAAATAGAAATAGAGATAATGGTGAATCGCTTGGATTTGTGTTGTCAAAAAAAAGAACAGGATTACTTATACAAATAAGAATTAACAATATTAATTCATTATCTTTCAAATTATTTAAAAAAATTTTGGATAAATAGAAAATTGATAATATAAAAAAAAAGTAGCTAAAAACTGAACTATAAAAAGAACCAAGATAATATCCACTAAATCCATAAAATAACTCAGCAAATGGGTAACCATAGTATCTCGAAGGGGTATATACTCCATTTTCTAACAAGTTAATAAAAGTAAGTATTAATGCAAAAGAATCTATATCATCACCGTAACCTCTATGAACAGAGGTGAATATCCCTAAAATTATAAGTATAAAAAAAAATATACTCTTGATATTAAAATTAAATATATTCTTTTTTATAAACATTTTTAAATTTTAGAATAAGACTTTATATATCTTAGAATAACTAAAAAAAGAATTACTAAAAGACTATATTAATATGAGCTCTATTATCTTTACCAAAGATTTAAAAAATACTAATTCCTTCGGTATAAATGAAATAATAAAAAAATTAAAAATTCATATAAATAGCAACTCTACAGAAAGAGTTGAAATTATAAACTTAAAAAATAATTTCGATATTTATAAAAAAATTAAAAAATCTAAAATTGTCCACATTCATGGTTGTTGGTCTTTATCTCATTTCAAAATTTTTTTATTCTCATTAATAAATAATAAAAAAATTTTTTTTTCTCCACATGGTATGCTTTTGCCAAATGCTTTAAAGTTTAAAAAAATTAGAAAAATGTTAGCTTTATGTTCTTATCAAAAATTAGTAATAGCGTATTCAAATAAAATAATTGTTAATTCTGAAACAGAAAAAAAAGAATTAAAAAAGATTTATAATCATAAAAATATTCATGTAATACCTCATGGCATTGAAGTAAACAATAAAAAATCTTTTAAAAAAAATTATAATAAAATAAAAATTATTTTTTTTTCTAGAATACACCCCATCAAAGGTCTTTTTGATTTAGTTAAAACCTGGAAAAATTCAAATATACTTAATAAATTTAAATTAGATATATATGGAACTGTTGAAGATGATAACTACTTTTCAAATGTAAAAAAATTTTTATCAAATAATGTTCGATATTATGGACCTTTAGATAAAACAAATAAATATAAAACTTTAAAAAAATATAATGTTTTAATTTACCCATCGTTTTCTGAAAATTTTGGTTTAGTTATTTTAGAAGCTCTCAATTCAGGATTATATATTTTAATGAGAAATAATTTACCATGGAATTTTTTACCAAAGCAGTTTGGTAAACAAATTTCATTTAATAAACAATCTTTAGAAAAAAATATTAATTTATTAAATAGAAATATAAATAAATCTTATACTGAAAAAAAAACAAAATTTTTAAGAAGTTATTTAATCAATAATTATAGTTGGGGAAAAATCTCAAAAAAATATCTAAAATTATATGATAATTAAAATCTAAATTAAGTTATAAATAAAATCAAAAACTTATATTTAATAAATATAGACATAGATTTATTATTATAATAAATATTCATAAGTTATATGATTACATTTGATGATATTAAAATATCAATAATTATCCCCTGTTTTAATGAAATTGAAACCATCAGTGAGGTTTTTGAGAAAGTAAAAAAATCTAATCTTAAAAATAAAGAAATCATTATTGTTGATGACTGTTCAAATGATGGAAGTATTGAAATAATAAAAAGTATAAGAGAGAAAAATTTAGGTAAAAATTTAAAAGTGGTTTTTCACTCAAAAAATAGTGGAAAAGGATCAGCTATAAAATCAGGTTTAAAAGAGGCAACTAATGAAATTATATTAATTCAAGATGCTGATTTAGAATATGATCCAGACGATTATCCAAGCTTAATTGAACCATTCGTTAAGTATAATGCTGATGTTGTTTATGGATCAAGATTTATTGGGGGAAATGGTCCTAAAAGACTTCATCTATTTTGGAATCAGGTTGCAAATAAAATCTTAACCCTTACGACAAATATATTCACAAATCTAAATATGTCCGACATGGAAACTGGCTATAAAGTATTTAAAAAAAAATTTATTAACATAGATGATCTTGAACAAAAATCATTCGGAATAGAGCCAGAAATAACAATTAAACTTGCAAAAAAAAAAGTTAAATTTTTTGAGGTCCCTATAAGGTATAATGGTAGAAATTACAACCAAGGAAAAAAAATTACAATTAAAGATGCGTTTGTGGCGCTATATTGTATTTTTAAATATTCTCTTTTAAATAAATAAAACTAATAAATTATTTTCCATTTAATAAGAGTGTAAATATAAATAAAAAAATCCCACCATCTTACTTTTTTACCTTCATCATAATTACGTGAATAAATAGTTATTGGAACTTCATAAATAGATAATTTTTTATTTTTTGATATTTTTGCTGTTATTTCAGGTTCAATTTCAAATCCTTTAGATACTAAATTTATATCTTTAATTATATCTTTTTTGAATATTTTATAGCCAGTAGCAATATCGGTAAAAATTCTGTTAAATAAAATATTTGCAAACAGCGTAAAAATTCTGTTTCCAACCAAATTTGGCCAACCAAGTATCTTTGTAGTTTTAGATCCAGTTAACCTTGATCCATAAACAACATCTGCATCATTTTCAATAAATGGCTTTATTAATTCAGGATAATTTTCAGGATGATATTCCAAGTCAGCATCTTGAAAAAGTATTAGATCTCCATTTGCGTATTTGAGTGCGTTAATTATGTTTGAACCTTTACCCTCATTTTTATCTTTAAAGAAACATTTAATTTTTTTGTTATTTATTTTTTTTAAAATCTCTCTTGTACCATCAGAGGAGTTATTATCAGATATTATAATTTCAATATCAAGATTAAGTGTATTAGAATCTAATACCCTTTTAATGCATTTTTCTATCGTATGTATCTCATTATAAACTGGTATTAATATTGAAATAGATTTAAAATTATTCATAAACAATCTTGATTATAATTATATTATTCTTGGTTTTAATTGATATATTTTTTATGTAAAATTGATTAATAATATTTTTATTTTTTTAGTATGACCTCTTTTATCAAGAAATTTGTAGCAAATTCAAGAATCGTTCATAATCTAGTATCAGTTTTTGTTAATCTTTTGCCAGATTTTATTACTCATAATTTTTCAAAACATTCTACTATCTCAAAATGCATGCTAAATTTGAACTATGATAATATTGAGGGATTTTATTGTGAATTTGGTTGTTTTTCAGGGGCATCTATTAATCATGCTTTAAGGACTCATAAAAAGTTTAGCGAAGAAAAGAAAGTGGTTAATTATTTGAATAGAAAGTTTTATGGCTTTGACTCATTCTCAGGATTTCCAGATGAAGTTCACCCAGAATATAAGTCAAAAAATTTCAAAACAACATATGAGTTTGTAAAAAAAATAGAAAATGAGTATAAAAATTGTAAAATTATAAAAGGATATTTTGATGATGTGCTATCCGAAGATAGATTTAAAAAATTTGAGAGTATCGCTTTTGCTTTTGTAGATTGTGATATCTATATTTCTGCTGTACCTGTATTTAATTTTATATCGCACAAATTAGCACATGGATCTTACTTGATGATTGATGATTGTTATAATATTGATAAAAACGGTAAATCAATATTTCAAGCTTTAAAAGAAAATGAAAACTTGTTCAAAAAATTAATATATATCTCAAATTATGGTTTAAATGGGGCAGTATTTAAATATTATGAAAATTAAAAATTTTTACAAAGTTTTTTTTAATATAATTATAATTATTACAATATTATTAGCCTCCATATATATTTTTTATAAATATAAACCAGATATTGTATCAAAATATTTTTTAAACAAAATAATACCTCATGATTTAAAAGTTCAAATCAGAAAAGATTTTATAGAAAAGAATTTAAAAAAACATATTAATACTTATAGTAAAAATCAATTTATAGATTTAAAATTAGATAAAGTAGAATTAGGATTTGATTATAATAAGTCAAGCAGAGTAAATTATAAAGTTTATAATAATTATTCACATATCGATATTTGGCAAAATAAATTAATATTAGCTAATCATGATGGAGATTTTTATTTATTTGATTTAGATAAAATTTATACAAGAGATTTCATAAAAAAAAAAATTCCCTCAAATTTAAATACTTTATCAGAACCTCCTTATTTTGGTGTTAAGGACATTTTAATTGATAAAAATAAAATTTATGTTGCTTATGTAATAGAGCAAAAAAAAAATTGTCTTAGTATATTTATAGATGTTGCCGATTTAAGTTTAAAAAGATTGGACTTCAAAAATTTTTTCAGTCCTAAAGAGTGTGTAAATGCTAGTGATACACTTTATAAAAAAAATCATCCCGGGCAAGCAGGTGGTAGATTAGCAAAATATAAAAATAATAAAATACTTTTAACTACTGGAAATTTTAGGTCTCCAAATGTAAGTCAGAGATCCGACTCAATATATGGTAAGACTTTATCTATTGAGAAAAATAATAATTTTGAAATCCTTTCATTGGGTCACAGAAACCCACAAGGTTTATACACAGATGGAGATTTGATTATTCAAACTGAACATGGCCCATATGGAGGAGATGAGATAAATTTAATTTTGAAAGGTGGGAATTATGGCTTTCCGATTGCTTCATTTGGTGAAAAATATTCTTACAGAAAAAAACAAGAAAATTTTGATTATCTAAAAGACCATGAAGGTTTTATTGAACCAATTTTTTCTTTTGTTCCTTCTATAGGTATTTCTCAAATAATAGCGTTACCAAATAATTTTAACGCAAAATGGCAAAATAATTATTTATTAAGTTCCTTAAACGGAAACTCGCTTTATAGATTAAAATTATCTAAAGATAAAAAAAAATTAATGTTTTATGAAACAATATATTTTGGTGAAAGGATAAGAGATTTAGTTTATTACAATGAAAAAAAACTTATTCTAATGATTTTTGAGGAAACTGGGTCATTAGCTATATTGAGTAATAAATGAATATAAAATTAGGATTACATTTAGGATATGCATCAACAAGATATAATGACCCAAAGATATGGACAGATATAGTAAGAAATGAATTTGATTTAAATTATGTTCAGTTTACATCTAATTTATTAGAACCTAGTTTTTCTCAAAATATTATTAAAGAACAAATAAATAAAATTAATTATTATACTAAAAAAAATAATATTAAAATTAAACATACATTTACAAGTCCGAGAAATAACTTTTTAGCTCATAAAGACAAAAAAATTAGAGATTATTGGTTTAATTGGTTAAAAAAATTTATCTGGATATCAAAAAAACTTGGTGCCGAAGGAGTTGGTAGTTTACTAGGAGTATTAACTTTTGACGATGTTAATAATAACTATAAGATAACTGAAAAAAATGTAATACAAGGTTGGAAAAAGTTATCTACATATGCAAATCAGGTTGGATTAAATTATTTACTTTGGGAACCAATGTCAGTTAGAAGAGAAATGGGTGATACTATTAAATTTACTCAGTATCTTCACAAAAAACTTAATGAAAAAAATAAATTACCGATACTTTTAAACTTAGATGTAGATCATGGCAACCATTTTACATTAAATAAAGAAGATAAAGATCCTTATGAGTGGATAAGAAAACTTTCAAAGTTTAGCCCCTCTATACATATTAAACAGAAAACTAAAGATATCTACACTCACAAACCCTTTATAAAAAAATATAATAAAAATGGGATTATAAGACCTGATAAAATTTTAAAATATTTAGAAAAAGGAAATTGTAAAGAAACTATTCTTTATTTTGAATTTTCATTTAGAGAAAGAGAACCTTTTGATAGTAACTCAATAAAAGATATTAAAGAGTCAGTAAAGCTTTGGAGAAGATATGTTACCCAATAAATTGATAGATAAAAAGAATTTAAATTTAATTGGTATAAAAAAAGTAAAATTTTCACATGAATTAAGAAGAGTGAAAAAAACAGAAGATTTATATAAAGTAAAAGAATGTGGAGTTTGCAGCTCTGACTTAAAATTTATATTTACTGGATCAAGAATTAAAAAATTTCCAGTTATTCTTGGTCATGAATTATTGGCTGTAAAAATGGCCTATAATTCAAATAAAAAAAAATATGTAGAAACAAAAAAAAATACTGTTTTTGGTGCTGAAATACCCTGCAAAAAATGCAAAAGTTGTCTAAAAAAAAATCCAAGTAACATGTGTGATAATCCTTTATCAGTTGGGTCAAATTTAAATGGAGGATTTTCAAATTATTTTATAGTAAATAAAAAAATCTTAAAAAATATACCGCAGATTAATTTCAAAAAGAGAAATATAAGTAATATATGTTTATCTGAAAGTGTAGCATGCGTTGTTAATGCTTTAAAATTAATTGATGCAAAGAAAAACAATTCAATATTAATTATTGGATCAGGCTATATGGGGTTATTATTTGTTAATATTGCTAAAATTTATGGTTTAAAGAAAATAACTGTATTAGACCTTGACAAAAATAGGTTAAGTATTGCTAAAAAAGTAGGAGCTGACAATATTATATTAGTTAAAAATAAATTGGATAATAAAATTAGAAAAAAACTAGACAAAATTACAGATAGACAGGGATTTGATAGAGTAATCTCTTCGAACAGTAATATAGAGAGTCATGAATTTTCAATTTACCAGTCAGCGAAATTAGGGAAAGTCAATCTTTATGGTGGATTACCAAAACAAGACTTAAATAAACTCAAAATTGATGCAAATTTTATTCACTATAACCAAATTACAATAACCGGATCTTTTTCCTCAAATCAAGATGATTTAAATGAAGCATTCAGTTTAATTAGCAAAAAAAAAATCAAATTTAATTTAATGAATATTAAAAATTTATCATTTCCCAATTTCTCAGAGGAAATAAATAATTTAAAAAATAAAAAATATTTAAAATGTATATTTAAACCATGAATAATTTAAATAAAGATAAAGACCTGAAAACGATCATAAAAGAAATTGAGAATTCACTTAAAAAAATTCCAAGAATTCAGTCAGATAATTTAATTAACCAGTTAATAAAAGCTAATAGAATTTTTTTAGTTGCAATTGGCCGTGTTAATCTATCTTTACAATGTTTTGGAAAAAGACTTTCACATCTTGGTTTTAAAGTCGAACTAGTTGGATCATTAACTGAAAAGCCAGCTATGAAAAAAGATCTTTTAATAGTTGCTAGCGGATCTGGAGAAAGTTTAATTCCTCTTGAAATATCAAAAAAAGCAAAAAAAATTGGTTGCAAAATTTTTTTAATAACATCCTCAAAAAGATCATCAATTAGAAAATTATCAGATTATGTTTTAGAGATAAAAGCAACAACTAAACCTCAAAAAATGATTAACCCCGATGAAAATCTTTCAGATTCTATAAGTAAAACAAAAAAATCAATTCAACCAATGAGTACTGTTTTTGACCAGGCTCTTCATGTATTGGGTGATTATATTTCTCTAAAATTGATAAAAAAATTGAAAATAAATAAAAAAGATTTATGGAAAAGTCATGCCAATCTTGAATAATTTAAAAATAATAATTCCACTTGCAAGTAAAGATTTAGATTTTGAGAAAGAATTTAATAAATTAAAATCTCTTACCCCTATTGGTAAAAATAGTATGATTAAATTTTTTGTAAATAATTTTAAATTAGATGCAGAATATATATTTCTATGCAGGGAAAAAGATCTTATTGATAGTAATTTATTGATTGAACTTCAGAGTCTTAAAGTAAATAAGAAGATTATTGGTATACCAAAAGATACTTCAAGTTCAATAGAGACGGTATTCTATGCTGAAAAATATGTTAAAAATAACGACAAAATATTGATTGCTCACCCAGATGGAATAAATTTTTATAAAAAAAAAGAATTTAATAAATTTTTAAAAACATCAAATGCTGATGGTTTTGTTTGTGCTTTTAATGAAGATAGTCAGAGTAATACTTCCGAAACACACACTGGTAGAATAAGTGTTAAAAGACAAAAAATTTTAAGGGTTATTGAAAAATCAATAAGAACGAAAGATACAATGAGATTAGCTGGTATTTACTATTTTAGAAGGTTTGATGAATATTTGAGATATGCAAAAAAAACCCTTTCAAATCAATTACCTGTTAGAGGAAGGCATTTTATAAGTCAAATATTCAATGAATATATTAAATCTAAAAAGAAAATTAAAATTTTTAAATTTGAGAAGCATATTGGTTTAGGCCTTATATCATATGTGAAAGAATATAATTTTTGGTTTAAATATTTTAAAAAAAAAGATAACAAAAAGAAAGAAAAATTTAATTTTGTAAATATAATTCCTGCATGCGGAGATGGTGAAAGATTCACTAAAGAAAATAAAAATTCTTTTAAACCATTAATAAAATTGAACAACAATAATATGGTGACAACTGCAATAAAAAGTTTACCTATATCAAAAAAGAATGTAGTTATTATAAGAAAAGACCATAATAAAAAATATCAATTCAAACAGAAAATTTTAAAAAATAATAAAAATACTGAAGTTTTAGTTTTAAATAAAAAAACTTCGGGAATGGCAAGTACTTGTTATGAGTACCTCAAAGATATGAAAAGAAATGATCAACTTTTGATTAGTTCATGCGATTATGATATCGTTTATGATTCAAAAAAATTAAGAAAAATAATTAATTTTTTTTCTCCAGATGTTTTAATCTGGACTTTTAAAAATTATCCTGATGCCAGAATTTCTCCTTTCGCTTATGCTTACTGTATTGTAGAAAATGGTAAAGTAACTGGTATATCAGAAAAAAAACCAATTAGTAATACACCTCATAAAGATCATATTGCCCAAGGAGTTTTTTATTTTAAATCCAAAAAAATTTTTATGGAAGCATATAGGAATATGATAAATGAGAAAAATAAAATAAATAACGAGTATTATGTGGGAAATTCAATAAATAATTTAATAAAAAAAGGCTTCAAAATTCTTCCATTTGAAGTTGATCAGTATATATGTTTAGGTACACCTCAAGATCTTAAAGTATATAATTTTTGGAAAGCTTATTTTAATGATTAAATCTTTATCAGCTATATTAAAATCATTAGGGAAATGGGATTATGATGAAATTCAAATTAATAATCCAAATAATGATCAAGCCTTAGTTAAAGTTTCTCAATGTGGAATATGTAGTACTGATGTTGTTAGGTCAATGGAGGTTGGTTTTTATAATTACCCTATAGTTCCCGGTCATGAAATAATCGGGAAAATTTATAAATTAGGTAAGAATAGTAAAAATTTTAAAGAGGGAGATAAAGTTTGCGTCTATCCATTGATTACGAAGTGTCATTCTGATGATTGTTGTGCAAAATCGGAGTCTGCATATGGCCATCAAGTAAATAAAAATCAATGCTCTACCTATGATTTCTTAGGATCAAGAAGTCATGGAGGATATTCAGAGTATATTTTGACGCCAATTAAAAATCTTGTAAAAATTCCATCTAATTTAAGTGATGACTTGTCAGTTTTCACCGAGCCTTCTTCAGTAGCATTACATGCTCTTAGAATAGCTCAAAAGGATAGAAAATTCGACAGTGTAATAATATTAGGTTTAGGACCCATAGGTATATTATTAGCAGCGTGGTGTAAGAAATTTAAAATTAGCAATATTATTGGAGTAGATCGAAACAAAAATCGTTTTCAAAACTTTTTTGATGTTGGTTGTGATAAAATTATAGATACCAGAAAAGATAATGTAATAAAAAAAATTAAAAATTTTACAAATAATAGTTTATCAGAAGTTTCATTTGAATGTTCAGGTTCAGAGGAATTATTAAATACCTCTATAGATGGTTTAAAAAAAGGTGGTAAAATAGTAATCTTAAGCAATCAAATAAGAGACATTAAATTATCAAGAGAGGTATTAAATAAAATTTTGAGACAAGAATTAACAATAGCAGGCTCATGGAGTTCAATTATTGATCCTGTTAATGAATGGGAGGAGTCTTTAGAGTTTTTAAAAAAAAATCCTGATATCAAAAAATTGATTTCTCATAAATATAATTTCTCAAGTGCAAAAAAAGTATTCCCATCTATGTATAACAAAGAATTTAAATTCTCAAAAATTGTATTAAAACCTTAGTTAATGATTTTAGTTTCTCACAGAATTAACTCGGTTAAGTCATTAAAAAAATTAAGCTATAATTATGGAGTTGAAGTAGACTTAAGAGACTTCAAAAATAATATTCATTTAAGTCATGATCCATTTAAGATTGGTGAGCAATTTACTAAATATTTGAAAAGCTTTAAACATAAATTTTTAATTTGTAATATAAAATCTGAGAGAATTGAATTCAAAGTTTTAAAATTACTCAAAAAATTTAATATAAGAAATTATTTTTTTTTAGACTCTTCATTTCCTATGAAGGTAATATGTTTAAAAAAAAATATTAATAAACAAAGTGTTAGATTTTCTAAATACGAAAACTTACCCAAAACAGATTTTTTTAATAAAATAAAGTGGGTATGGTTTGATACCTATGGTGAATTACCTAATTTAGAAAAATTGAAATATTTGAAAAAAATGAATAAGAAAGTTTGTCTTGTTTGTCCTAGACTTCACAACAAAAAATTTGATAAAAAAAAAATTAAAAATTATATAAAATTAAACCATCAATATATCGACATGGTTTGTACAAAAAAAAAAAATTTTTCTTTTTGGGAACTAAAATAATTTCAAAAATAATTTTATAGTTCCAAAGATGTGTAAAAAACTACCCTTTACAGTTTTCATCAGTGTATCGTTGTTACCCTCCCCATAAAATCTCATATTTTTGTTAAATATCACTGGAAATCTCTTAACATTAAATTTAAGTTTTTTTGCTTTTATATAAACCCACACATCAAACATAAAGTCCTTTGGATAATAATTTGAGTTTTTTATAAGTTTTTTATGAAAAATGACAGGTTGAGCATGTATATCATTCATAAATTTTCGAAATATTAATGAGGTAAAAATTGTCATAGAATAAGAAATGAACATGTCAAAGTAGCTCCATTCATTTTTTATCTTATCTATTCTTATTCCTTTTATAAAATCATTATCACTTTTAATTAAGTCCATACCAGCAACTATATCATTTGGATCTGTCTGTAGATCAGCGTGAGTATATGCTAAAAAATTGTTACTTGCACTGCTTAGTCCAATGAAAACACCATGTCCAAATCCTATATTTTTTTCAATATTTAAAAATTTTATTTTATTATTTATTTTTGAATGATTTAAAATTTTATCTTTCGTTTTATCAGTTGAACCATTATTTACTAATATGAGTTCAGAATTATTTATAGATAAAAACTTATTACATCGTTCAATTAATTTATCAATATTTCCCTCCTCGTTGTAACATGGTATTACTAATGATATGTTTTTTTCCATATGAATTATTTTTTTTTTAAAAAAAAATTAGAAATTGATTTTTATACTATATTAATTTTTTTAACATTTTACACATACACTTTTTACGGAATAATATCAAAAAATTATAACTTTTTATTTACAGTTATATCGTTATCTTTATTTACATTTTTCTATTTTTTCTACAAAAAAAAAAAATTTAGTTTTGTTTTAAATATTAATGTAAATAAATTATTAATTTTTTTTGCAATTTTAGTCGTTTCATTAATTTTTAATTATAACGATTTATCTAAACCTTTACATGGTGATGAGTATGCTAACGCATTAAGAACTCAGAGAACTGCTATTTTTACTCTCTACACTTTATTGGACAATACAAATTTTAATAGTTTACAAGAATTAAATTTTAATTATCTAATCCATATTTTTTCATTCATTGAACTAATATTTCTTATTTTAATTTTAATTTTAATTATAAAAAAAAAAAATATCTCTACACTTATATTTTTATTTATATCGAATGTAGTATTTAGATATTTTTTAAAAGATTATGGTATGCATCCACCGTTGAATCATCTGAGTTCATTAATATTTACAAGTATGTTTGGTTTCAAAGAATTTGCATTTAGATTTTCATATATATTTATTTATGCTTTAGGAAATTTTTTCTTATACATACAACTTATAAAATACTTAGGTAGTAACTTAAAATCCATAAGTTTTGTTTTATTCACCTTAACGATACCAATTTGTATTTTATCATCTTCTAATATTGATCATAGTTCATGGAGTTTTGTATTTTTATTGAATTTTTTAATTTACTATTATTTTAATGATAAAGTAAATTATAAGAATGTTGTTCTGCTAATTTGTATATTTTCAATGGCAAGAATAACAATTTTTATTTTAATCCTGCCCATTTTGATTGAATATATCTACAAAAAAAAAAATAAATTCGATTTAAAAGATTTATTAAATACTTTTGCGCCAATATTATTTTTTTTTCCATTTATTATTAAAACACTAATTTTAGGATCAAACGTTCATAACGAAAAAGTTTCGAATTTATTATTTTATGTAATTAACAATACTTTGAAATTAGATTACGTACACGTATCTAGTTTCTTTCTTCAATTTCATTTATTATTTCTATTTTTTTTAGGCTGTTTTTTTGTACTAGGAAACAAAAAAAATTTTAAAAGTATAAATCTTTTGTTTACCTTTTTAATATATTTAATTGTTTATAATTCTATAGAAAAAAACTTTATAGGGCATCCAAAATATATTTTTGAATTTATAGTTCCTTTTATGCTTCTAATAATAATGCAAATTTTTATAAATTTTAAAAAATTTAACCTATTAATATTGGTAGTACTTATTTCTATTAACATTTACAATTATAATAAAATAGACAAAAAAATTTATATTAATAAAAAATCAAATAAGCAATTTCAAATCAAAAAAAGGTATAATTATGATTTAGCTTTTGAGGAAATTAAAAATAAAAAATTAAAAACGTCTAATCATTTTATAGGTGTTTATTACGGTTTTATAACAGAAATATTCTATGACTATAATTTTAAAGAATTAAAAAAAGTTAGAATAAAAAATTTGAAAATGAAGGAAAAATTATTAAAGAATTCTAATTTTAATGACTCGATATTTGCTAAAAGTAATATTAATTCATTAATGATTATAGATGATAATTATTCTTATAATAAAAAAAAATTTGAAAACTGGAGAAAAGTGAATGAGTTTTATTACTCAAATAGAAGTTCAAATAAAATCATACACTTAATTAAATAATTTTTAATTGTTCTAATAACTTAATTTTTGAGTAAATAGGGTGGAGAGAAGAAATAAATATTAAAAGTATTAATATTTTATCAATAATTTTTAAATGCATATTGTTATATCTATTTTTTGAATAAACTAAAATTAAAAATACCAATAATGGTATAACAATAGATGTTTGTCTTATTATATTCCTGCCCGCCAACTCTGGTCCAGCAAGATATGAAATACCAACAGTTGATAGAAAAATAAAAAAAATAATTAAAGGTTGAATTTTTAAAAATTTTTCTTTTTCGAATTTTTTTAGAAATAAATAAAATATAAGTGGTAAAAAACTATAAAAAGGTAGAAAAATCCAGTTTAGTATTTTATTTATCTCATCTTCAAAAAATATAGACTTAAAAAAACCAACTAAGTGATCAAAATTGAATCCACTTATTGACGAATTTTGAGCATAGTAATTAGATAAAAAAAATATAAAACATGAAATAAATAAACCAATAAACAACGTTTGATAATATTTTTTGTTATAACAAAAATATAAAAAACCTATGAGTATGAATAATCCTGTTTGTCTAGAAATTAATGAAATTATTAAACTTAAAAGTAAAAATTTATGATTTATTAGAACTGCATAGAGAAATACATATAATGCTAAAATAAAGTATAAATCATTGATCATAGTAGGCACAGAAATAAAATATCTAAATAAATATGGATTCAAAAAAATTAGTGTTGTTGAAATAATAGAGTCTTTGAAATTAATTTTTAGCCGATTTATCAATCTTATATGAATAAGAATAACTATTAAAATTGTGAATAAGCAAATTAATCTAAATAATAGGAAATTATCGATTTCAAAAATATTTGCTAGAACTCCGATAATAAATGGTAAATAAAATCTTTGAGCATGATGGAACGGTATATTATTAGCAAAGTCAAAAGGAAAAATAGAAATTTTGAAATAACTTCTACCATCGTATTGATTAATTTTTAGTGTTTCTTCATATGTATAAAATTCATTTGTAATTAATAAAAACAAAACTAAGAATACACTATATAAATAAAAGTAATTTTTATCTTTTTGACTCATTGAATGAGAATATTAATAAATTTTGTTAAAACAATTATAAAATCAAATAAATTATTTATAATTTTAGGTGAGAAAATTGCAACTAACTTAAATATTAATTTTGAGGATGAATACTTAATTGCTTCTTATGTAAAGAGTCCAATAATAATTGATGTTGGAGCTCATATTGGTGAGAGTATATTTAATTTTAAAAAAAATTCAAAAAATTCAAAAATTTATTCGTTTGAACCAAACAAAAATTTATTTAAAAAATTAAAAAAAGTAAAAAAGAGATATAAAAACGTTAAAATATATAATTATGCCTTATCCAATACTAAAATACAAAATTTATATGTACCATCAGCTTATGGTATTGACCTAAGTTTGTGGTCAACTTTAAATTTAAATTATCTTAAAAATAGATGGATTAACTTTACGAATATAAATTTTAAAAAAATATCCTTAAAAAAAATAAAAATTCGGAGTAAAAAATTAGATTATTTTAAAATTAATCCTCATATTATTAAAATAGATGCAGAAGGTTCAGAATATGAAATTATTAAGTCTGCAAAAAAAACAATATCAAAGAATTTACCAATTTTAATAATTGAATTTCATAATAAAAATTATAAAAAAATTAAATTTGAACTTAAAAAATATGGATATTCTGATTACATATTTTCATCAAAAAATAATAAGCTAATAAAAATTAATTATAGTAATATTAATCAAATAAGAAAAAAAAAAACTTCAACAAATCTTGTGTTTTATTGTAAAAACTCTAATTTGTTACAAACTAAATTAATTGATTGAAGTGATTTAAAATAAATGAAAGCATTAAAAAAAATTATTATTTCTAATCGTCAACACATATTATTCTTAACTTTTATCTTACTAATTTTTATTATTAAATTTAATTTTTTTATGAACACCTATATTGTTCTGAAGAATAATATTCATCAACGGCTCGAAAATGATTATGGATATTGTTATCCCATGGGATATGGCTTTGTAAATGATTCATTAAAAAAATTTAATTTGAAAGGAGAAAATATTATTTATATTAATAACAATAATTATCCATCATCTCAAATATTTACATTTAGTTTCAAATCTAAGGAAGCAAATAAGATATTTTTTTTAAACCACAAAATTGAAGAAATTAAAAAAAAATTAAAAAATTTTAAAATTTTATACAGTTTAAGTAATTGCCATCTTATAGAATTAGAATGATAGAAATATTAAATATTTTATTTATAATTTTAATTTCACTTATTTTATATTCAAATTATTTTACCAGAATTTTATTAATTAAAACCTTTAATAATAATATCATCACATCAATTGAATATTTTTCAATAAATATTTTAATTTTTTGTTTGATTTGTTTGTTTTTATCCTTTTTAAATATTGATTATGAATTGATTATTTTTTCAACAGTAATTATTTCTGCACTTTCAATATTATTTAATTTTAAAAAATTCAATTTTAATTCATTTAGGGAAAATAATTATTTATTTACCTTTATTATTTTTAGCTTAATAATCGCTCTAGATTTAATAGTAAATCCCAAACTAGAATGGGATGGTCATTCATGGTATTTCCATGCTTTGAATTTTTATGAGAATTTCAATAATTCAAATTTAACGAATACATCATATAGTCATTATCCTCATCTAGGTGGATTCATGTGGAGTGTATATTGGAAATTCTCTTTATTACCCAATGAAGTTTTTGGTAGAATTTTTTATATTATAATTTATGTAACAGGAATTTTGACTGTTTCGCAAAATTTTTCAAACAATCATTTATTTAACTTTATTGTTGGTATTTTTTTAACTTTTCTTACATACGATAAATTTCTTCTGGGTGGTTATCAAGAATATTTTATGTTTTCTGTTATTCTTATAATAATGAATATGTTAAATAAATTTCATTTAAAAAACATAAATTATATTCAAATTTCTTTTTTCATTACTTGTGCATATCTGTTAGTTTGGATTAAAAACGAAGGTCTACTATTTTTTTTATTCATTTTATATTATTTATCTTTATCTAAATCAATTAATAAAAAAATTTATATTTTTTGTTTATCTTTACTTTTAATTTCTATTAAATTTTTTATGACTTTAGAAATAACAGAAAATAATATTTTTGATTTATCTAATATAAATTTTTTATTTAATGAAAATTTTTTTTACAAATTATTTTTTATACTCAAACATTTTATTATAGCTACATTTAAATATCCAATTTGGCTAATTTTTTTTCTTATTTTATTGATATGCAAAATCACGAAAAAAGATCTATATATTATTAGTTTTATTATCTATTCAATATTTTTAATTATATTTATTTTTTTATTCACAGGACCATCAGATAATATTGAATGGTATGTTACCGGAGCTCTTGATAGAATTTTATTTCAGTTATCAGGATTTATAATTTTATTCGTTGTAATAAAGTTAAGAGAACTTTGGAAACCTTCTGGTCAAAAAAACAATATAAATTAATGTTGATAATATAAATGAAAGATAAAAATTATTAGTAATTTTTAATATTAAAATTGGTGATATTCCTATAATTAAGTTTAATATCCAAATATAATTATCAGAAAAATAAAATTCTAATTTATGATGAAAATGTATTCTATCTGGTTTAAATGGTGAAATTTTATTTATTACTCTAGTAACTGTTACTCTAGCGGCATCTAGGCCCGGCAAATACATTAAAAGTAATATCTCGTCACAATAAATTTCAATCAAATTTGAATTATATGATTTAATTAAAAATAAACTTAAAAAAATAGATATAAAGTTTATGCCACTATTGCCTAAAAATAGAATATTTTTTAAATTAAATATTAATAAAGTAAGTAAAATTAAAATAAAATGTACAATTAAAGTAGTTTCCATTTTAGAATAAAATATAAAGTATAATGAGAGATAAACTGAATATGAAATTGAAATTCCATTCTTACCATCAGAGTAGTTAAGTGCATTAAAAAACATAAAAATACAGAAAACTGTGAAAGGTATTGATAAATAGGCGAGGTTTGTATTCAAAAATTTTAAATATTTAAACTGCAGGTTATGTAAAATAAATACCTCTGAATAAAATAAAATAGTAAGTATAAAAACAATAATTAAAAAA
>PAGZ01000029.1 GCA_002704625.1 Candidatus Pelagibacter sp.
CTTCAAGATTAATGACAAATTGTTTTTTCTCTCTACTATAAAGATTTCTAACAAAACTAAATAAATTTTTTGCATATAAATTTGACGCTGTTAAGGGTAATTTATTCATTACATTTGATATTCCAATTATTTTTTTTCCATTTTTATTAACAATTTTATCTACTTCAGAGTAAGCTGCGTTACCACCTTGGGCAACAGCTAGGTCAAAAATAACAGATCCAGACTTCATCTTATCTATCATTTTTTCTGTTATAATTCTTGGTGCAGGCCTTCCAGGTATTAAAGCTGTACAAATAATAATGTCACTTTTTGAAGCTGCGTTTTCTAACATTTCTGCTTGTTTCTTTTTAAAATCCTCACTTGCTTCTTTAGCGTAACCACCTTTTGTCTCTAAATTTTCAGAACCTTCTACTGTTAAAAATTTTCCACCTAAACTCTCAACTTGCTCCTTTGCGGTTAATCGTACGTCAGTAGCAGAAACTATCGCTCCCAATCTTTTTGCAGTAGCAATTGCTTGTAATCCTGCAACCCCAGCACCAACAACTAAAACTTTTGCTGCAGGAACTGTACCTGCTGCAGTCATCATCATTGGAACTGCCTTCTGATATTCATATATCGATTCTATAACAGATCTATAACCAGCTAGATTAGCTTGAGAAGAGAGAACATCCATTGATTGAGCTCTTGTTATTCTGGGAAGTAAATTTAATGCAAAAATATTCAATTTATTTTTAAGAAATTGTTTTTCTTTTTCAGGATTGTAATTTGATACGATTAAATGAGAGTTTTCTTTAATTTGACCTAAATCTTTAGCCTCTGGAAAGTTTACTTTACAAATTAAATCTGATTTAGATAAAACATCTGAAGCATTGTTTAAAATTTCTACACCGTTATCAGTGTAATCCTTGTCGCTAAAACCTAAACTTTCACCAAAACCTTTTTCTAAAAATACTTTTAAACCTAAATTTTTAAAGTTTTTGGATGTTTCGGGTGTAATTGATATTCTTTTTTCTGGACTTAGTTCTTTTGTTGAGCCGACGTTCATTGGGAAGATTAGCCTTGTCTTGCTTTAAACTTTGGCTTTTTTTTATTAATTACGTAAACCTTGCCTCTACGTCTAACTAATTTAGAGTCTAGGTCCCTTTTTTTTAATGACTTTAATGAACTAGCAACTTTCATAATTTTAGCCTGGCAACGTCCTACTCTCCCGTATCTTAAGATAAAGTACCATCGGCGCAGAAGGGCTTGACTTCCGAGTTCGGAATGGGATCGGGTATAACCCCTTCGCAATAATCACCAGGCCAAATCTTATAATATTTTTATTTGAAATTGTAAATAGCTGAAAAATAGCATTAGAGCAATATTTTGGTGGGCGTGATAAGAATTGAACTTATGGCCTCTTCGATGTCAACGAAGCGTTCTACCACTGAACTACACGCCCTACGATAAGCTTGTTTAATTAAATAAATATTTGATATAACATATATTTTTAATGCGTAAAATACTCTTTGTTTCATCTGCGCCTTTAACATCAAAAACCTTGGACGGAAAAGAAAGTAGAGCGTTGAGTATTCTAAAATGTTTATCAAAAAAAAATAAAATAGACGTAGTTTGTATAGATAAAAACAGGGATTTAAAGAAAAAGAAAATAAGTTTTTGTAACAAAGAAATAAGATTCAAAATAAGTATTTTTTCAAGACTTTTAAATACTTTAATTTCTTTTTTTAAATTACAACCATTGCAAAATGGATATTTTTATTCCAAAGATATTCATAATTTTGTAGAAAATAATAAAAGTAATTATGACACAATTATATTTCATCTTATAAGATGTTGTCAGTATCTTCCATTAAATTTTGAAGGAAAAAAAATTCTTGAAATGACTGACTTAGTTTCTGCAAGAGATAAACAAATAATAAATAACCTTTCACTAATTAATCCATTAAAATATTTATATATTCTAGAAAGATTCTTAGTAAAAAGATATGAGAGAAAGATAGTAAACGAATTTGATAAAGTGGTTTTTATTTCAAGAAAAGAAATATTAGAGGCAGGAAAAATTGTAGATAAAAAAAAAATAGAAGTTATTGAAAGCGTTTTTGATATAAATAAAAAAATATTTAAGTATAATAAAAATAATAATAAAATTGTTTTCTTAGGAAATATTAATTATTTGCCAAATAAATTAGCGTGTAGTGAATTTGCAAAAAATATACTGCCAAAAATAAATAAAAAATATCCAGATATAACTTTAAATATTATTGGAAAAATAAATATTTTTGATAAATTTTATTTTAAGTTTTATAAAAATGTAATTATTCACGGTCCAATTTTAAATTTAAAATCATATTTTAAAAATAGTATATGTGGAATTTGTAATGTAAAAATAGCTAGTGGTTTTCAAAATAAAATTATTAATTATATGAGTTATGGACTGCCAGTAATTTTAAGTAAAGAGTCTTTTTCAAAAGATATTTTAAAAAAAAATAAAAATGTAATTGTTTATTTAAACAATAATGAATTAATTAGATCTGTTATAAACTTGAAGAAGAATAGAAAATTTGCAGAAAAAATATCAGCAAACTCATATAAAGCTGTTAAGAAAAAATTTAAAGGTTCTAAAATTTTTTTGAAATACGAGAAAATTATATAGCAAAAAATTAATTAAGATAAGAATTAACAAAATTTTTATACCAATTTATTGAAATTTTTAAACCCTCATCAAATTTAATTTTGGGTTTCCAATTTGTTTTTTTCAGAATAAATTTATTATTAGCTTGCATTTTCCAAATTTCATTTGGTCTATATTTTTTTCCACCAATCCTAAGTTTAGAATTTGAGTTTGTTAACCTGTGTATCTTTTTAACCAAAGTTCTGATTTTAATTGGGTTGTTGCTTCCTAAATTTATAGGTTTAAATGAATTATTAATTTTCAAAGATAATATTAATAATCCCTCTACAATATTTTCAACAAAATTGAACTCTCTTGTTTGTTCTCCAAGAGTAGTGATTATTTCTTTTCCCAGTATACATTTAATTATAATTTCTGGAATTATAGCTTTTTCACTCTGAAATGGTCCAAAAGTATTAAATGGTCGGATACAGATAATTTTTTTTCCTGTCTCTCTACTTTTGAGGATTGAGTAAAGTTCGCTTGAATACTTTCCAACCGCATAGGGAGACATCGGTTGAGGTGTTTCGTCAACATTAAAAGGAATTTTTTTTTGTAATCCATAAATTTCGGATGATCCTATGTGAACAAATTTTTTGTAAATAGGACCATGATTAAGTAAATTTGTTGTAGAGAGTAAATTGGAACTAAAAGTTTCACCAACGTGAATGAAGCTGTCTCCTACGTGATTATAAGCGGCTAAATGGAATATAAAATCATATTTTTTTGATTTTAGTTGCAATGTGGAGTCTGTATTCCTTAAATCAGCTTCAATAATACTAATTTTATTCCAGACCTGAGTAAGTCTTGGGCAATCAATAATACTGTTATATTTGACTATAACAGTAACCTTTGAATTTAATTCTAAAAGTTTTTTTACTAAGTGAGAACCAATAAACCCTGCTCCACCGGTTACAAGTACCCTCTTATTTTTAAAATTTTTAACTAAATGTGATGTATTTTCCAATTTTACTCCTTGCCTCTTTTAGTTCGCTTATCGAATTTACAGTAAGTTGTAATCCGTCATATTTATATACATTAACAAGTCTTTTTGAAACCAATAGCTTTATAGCCTTTATTAATCCAATACCATCACGTGAATTAATAATATTTTTATTAAGAATTTTAAAAATTTTAGGCTCAAGAACCGCATAACCTATAAAGTGGTTAAGCACTGGCTTCTCTTCAAATGAAGTGATTTTATTTTTTAAATTCCATTTAACAATACCAAAAGGATTTCTTATAGGTGCTATAACTAATGACATTAATGAATTTGACTTATTATGTTTTTTAATTAAATCCATTAAGTTTATTTTTGCTAAAGTATCTCCATAGCTTATAATAGTTGTCTCATTATGGTTTTTTAATGCAAAATGAATTCTTTTCAAAATGCCACTATCAACACCTGAAAAAGAAAAATTAGGTTTTTGAAAATTTCTCTTTAAAAATTTTTTCATAATATTAGCTTTGTAACCAACACAAAAAGTTAAATTTTTAAACCCTTGTTTTTTGTAATAATTAATCTTGTGCTGAATAATTGGAATTTTGCCTACCTTAATTAGAGGTTTTGGAATTTTAACAGTGTATTTTCCCATTCTTTTACCTCTACCACCACAAAGTATTAATATTTTTATTTTTATTTTTTTTGACATTTATTTATTTCTTATTATTTCTACAATTTCATTTAGAAAGTTATTTTTTGTTGGAAGTTTATTCTTCATCATTTTTTTTTGTAAAGTTTTATAATCATCAATAATTTGCTGAATTTTACTCGATAAAGACTCTGGTGTTCTCTCAGAAACTATAACACCTTCTCTATTCCTTTTAACATGAGAAATTTCTGGAAAAATTATAACTGGTCTTAACCTAGATAGCGATTCATCTAATACTTGTGGGTGTCCTTCTGTAAAAGATGGTAAAACAAAAATATTATGTTCATCGTATATATTTATAATTGAGTCATTTCTATTTTGAAAATTGATAATACTAATATTTTTATTTTCTAATTTTTTGTCGTGAAATTTTTCAGAATTAATAATTGATATTTTGAAATTTAATTTAATTTTTTTCAAAATTGTAAGTAGTGAAAATACTCCTTTCTCAATTTTAATTCTTCCAACATATAGAAGTTTAATATTATCTAAATTTGGTTCTTTTCTGTCACTGAGCCATTTATCATTTAATTGTGAGGGAGATACCACAGTCCCTTTTTTACTTTTTAAAATATGTGATCTACATGCTATTAAGTTCGATCCCCATGATGCAATCGTAAACATACAATGATAAATGAACGGTCCAAAAAACTTTGAATAACATCTATACTCCTCGTAACCATCACTTCTTAGATAAACGAAAACCTTTTTTCTTAAAACAAATAAAATTAAAGAAATAATAAACGTGTATGGGGAAAGCGAAATGATTAAGTATTTTTTATGATTAGAGCTTAATCGTATTATGTTTAGTATGTAGGAAAATATACCTTTAGAAATTGTAATATTTTTTATTTTAATTTCATGTGTAGATCTTTTAATATTTGATTTTCTAACGAATAGACGCAAATTAAACTTTTCGGATAATCCTTCTGGGATTGATTTCATATCAATATTATCACAAAAAAAAGAATTTTTTTCGAAGTGAGTTTTTTCATTACTAACAATTGCTAAATTTTCTTTATTCATAATTATCTTAAACCTATAAACTTTTCAGTTATATTTTTTGGTAATATTAAAAGTAAAAATAATTTAATTTTTTGAAAATTATTGGGATATAAAATTATTTCTTTTAAGCTTTTAAAAAACAATTTTTGATTAATATATTGAACTATTTGTAAAAACTTATGTTTATTTTTTATTACTTTTAATTTTTCTTCTGATCCAAATTCATTTGAATTTCTTAATTTTTTATACCAGTCTAACATTTGTGATACTTGTTTTTCTAGATTTTTATTTTGTAGTTGTTCATCATGTTGACGATAAATTGCTATCGGCTCTTGAACGCAATCAAAACGATATTTTTTTGAAAATTTTAAGACGAAATCCATATCTGAAAGCATGTCAAAATTTGTATCGAATACATCTTTTTTCTCTTCTAGATACTTTTTTCTTAACATAACTGTTAACATGCCAATTTGATATTTTTTTAAAAGAGAATTTGTAATTAGTCCTGTAGGAAGGGTTTTAGAACTTGCCAATCTTTTTTGTTGGAAAAAATTTTTTATATTATATCTCCAATAATTTCCATAAACTAAACCAACTCTTTCATCAGAAAAAAGTTTTACTTGTTTTTGTAATTTATCATTTAACCAAATATCGTCTGTATCAAGAAATGCGATCAAATCACCTTTTGCTTCTTTTATAGCCTGATTTCTAGCATGATATAAAATACAATGTTGATTACTTTTAAAATATTTAAATCTTTCGTCGGAATATTTTTCAAAAATTTTTTTACTCTTATCTGTAGAAATATTATCCCAAAATATAATTTCCCAATTTTTATATGTCTGTTCTAAAATACTTTTTAAGGATTGTTCTAAATACTTTTCACCATTAAAACAGTTGATTATTATACTAACCAATGGATCTTTATTCATTTATAAGAGGAAATTGTTAATTTTAATCCTTGTGCGAATTTAATTTTAGGTTTCCATTTGATCAATTTTTTTGCTTTTTGGATATTGGGATATAGCCTCATGTTTGTGTCTTTTTTATATTTAAGTTTTCCAAAAAGTGCCTTGCCTTTTCCAATATATTTTATTGTCATAGTTATAACTTTCTTTATCTTTATTGGTTTACCTAAACCAACGTTTATTATCTCTCCGCTAGTTTTTGATGAGAAGAAGGTTTTAAAAATTGCTCTAACAGCATCATCTATAAAACAAAAATCACAATATTGTTGTCCATTTGTTGTTGGAAAACTTTTGTTATTCAAGCTTTTTTCAATTATCTGTGGAAGAATTCGGTTTTTATCCTGCTTGGGTCCATAAACTAAAAAAAAACGCAGGATAGTTACTGGAAAATTATTTATTTGATTAAAATTTTGTAAAAAATTTGAGCATGCAAATTTTGTTAGTGCATAAGGTGTTTTTGGAAAACATTTTGAGTTTTCAACTTGAGGATGTTTTGCTCTACCATATTCTGCTGAACTTCCTATCTGGATAAATTTTTTTATTTTTTTTTTTGATAAAATTTTTACAAGGTTTACTGTACCAAGAAAATGGGAGTTAAATAATTTTTTACCAGAATTATCAGAATTAGGATGGACACCATACCCGCCTGCATTTACAACAAAGTCATAATTACCATTCAATTTATTTTTTAACTTTTTAAAATCTGAAAAATTTACTTTGATATAATTTACATTTTTATGAAATCTAACATTTTTTGGTTTATTTAATGAAATACTTGTAATTTTCCATTTTCTTTTTTTTGCTTCTTTTATGATATGATAACCAATAAAACCTGTGCCGCCTACTACCAAAAGCTTTTTCATTTTATCCAGGGCGCTCTTTTATCTTTTACCATTTGATCTAAAAAATCTTTATCTAATTTATGATCCATACATTGCCAAAAACCTTCGTGCTTCATAGCTTTTATCTCTTTTAATTCAGTGACCCTTTCTAAAGGTTCAGACTCTAAAACTGTTTCATCTCCTTTTATAAAATCTAAGAATTTTGGACTAACCACGAAGAAACCACCATTTATCCAACTCTCACCTAATTGAGTTTTTTCCTTAAATTTTAATACATCAGAACCTTTTAAACTTAGAGATCCGAATCTGGCAGGGGGTCTTACAGCAGAAATTGTTATTATTTTTTTATGTGACTCGTGAAATTCTATTAACTTATTAATATCGATATTAGAAAGCCCATCCCCATAAGTTAATAAAAAAGTCTCATTATTTAGATATTTTTTTAATCTTTTTAAACGTCCTCCTGTGAATGTATCCGCTCCAGTATCGATAAGATTTATTTTCCAATTTTTCTTAAAATCTTTAAAATATTTCTTAATAACATCACCTTTGTAACCAAGAGCAATATAAAATTCTTTGTGACCGTAGTAAGCATAAATTCCCATAATATGCTCAATCATTGGTTTTCCGCCTATTGGTACCATTGGTTTTGGAATCGAGTCAGTGTATTCGGATAAACGCGTACCAAAACCACCAGCTAAAATGACTACTTTCATATTATTTTAAAATTTTAGGTTTAGGGAAAGGTATAACAAATTTCCCACCTTTTTTTTGAAAATCTTTTTCTTGTTCAACTATTTCGTTTTTAAGATTCCAGGACAAGATTAACAAATAGTCCACGATATTTTTTTTGATATATTTTGGGTCTATGATTTTTATATTTGTACCTGGAGTATATAAATTCTGTTTTAATTTACTTTTATCAAAAACGTAATCCACAAGACTATTATCTATTTTACAATATTGCATAAGTGCCTGTCCTTTTCCAGACGCTCCATAAATAGAAATTTTATTTTTTTTTATTTTTAAATTTTTTATTAATTTATTCATAGAATTAGAATGCTCAGTTATTTTTAATTTAAATGATTCAAGTTTTTTATTATTAAATAATTTAGAGTTTCTTTCTTTTTTAAGAATTTTCAATATATTTTTAGAAGTTTTATATTTTGATTTATATTTTGAAATATAACATCTAATTGTTCCACCCTGAGAATTAATCGTATCAACATTAAATACTTTAAGTTTGTGCCTTTTACAAAGATCGATAATAGATTTTAGGCTATGAAAACCTATGTGCTCGTGAAAAATATTATCATACTGATTTTGATTAATAATGTTAAGTAAGTGAGGTACTTCTAAAATTAATATACCATTTTGTTTCAATAAATTTTCAATGCCTTTAAAAACATCGTTTGGGTTTTTTAAATGAGCGACTACATTTCTTGCAAAAATAAAATCAAAATTATCAAATTTTTTTTTGATTTTAATAGATAAATTATTATTAAAATAATCATTTATTGTTAAGATATTTTTAGAATTTGCTCTTTTTGAAAGATTTTTTGCAGGATCAATTCCTATAACAAAACTTTTGAATTTTTTTTTTAAATTATAAATAAAAGAACCGTCATTACTCGCTATTTCTAAAACTTTTGACTTATTATTAATGCGAAATTTCTTTAAAATGTTGAGTAAATTTTTTATTAGAAATATATTGCTTTTTGAAATACCTGTTTCCCATAGGTATTTTTTAAATAACAAATCTGGATTTAAGTGCTCTGAAATTTGAACATGTTTGCATTTCAAACAATAATTTAATGAAATTTTATACTTTTTTTGGTAATTTTTATTTTTTAAAAAATTTCCTACTAATGCAATTTTTTTAAAATTAATAATTTTTTTAATTTTAGAATAACAAATTCTACATTTACTCATTAATTCTATTTATCAATATAATGATCTATCTGATTATTAGATATTATTTCTATATCTTTATTTAAAAGGTAAAGTTTATACCAATCAGAAGTAAATTTTATTGTTTCCTCAATAGTTAGTCTTGGCTCCCAATTTAATTCTTTTTTTGCCTTATTGGTATTTAGACTTAAAAACCTTGACTCATGGTATTTATTATTTTTCTTAAAAATGATTTTTTGCCTTGTAAATCCCCATTCTTTAATAAATAATTTGACAATTGAAACTACATTTTTACAATTTATAAGATTTGGTCCAAAGTTCCAGCTTGGGTAAAGTTTGCTGGTTAATTCTTTATTTAATAATTTATGACCTAAAGTTAAATAGCCAGATAAAGGTTCTAAAACATGCTGCCATGGCCTTGTAGCTTTAGGATTTCTTAAAATAATAGGTTTTGTTTTTTTAAAAGATTTAATGATATCGGGAATTATTCTATTATCTTTGAAATCTCCTCCACCAATCACATTTCCTGCCCTTGTACTACCAATTGAAATATATTTTTTTTTAAAATAACTTTGGTAATAAGAAAAAAAGGCTAACTCAGCACTTGCCTTTGAAGATGAATAATTATCTTTGCCTCCGAGTACATCACTTTCTTTAAAACTGCTACGTTTATCTAAATTCAAATAACATTTGTCAGAAGTTATATAAACTAAATTAGGAATTTTATTAATTCTTACAGACTCTAAAATATTTACACTACCAATAACATTGGTACCAAAAGTTTCTAAAGGGTTATAAAAACTTTCAGACACAATAGATTGAGCTGCAAGATGAAAGATTATGTCAGGTTTTTCTTTTTTAATAATATTATTTATTTTATTAAAATTTTTTATATCAACAAAATATTGTTTAATTTTCTTTTCTAGATGAAATGCATTAAATATTATAGAGCCTTTTTCAGGTCTTAAACCAACGCCAATTACTTTAGATCCCATTTTGTATAACCAATGAGATAACCAAGAACCTTTAAATCCTGTAGATCCGGTTACCAGGACTTTAAGATTTTTGTAACTTTCGGTAAATTTATTTTTATTTTTCAATTTTTAATTTGGAGGATATTCAGTTTTTCCTATAATTAAATCTACTAATGAAAGTAGTAAAATTTGGTGAACATTCTCTATATGATTATAGGCCTTACTATTTACCCAAAAATTTATATCGCCCAATTTTGAAAGGTTATTATCTTTATCGTTACCAGTAAAAGTAACAATTTTTCTTATTTTCTTTTTCCTTGCTATTTTAGCTCCATTAGTCATATTTGGGGAATTTCCACCTGCAGATATAAGGATCAAAGAGTCTCCTTCGTCTCCATAGAAATCTATAGCTTTTTCGACCCATCTTTCGTAACCAAAATCATTTGAAAAACAGGTTAATAAATCTGACTCGTTGTAGTTTGTACATCTGACTCTAGCATTTTTGGTTAAATCTACGCTAAAATGACTAGCTATTGCAGCACTACCACCATTACCAAATATCATAGTTTTTTTTCCTGAAGAATGGGTTTCTTTTAAAATTTGTTTTACTTTTATCAGATCATCGTAATATTTTTCATCGCTTATTAGTGATTTAAGATTATTAAAATATTTTTTTAAAAATTGAGTTTCTGACATTGCTAAACCTTACCTTTTTTGACCTTTTCTATCAAATGTATTATATTTATAATTTCTTTAGGAAAGCTATAAATTTTTGCTCTTCAGGAAAATAATTATATTTTATTTCTAATCTTTTTAATAAAAGATCGTATTTTATTATTTTATCATTTTTTAAAATATCCAAAGTATTTATTGTTGCATTTGAAAAATACATGCTATCTGGATTATTGACTTTACTTAAAATTACATCATCACACATAATAATAACATTTTGATTAGATAGTCTTAAAGAATTAAGAATATCAAAAGTTACAAATGGATATCCATGAGCACCGTCTATCCAAATTAGATCAAACTCATCCTGCTCATAAGTTAACTTTATTGAATTCATTTGTTTAAATTTTACATTTGTACATAATTTTAAATTATTATCTCTTTTTTCAATAAAAATTTTCATTTTTGAAGGTTTATTTCTTCCATAGGTCTCACGAAATTCCCTTGAATCGTCAGGTAAATCAATTGTTAAAATTTTTGTATTTGGAAATAACTTTGAAAGTAAAAGGGCATTAGAACCATCAAAAGTTCCTATTTCTAGTATTTTATTTATCTTTAAATTTTTATTTTGAGATATTGATGAAAAGATAACTTGATGTTCTGAACTCATTTCACTGTGTAGAAAAGAATAATTATTTCTTATTTTATTTAAAACTTTTAACCCATCTTTTCTGTTTAAGTTGATTTTCTCAAACGCAACATCTTGAAAATTATTAAAATTATTTTTTTTAATTTTAAAAAAGTATAATGATAGGTAGAACAGTTTTTTAAATTTTCTTAAAATCATTTTCCTTTAAAGATTTAAAAATTTGTTGTCTATTAGTTCTCTCATAAATATCAAAGAAAATCTTTTCAGCCTTTTTTTTCGTAATTTTCAATTTTTTATTTGGAAATTTTGTAAATATCTTCAAAAACTCTTCAATATTATGAATATATATTTTTGAATTTGCATAATCAAATAATGGGTCATTATTTTTTTGGCCTTTTAAATTCAAATATAAAGGTATGTTAGACCCTCTGGTAGCTTCTATTACAGCAGCACTATCAGTATAAAGAACAAATGAGTTTTTAGATACATCTTTACTCAAACTTGACTTTGATAAAATTATATTTTTTGGTAATGTTTTTTTACTAATTTTGATAATTTGAAGAATTTTTTCTAGTTTGATCAATGGATGAACTCTCCAGGTAAAACTAATAGCTTTATTTTTTTTTGCACAACTTAATGAAAAGCTAAATAATTTTATGTTTTCAGAAATTGTGGCTCCTGGTACAACAAGACAGTTTGGCTTGATTTTATTACTTTTTTTGATTTTCTGTAACTTTTTAAATGTTCCAGTTTTTATAATTTTAATATTTTTTAGCTTATTTGCATTCTTTAAAGCTCTTAATGACTTGTTTCCTTGAACCCATAAAATATCAGGATTAAAATTTCCTTTTATATTTCTTAACATTGCGAAATTTTTTTCTGATACTAGAGGATGTTGACATCCTATTATTTTAATATTCGGATTAAATTCTTTAGCAGCAAATACCAAAACTCTTTCCCATCCATAGCCTTCGTACGTAAAAATTATTGTAGATGGATTAATTTCTTCCAGATATTTTTTTGCTAAAAAATAAATTCTCAATGCAAATGTGGTTTGTTTATCAAAAATTGAAAGGCAAATATTATTAATAACTTTCTTGTTTTTTCTACTATTTACTTTTGAAAACTTTAATCTTAAAAATTCTTTAATTTGTAAAAGAAGAATTTTAATTTCGTCATATATATTTAAATATTTTTCCAAAACAAAATGATTTTCAATCTTATTGATAGAATTAAAAAATTCTGAATTTATATTTGTATGATTTATTAATAATTTAAAAGGCCTAAAGTTTTTTGTTTTTACTATTCTTTCCAAATCACCAAAATAAAAGTCGTTATTATTATTAATAGTTTTCTGATTTAAACAGTGCGAAAAAATTAAAGTATCATAGCCAATACTATTTTTTATTTTTGTTGACGAATACT
This sequence comes from Candidatus Pelagibacter sp., assembly GCA_002704625.1. The sequence goes on from PAGZ01000029.1 coordinate 12,770, forward strand.
TAATTTTTTTTATTTTATAAAAAGAATATAAAAGAAAATTTTTAATAATAGATAATATATTTTCTAATGAAAAAAATTTTATACTTTTCTCAGAAGAAATATTATCAAGATACCCAGGAACATTGGGTCTTACCACATGTAACCAACTTATAGCTATGGTTACAAATGAAGATCCTTCACTATTTAATATTTTGTCGTAAAATTTAACCAATTTGTTCATTGATTATCTTTTAATTTAAAATGAAAATTATATTTTTCTAAATGATTTTTCTATTGATTGACTTTGCAACTTTTTTTGAGTTATTCATTAGTTTTTTAAATTGATTGAAATTTAAGGGTTGCAATGGATCTACTGCAGATTTTTTTGGGTTTGGATGCATTTCAATAATTAATCCATCACATCCAGCTGCTATTGATGCAAGAGTTAAACTAGGTACCCAGGGAGCCCAAAACGAAGCGTGGCTTGGATCAGAAATGATAGGATATTTACAGATTTCTTTTAAGGCTGGTATAGCCTGTATATCAAGAGCAAATCTAGATGTATCCCTATGAGTATGTGGTATTGAAACACCTCGCTCGCACAAAATTAGTTTTTTATTCCCTTCGACTAAAATATGTTCTGCAGCACCAAGAAAATCTCGAAGACTTGCACCAAAATGTCTTTTTAAAATTATTGGGAAATTTGTTTTAGAAACAATTCTTAATAATTCCAAATTTTGCATGTTTCTTGATCCTATTTGCAAAATATCGGCTGTTTTGCAAATTCGACTCAGGTATCTTAATTCCGTAACCTCAGTTACAACTTTTAATTTAAAATTTTTTTTTATTTCATCCATCCAATCCATACCAATATTTTGAGTTTCTTTATAAGTTTTAGATCTATAAGGAAAAGTTAATGGTTTGTAAGCGTGGCCACGTATAATTTTTAAATTATTTTTCTTTATTTGTTTTGCAACATCGATCATTAATTTTTTGTTTTCAACCCCATTAGGACCTGCAATGATAGGAATATTTTTTTTTCCAAAAACAATCCCATCACCAATATCGATGGTAATATTATCTTTTGCGGTAGAAATCTTAAGCTTATTTTTTCTATCATCCAACGTAATATCTTTTGTTGGATTTTTATTTGAGAGATTTTTAACGAAAATATTTTTTTTCATTTTATAATTTTATTGAATTCTTTATCATTTACAGTACTAAAATTTTTTTCTTTAAAAATACTATTATAAATAGAATGTATCAATTTTATAACGTAAATATTTTTATTTATATCCAAATTACATGAGGATTGTTTGATATTTGGGTTAAAAAACTCTTTAAGGATTTTTTGGTGCCCATTACCCATTCCTGATCTTGGTCCTAAACCAAGTTTAAAAAACTCAGAATTTTTTTTATCTTTTCTTATATGTTTTGGCGTAAAATAGAATATTTCGTTTAAGCTTATTCCTTTTATTAAGAATCTTCCTTTTTTACACAAAACATCCATTGACATTCTATAATCTTTATTTGCTCTTGTAGTAGCCTTAAGATTTGAAACAACTTTATTTTTATGTTGAAAATTTATTGAAATCAAATCCTCTGCTTCTAATTTATCTTTACTAAAACCAGCTAAAACGTTAAATTTTTTAATTGGACCAAAAAAATAAATCAGCATGTCTAAAAGATGGATAGATTGATTAAATAAAACTCCACCATCAGACCTGTATTTTCCCCTCCAACCTGTTGAATAATATTTTTTATCTCTATGCCAGTATAAAGCACAGTCTATAAAAAAAGGGTTGCCAAATATCTTTTTACGAAGCACATATTTCCCTCTGAGAGTTGCAAAGTTTTGTCTATTTTGAAATGCAACCCAACACTTAACTTTATTTTTTTTTGTTAAATAGGACAACCTTTTTGCATGTTTAATTGAAAGAACAAAGGGTTTTTCTATTAGTGTATTAATTTTATTTTTAACTAAAAATTCTGCATATTTAAAATGCAAATTAGAAGGAGTACAAACAATAGCATAGTCAATTTTTTTTTCTTTTATATTTCTCAATTCAATTTGTTTAAAATTTTGTAATTTACTATGTTTTATTACGTCAATTAAATATATTTTTTTAATATTTTTAAATTTTTTTAAAAGATTTAAGTAATGTCTGCCTACACTTCCAAAGCCTATAATTAAAATATTCATTTTAGTGATCTTGTAATTTTTTTTTTTTTAGATATCTCATTGCCATCTCAGCTATATATAGATCCTTTTCAGAGTGAATATCAATATCTGTAAATGGATCATGATTAACAATTAGTTTTACTTTTTTTCCGATTCTTTTTTCATTCCTCCAGAAATTTGATCTTGTCGCAGATGCTATACCAGTATCTTCTCTATAAAGTTTGGGCGCGGTCTGTCTTGAGGTATAAGAATTCATCCAAGGCAAAACTTTTTGTAGTTTTTTATTCTTTTCATGCCAAATGTGTTTGTAAAATTGATGTACAGAGAAAGCACTATCTAAATTTTTATCTCTTCTTAGTGCATTTACTGAATCCTTGATCCATTTTACTTTTCTAAAAATATTTGTTGCAGTCAAAAAAACGCATATGTCAAATTTTGTTTTATAAAATTTTTCATAACTTAATAAGGCTTTTTTTAATGTAAGTTCAGTTGTAACTCTATCGCCTGATAATTTCTTTTCTCTTAAAAACGGTACATCAGCACCATACTTTTTTGCAACTTTTGCTATTTTATGAGAGTCTGTGGAGACTAGAATTTTGTCACATACTTTGCTTTTTTTCGCGGCAGCGATTGGATAATAAATCAAAGGTTTGCCACAGACTTTTCTTAAGTTTTTTAATTTGATGCCTTTAGAGCCACCTCTTGCAGGAATTATACAAATAATTTTTAGTTTTCTATTTTTTTTCACTAAATTTTATTCTATTTTGATTGAATGATTTTAAGTTGTTGAACCCACCATTTATCATAGTGGTGTTAAACTCATTATTTAAAATTTTAAATACATTTCTAACACCTAAAAATCCATTACATATCAACCCATAAATTGCTGGTCTACCAATTCCAATAAAGTCAGCACCCAAGCTTAGGTATTTTACAATATCACTTCCACGTCTAACACCCCCATCAACTATAATTTTGAGATTATTCTTTTTTATTTTTTTTCTTATTTCCACTAACGCTTCAACACCGCTAATACCTGAGTTGAGCATTCGACCTCCATGATTAGATATCCATATTGCATCTACTCCACATTTAATAGACTTTTTTGCATCTTCAGGTGTAAGAATTCCTTTTACAATAATTGGTAATTTACTGATCATCTTAATTTTTTTTATAAGTTCCCAATTATAATTCAGAGCATATTTGGGCGATGGGGGTTGAGGATTTGTTCTTTTTCCAAATTTCCTCGCGTCATATGTTAGTGTTTCTCTATCTAGATATCTATGTGATCTTACATTTGCATCAACACAAATGCAAATAGCTGTACATTTATTTTTTTCTGCATCCTTAATTTGATTAATTATCCATTGTAAGTTACCAAAAGGAAAAATAGTCCATCCTATTTTACTTGTTTTATTTCTTTTTCTTATATCTTGAAGGCTCATTCTTCCTTGTGTGCCGAAAAAACTTACAGAATTTGCAAGTGACACACCTTTTGCCATTTCTACTTCTCCATCTCTATGAAATTGAGTTTGGTGTCCCATTGGTGAAAGTAAGAGTGGTGAAGAAATTTTTTTTCCAAAAAAATCGGTTGAGATTTCAACTTTTTTTACTTGTGCCAAGTGTTTAGGAATGATTCTTAAATTATTTAGATCTTTCAGATTTTGCTCATGTGTAAAACCATCTTCAGCTGCAGCTTGTAACCATCGAAAACTTCCATTTCTTATTTTGCCTTTTGCAATTCTTTCAGCCTGCCTTATAGTCGCGAATTTTGGTTTAGATTTTTTCATTTTTTAAAATATTTTTTTGCCACAAAATTGTATTAATAATTTGAAATAAGAAAAAAGAATTAATATGTTTATTAGATTTTGAAAAAGAATCATAAAATGATATTATTTCTTTTTGATTAAAAATTTCACTATTTTTCACAAATTGAGAATTAAGTAAATCTAATATCATTTTTTTTAACGAATTTTTTAACCAATATGTCTGAGGGTCCGCTATAGTTCTTTTGTTTTGTAAAATTAATTTTCTCTTAAGAGAATTTCTAATAAGATATTTCATCATTAATCTTTGTTGACCATATCCCATTTTAAATTTGTTGGGTAAATTAAAACACAACTCAACAAATTCATGATCTAAAAATGGAACCCTTGCTTCAATCCCAAACCTCATTGAGGCTCTATCAATATACCTTAAGCATCTAGGGAGTTTATAATAAATAAAATCTGTATATTGTGCATTTAATAAATTACTTTTGAATGGTCTTTCTATTTTTGTTGGTACAGATTTACTAGTAAAATCTTTGTTTAAAAATTTAGAATTATAATATTCAGATCCATCCTCTGTAGCTAAACCAGATTTTTGCAGTCTTTTTAAAGCTCCTTCCCGAAATTTAATTTCAGATAAACTTTCATGGTTTTTTACAATATTTTTATATCTTTTATCTATATTGCGTAAGCTTTTTTCTTTAAGCATATCTAAATGCCAAGCAACGGCATGATAATGATATCCTGCAAATATTTCATCACCGCCTGTTCCATCTAATACAACTTTTGACTTATCTGAAAAACTCTCAAATAAATGGTGTTGTGAAACTACTCTTAATGAGGAAAATGGTTCATATTGTATTTGGATTACTTTGAGTAAATATTTCTCTAAATCTGCATCTTTAAGAAGAGATGTAAAATTTTTTAAACCTGCTGCGTTTGATAAATCTTTTGCATTTTCTACCTCACTAAAATTTTTATTTTCAAAATCAAAAGTATATGTATCAAAGTTTTTTTTTAATATTCGTGTTATTGCTACTAATGCCGTTGAGTCTAAACCACCAGATTGATGTATAGCTGCAGGCACATCAAAAACCGTATGTTGACCAAAAGATTCTTTTACTTTTTCTTCAAATTCTTTTTTATAATAAAAAAAATCTTTTTCATTTTTATCTTCATCGATATTTTCAACTAAATCATAATATTTTAATTGTTTAAAACCATCTTTATTAAAAAAAACATAGCTAGAGGGTTTTACTTGAAATATGTTTTTAAACCATGTTTGATCAGTAGATGAAACTAGGCCTTCATTAAGATATCTTGCAGTCTCATGGTAATTTTGTTCTTTTTTAATTTTAGTATTTTCAAAAATTCCTGGTATCTCTGAACAAAATGTCAATTCTGTTTTAGATTGGTCGTAAAAGTAATATAAAGGTTTAATTCCAAATCTATCTCTTACAAGATATACACATTTATTATTTTCATCAGATATAAATATAGAAAACATGCCTTTTACTTTTTTTAAAAAATCGATACCAAATTTTTGATAAAGATAAATTAAAACCTCACCGTCACCCGAGCTTTTAAATATTTTTTTATCAAAATATTTTTTTTTAAGTTCTTGAAAATTATATATCTCGCCATTATAGATGATTGATATTTTTTTATCTTCACTTAAAAACGGTTGGTTCGAATTATCTGATAGATCAATAATTGCTAATCTAACAAAACCAATACTTGAGAATGAGTTAGACCACAAAGTTTTAAAATCTGGTCCCCTATAAGATATTTTGTTATTCATTTTTTCAACTAAAGAAACATTTGGTTTCTTTATAAAGTTAATTATTCCTGAAATACCGCACATGATTTATTTTTTGAAAGTTATTTTTAAAGCCTGATGGGCTTGTAAAGTGTTCATTTTTAACCCATTAAAAAATTTTATTCCATTTTTTTTTGACATTTTTCCAAGCAAAGTAAGTTTAGGATTGTAGATTATATCAAAAATAACAGATCCACTATTTATATATTTGAAAATAGAATTTGAAATAGGAGACATGTTTAAATATTTTTTCTTTAATCCACTACCCAATGGAGTACAATTTATAATTAAAGCCTTTTTGCAAATTATTTCCCTATTAATTCTTTTAAATACTAAAATATTTTTTTTATTTGATCTGAATTTTTTAGAAATAATAATAAATTTTTTTTTATATCTATTATATAAATAATTAAATATTGAAGTTCCTGAGCCACCCATTCCAATAATAATTATTTTTTTAAAAAGAGGTAAATGTTCTTTTATAGTTTGAATTGCACCAAATACATCAGTGTTGTAACCAATTAATTTATTTTTTCTTTTAACAATTAAATTAATTGATTTTGATTTTTTGGCGAAATTATCTAAATAATTCACATGTTGAATTAACTTAATTTTATAGGGCATTGAAATTGCTGTTGCCTTAAATCTTTTATTTTTTTTTATAAAATTAACAAATGATTTCAACTTATTTGGTTTAATCTCAAATTTGTTCATTTCAGAAAAGATCTTTTTTTTTTTAAAAAAACTTTTCCAAATAGGAATAGATCTAGGATTCTTAAGAGGAAACCCAACAATTCCACAAATTAATCTTGTTTTTTTCACTTTTTATTTTTAAGAAGAATAAAGATATCTCAGTACCATTCGATCATTAAATTGTGGTCTTGATCCTTTATGCACACCACCTTCATCAAATATTATCGCACTACCTGCTTTAGCACTGTACCCAAAATCTTTTTTATTAGATTCTTTATCTAAAAATTTTGTTTTTTCAAAAAAAATATCTATCTCTTTGCTACCCTTAAAATATTCTTTAAAATACTCCTCATTATCAGTTAAGATTTTCTTAAAGTCATTGATAGACCAATAGGGTTGATATTTTATATTGCCTTCATAAATACCCTTTCTTATTGCATATCCAATTTTATGGGACCCAGGTATATAACTCATACATCCATTATCTGGGCCAACATCTGTAAGGTAAATGAAAATTTTTAAGTAAAAACCATCTGGATCATTAAATTTAGATATGTCTTGTTTTCCCGAATAAGCTTGATCTGTGTGCCAAGGTAAAACATCCTGGTTGCTAACTTTGCTATAATATGCATCAATAAAAGAAAGTTTGCTTTTCTTACCAAAAAAATTATCTGCTAAAAGATTTAGATTTTTTCTTTTACACAATTTCAGTATTTCTAAAGAGTGAAAAAATTTTACTAAATTTAAATTTAAAATTTTTAACGCTAACGATTTAAAATTAGCAGGAAAATAACTGTCATTTGTATCTTTGGGTGCTGAATAATACTTTATAATGCTTGATATTTTTAAAATTTCTTCTTGATTTAAGAAGTTATCAACTTTTGTAATTCCATTTTTTTTTATTTCAAGTGCAAAATCTTGGTTCATCTATACCTTTAAAATTTTATCGATTTCTTCTAGAAAATTTCTTGTTTTATTAAATTTAAATCTTCTAGCTTTAATAATTTTGTATTTTTTAGGTTTCTTTATATAATGTCCATATTTCTCTTTTTTATTAAATTTAGTTTTTTTCTTAATATTTAAATTTAAAGATATCCTATTTAGGAATTCGGTTACCCTTAAAGGCTTCTTGCCTGTTAACATTATACACTTATTCTTATACTTTTTATCAAGAATTTTAACACTGGCTAATGCTGCATCTAAAACATGAATATATTTTCTTATTGATCGTTTACTTCCTGGATAGATTAGTTCTCCTTTTTTTTTTGCAGTTTGAATTAAATTTCTTACACTATTGAATTTATCTGCTCTTGGGCCATAAACTGTTCCATATCTCAAGATTGTAAAGTCGAGATTAAATAGATTTTTAAATTCTCTGATATAATCCTCTGCAGCTCTTTTGCTAGCACTATAAAACCCTCCTTGAGAACTTCCAGCATAAATGCTGCTAGCATGTACAAATCTTTTGATTGAATATTTTTTACATATTTGAAGTACTAAAACAGTACCCAGTATATTTATCTCAGCAGATTTAACAGGATGATCAATTGCTAAGTTAAGGTCTGCTACAGCTGCAAAATTATAAACTGCATTATTTTTCCTAATTTCTGAATCTAACCTTTTTTTATCAAGAATGTTTCCAATTACCATTTTTTGATCTTTTCTTATCCAAGTAGATTTTTTTGTATCATAGATTGTTACTTTATGCCCCCTTTTACTCAATTCATCGCTTACATGGGACCCTAAAAAACCACTACCTCCTAAGACTAAGATTTTCATATTATAATTTTTTAATTTGATTTTTGCTAATTAAATTCGTTTTTAATTTTTTTTTTAATTTCATCTAAATTATTTTCATAATTTAAATCCCAATCATTATTTCCAGATAAATATTGACTTATATGAGATTTGTGCACTTTAATTAAACTTGAGATCAAATTGAATAATCTATGTATTTTTGGAACATCATTAACTTTTAAAGAAAAAGCAATAATAGACTCTATTAAAATCTCTAAATTTACTCTATCGAAAAGCATACTCTTGCTTGATACAGTTCCGAATCTAAAAGTTTCTCTAGTGTACCATTTCATAAAAGTTTTTTGTCTCATATGAACAATATTTTGAAAAATAGAAATATTATTATCAATAA
>PAGZ01000030.1 GCA_002704625.1 Candidatus Pelagibacter sp.
TGGACATACGTCCTAGAAATGCTTCTCCAATTTTAAAAAGAAAAACAAAACAAAGAATACCTAATGCAATTTTAAACCCATTTTTTTTAAAAAAACTCACAATAGGACCTGCAACTGTGCCACTCATCCAAGCAATAACTTTTACTAAAAAGTTAGAGCTACCCAATTTTTTTTGTATAATAATATCTGTTTCACTTTGTGCTTTATATCTTTCTTGAGTTTGTTTTTCATGAACAAACATTAAAGCAATGTTGCAAGCAATAATTATTATACCAAGAATTAAAAATGTAATTTGCCAATAATTTTCAAATCCTAATTTCTGAAAGTACTCTGCAGAATTTAATGCAACCACCCCGCCAAGTTTATATCCAGTCCACCATCCGACTACAGCAATAGCTGCCCCTGCTTGCATGGATTTACCTTCGTTTTTTCCAATTTGCTCAATTCTTAAAGCATCAACAGTTATATCTTGAGTAGCGGAAGCTACTGCAATAAACAAACCAACTGTTATCACTAAAGCTAAATTTTTAGTAGGGTCTACAAAATTCCAAAAAATTAAACTTAAAAGAATAATTAATTGCATTACAATTATCCAACTACGACGGTGCCCAACTTTATTGGTTAACAATGGTATACGAATTCGATCAACTAACGGTGCCCACAAATAATTAAAAGCGTAAACTGCAAATATTAATCCAGCCCATCCAATTGTACTTCTACTTAACCCTTCTTCTTTTAACCAAAGGCTTAAACTACTTCCTATTATTACCCACGGAAAACCACTTATCGCTCCCAGCAAAAGAATACGAAGCATTCTCTTATCAGCATAAACTTTTAGGGATTCTTTGAATGTTTGTTTTTGATAAATTTCCATTTACTTATTATAGATTAATTTATGATCTCCAGAAAGATGGTAAAAATAACACCAATACAGCAAAAATTTCTAATCGTCCAAGTAACATTGCAAATGAAAGTATCCATTTCGAAATTTCAGACACCTGACTAAAATTTCCGTTTGGACCTATCATTTCACCTAAACCGGGACCAACATTAGATATAGCTGTCGCAGCCCCAGAAATAGCTGATAGAAAATCTAATCCAGTTATTGAAAGCAGTATTGCTATCAAGAAAAAAATAAATAAATATGAAAATATAAATATAATAACTGAATTTATAAAACCCTCTTCAATCTTTTGTTTATTATAATTGATTAAAAATATACTATTTGGATAAATTAATTTTTTTATTTGAGTTTTAAGGAATAAAAAAAGTATTTGTAATCTAAATATTTTTATTCCACAAGTGGTTGAACCTGCACAACCACCAATAAACATTAAAAAAAGAAAAAAAATTAACGGAAATTTTCCCCATAACCCAAAATCATCTGTTACATATCCTGTACCAGACAAAATAGAAAGAACATTAAAAGATGATATTCTAAGGTTATCAAAAAAAGATAATTCGCTATTATTTAAAAATAAATATAAAAACATTATTAGTATTGATATAATAAGCAAGAACATAAAGCCTTTAACTTGAATATCCTGGAAAAAAATATTTTTATTACCTTTTATAAATTTAAGGTAAGCAATAAACGGTATACTACCCAGAATAATAAATATTGTTGCAGTAATTTCAATTCCAGGATTATTAAAATATCCAATAGATTCGTTATGAGTTGAAAAACCACCAGTTGCCAAGGTTGTAAAAGAATGTGCAACACTATCAAATATACTCATACCTTGAAACCAATAAACCAAAGCACAAATAACAGTGAGTGATGTATAAATAGAAATGATTAAAAATGATATCTCTACTGTTTTTGGTAATATTTTTTCAGTACCTGAGGTGTCTAATTGAAAAAGCTGCATGCCTCCTACTTTTAAAAGAGGCAAAACCGTTGTTGCCATTACAATTATTCCTATACCGCCAAGCCATTGCATTATTGCTCTCCAAATCAATATACTTTTTGGTGTAGTGTCTAAGTCTAATAAAACTGTTGAACCGGTAGTTGTTATTCCCGACATACTTTCGAAAAAAGCATCACTAAAAGAAAGCTCTAAATTTGATAAAATAAAAGGCAAACTTCCAAAAGTTGCTATACTTATCCACGCTAGTGAAGAAAACAGAAATGCCTGACGAAGATTTAATTGTTTATCTTTTGTCAAACTTGCTAAAGCTGTAAGAACACCAATTATAATAGTAATAATTGAAGAAGATAAAAAACTACTACTATTTTCCTTGAATATTAGTTGAATGGCATATGGAGCCATCATAAAAATACCAAGTATAATTAAAAGAATACCAATTATAAAAAAAACAGTTTTGTTTGATGCCATAAAAACTGGACAATATTTAAATAGCAATAAAATTCAACTTATTATAAACCTAGATAATGCTTGAGTCTGAACTGATAAAATCGACTTCTTCCTGGCCATTTGTTGAAATTCGAAAGCTTTTGAAAGAAAGAGACTCAATAATAAAGAAAAAAAATAAAATAACATTCCAGACAGGTTATGGACCAAGTGGTTTACCGCATATTGGAACTTTTGGTGAAGTCTCAAGAACTTCAATGATGATAAATGTTCTTAATCATATTAAGAAAATTGACTCTGAATTAATAACCTTTTCAGATGATATGGATGGTTTAAGAAAAGTACCTGAAAATATTCCAAACGATAAATTATTACATGAAAACATTGGAAAACCGTTAACAGATATTCCAGATCCTTTCAAAAAATTCAATAGTTTCGGAGAACATAATAATAAAATGTTAATAGAATTTTTGAAAAAATTTAAATTTAACTTTACTTTTAAAAGTTCTACTGAAAATTATAAAAACGGCACTTTTAATAACTCTATTACAAGAGTTCTCGAAAAATTTGATGATATAATGAATATTATTCTACCTACTTTAAGAAGCCAAAGAAGAAAGACCTATTGTCCTTTCCTTCCGATTTGTCCCGATACAGGAAAAGTTTTGGAAATACCAGTTATTGAGATAGACAAAAAAAATAATACGTTAGTTTTTGATAATAATGGAAAAAAAATAAAAACTGAAATATTAAATGGAAAATGTAAGTTACAATGGAAAGTAGATTGGGCTATGAGATGGTTTACATTCGATGTAGATTTTGAGATGTATGGAAAAGATTTAATTGAGAGTGCAATTTTATCAAGTAAAATCTGTAAAGCTATGGGCAAACAACCTCCAAATGGTTTTGCATATGAATTATTTCTTGATGAAAAAGGGGAAAAGATTTCTAAATCAAAAGGCAATGGAATAACAATCGATCAATGGCTTAGATATGCATCTCCCGAAAGCTTATCCCTTTATATGTATCAAAATCCAAAGAGAGCAAAAAAACTTTACCCAGATGTAGTTCCAAAAGCAGTTGACGAATATCTTTCGTTAATTGAAAAGTATGAAAACCAAAAAGAAAATGAAAAACTTTTAAACCCCGTATGGCATATCCATAAAGGCTCACCTCCTAATGAAAAAATAGTTATGCCCTTTTCAATGTTATTAAATATTGTTGGATCAAGTAATGCAAAAAATAAAGAAGTCTTATGGAAATTCCTTAAAAAATTTCATAGTGAACTTGATCCAAAAAATCATAAAATTTTAGATGAACTTACAAATTATGCTATTAATTATTTTGCAGATGAGGTTGAACCAAAGAAAAAATATAAAAAACCTAACAACACTGAAGAAAAGGCTTTGAAAAATTTAATATCTGTTTTAAAGCAAGTTTCTCAAGATACCCCGGCAGAAGAAATACAAACGAAGATTTATACTGCAGGAAAAGAGAATGGTTATAGTAAAAATTTAAGGGACTGGTTTAAATTAATCTATCAGGTCTGTTTTGGGGAGGAAAACGGTCCTAGAATGGGTTTTTTTATTAGCTTTTTTGGCGTCAAAGAGACAATTGATTTAATGGAAAAAAAGTTGAGAATATAATTTTAATGTTTTCTTTTATAAGACCTTTTATATTCAATTTAGATCCAGAAAAAGCACATGATTTAGCAATTAAATCGCTTAAGTATAATTTTCTTCCAAGCAACTTATTTTCGGTTTCAGGTGAGGAGATATTAAACACAAATCTCTTTGGGAAAGAAATAAGTAATCCCATAGGTCTAGCTGCAGGTTTTGATAAAAGTGCAGAAGTTTATAATGAAATATTTAAAATAGGTTTCGGATTTGTTGAAGTTGGAACTGTAACCCCAAAAAAACAATTTGGAAATGAAAAACCACGTATTTTTAGACTAGAGAAAGATCAGGCACTAATAAATAGACTTGGGTTTAACAATGATGGATCTGAGATAATTAAAAAAAGGATAGAGGCAAATATTCCGACAAGCCTTTTAGGAATAAATATAGGTCCCAATAAAGACACTGATAATATGGCTAACGATTTTTTAAAATGTGCTGAAATTTTTTTTCCTATTGGTGACTACATAACAATAAATATTTCCTCACCTAACACCAAAGGTCTTAGAGATTTTCATAATGAAGATGATTTAAAAAAGCTACTCTCAAAAATTAACGAAATAAGAGAAAAAAGTAATTTTAAAAAGTCTTTTTTATTAAAGGTATCACCAGATTTGCATAACTCTCAGATCCCTGGAATAGTAAATTTAATTTTAGAATATAAAATCGATGGAATTATTTTGACAAATACTACTAATAAAAATCGAGAAAGTTTAGTTGATGCAAATAGTAAGGAGACTGGTGGATTGTCCGGAAAGCCTATTAAGGACATTTCAACTGAATTTGTAAAAAAATTTTATAAGGAACTTAAGGGCAAAATACCAATCATTGGTGTTGGAGGAGTTGACTCAGGTGAGTCTGCTTTTGAAAAAATTGCTGCAGGTGCATCAGCAGTACAATTGTATACAGGTCTAATTTATAAAGGACCTAATATTGTAAAACAAATAAAAAAAGATTTAATCAAAATTTTGAAAAGTAAAGGTTTCAAAAACATAAATGAGGTAGTGGGTTCTTCTTTAAATTAATTATTTGAAAAAATTATATTTTTTTTTATCTAAATCAAATTTAATATAGTGTAAAAGTTCCCTTGCGTAGGAAAACGAAATCCCTATTAATACAACAATAATAATTGATAAGAAACCATAAGCTATAGGATTATTTGTTGAAAGAGACAAAATCATTTCAGAAAGTTTATTGTCTATTTCACCAATTTTATCAGTAGCAAACAAACTTGATCCTTTCTCAATTATAAAAGTTTCTATTCCCATAATAAGGCCAACAGCAAGGAGTAAAATTGCTAATAAAGTTTTATATTCCGAAGCATTTAATTTTTGTGATACTTTTAAACCAATATGTAAACCAACTATTGATCCAGTTAACAAAACAAAAACTAATACGAAATCTATCGTCTGAAATTTAAGTGCGTGTACAATTACTACCAATCCGGTTATAAAAATCGTCACAAAAAGGGATGTTCCAGGAACTAATTTTGTTGGCATTCCAATTATATAAATCATTGCTGGGACCATTAAAAAAGCTCCACCTACTCCCATAATTGAAGCAAATATTCCCACAATAAATCCCAACATAATAGGAACGATTGCACTTTCATAAAGTCTTGATTTATGAAATTTCATTCTAAATGGCAAACCATGTATCCAATAGTGATCGTGTGCTTTCTTTTTAACTACAATTTTTTTTTTTAAATTAGATAATTCCTTATAACTTTTTGCAAACATTAAAGTACCAACAACAACTAAAGTATAAATATATGCCAACGTTATACTTACATTAATAACTCCTTTTTCTAATAGATAGGCAAAAATCAACATACCTACACCAGTACCAATTATACCTCCAGAAACGATTGTTATTCCCATTTTGTAATCAAGAGTTTTTCTAAACCAATGATGAAGAGCCCCCGATACTGATGTACCTAATATATTATTTGCTTCATTCGCCACTGCATATGTTGGAGGAATTCCAAGAAAAATTAACACAGGTGTCATTAAAAAGCCTCCACCTATTCCAAATAATCCAGAAATAAAACCAACAATAAAACTTAGTAATAAAATAACCAAAATGCTTACTTGAACTTGAGCTACAGGAAGGAAAAAATCCATTAAGTTTAGTATTCTTTAGATCAAACATTGTCAATAGACATATATTTGCTTGATTAAACTTCTGTGTCCAATTATATACCTATTAATAAATTATGACTAATAAATGTGAACTTACAGGAAAAAGACCATTGAAGGGTCATAACGTTAGCCATGCTAACAACAAAACAAAAAGAAAGTTCAATCCTAGTATCAAAAAAATTAGATTTAAGAGTGATACATTAAAAAAAAATATTACTCTCAAAGTTTCAAATGCAGCTCTTAGAACAGTAGATTTTAAAGGTGGTATAGATAAGTTTCTCTCAACAGCAAAAGTTTATAAACTCTCTAAACGAGCTAAAAAATATAGAAGTAAAATATCTTTAAAAGAAGCCTGAACTTAATGCAAATCTCTAAACTATTAGTTGGATTAGCTATTTCTATGGCAGGTTTGGTTGCCATATCAAATTTCTTAGTACAGTTTCCAATAAAATACCTTGGTTTGGAAAATATCCTAACTTACGCCGCCTTTACGTATCCAATAACTTTTTTAATAACTGATTTAGCAAATAGAAAATATGGAAAATTTATTGCTAGAAAAGTTGTTTATTTGGGTTTCCTAACCGGAATATTACTTACATTATTTTTTTCAACAAATTTTGATGACTCAATATCTATTAGAATTGCCTTTGGATCAGGAACAGCTTTTTTAATTGCTCAATTGCTTGATGTTAAAGTTTTCGATGTTTTAAGGAAAAAGTCATGGTATATAGCACCAATCACATCTTCACTTATTGGATCTATAGTTGATACATTTTTATTTTTCTTTATTTCTTTTTATAATACTGGATTACCTTGGATTTCTTTAGCAATAGGAGATTTCTTCGTAAAATTGATAATTTCCTTACTAATGCTAGTTCCATTTAGATTATTATTGAGAAAGACTATTCCAGATGATAAAAAATTATCTGCTAGATCGTACTAGTGAATAACTTTTTTGCTTGAAAAAAGATCTGTTAGTTGATTTATCATTACATCACCAAGATCATGCACATCAGTGATTTTTACAGCTCTACTATAATATCTTGTAACATCATGGCCTATTCCAATAGCTAACAACTCTACATTAGAATGTTTTTCAATTGAATTAACTGTATTTTTTAAATCTATTTCTAGATAATCATTGGCATTTGTAGACAAAGTTGAATCGTCTACAGGCGCTCCATCTGAGATAACCATTAATATTTTTCTTTCCTCTTTCCTCTTTCTCATTTTATTAAAAGTCCATCTAAGTGCCTCACCATCAATATTTTCTTTTAACAAACCCTCTTTAAGCATTAGACTAATATTATTTTTTGATTGACGCCAAGGTGTGTCTGCAGATTTGTAAATAATATGTCTTAAATCATTAAGTCTACCCGGAAATTTTGGTTTTTCATCACTTATCCATTTCTCTCTGCTTGAACCACCTTTCCAATGTTTTGTTGTAAAACCTAATACCTCAACTTTTACTGAGCACCTTTCTAAAGTTCTCGCCAGAATATCTGCGCAGACCGCTGCTACAGAAATCGGTTTTCCTCTCATAGAACCTGAATTATCTATAAGTATTGTAACAAGGGTATCTTTAAAGTCAGTTTCTTTTTCTTTTTTAAAAGATAAAGAGTTAAGCGGATCTATAATTAATCGAGTTAATTTGGATGAATCTAATAAACCTTCCTCTAAATCGAAATCCCAAGATCTGTTTTGTTTTGCCAGAAGTTTTCTTTGCAATTTGTTTGCTAATTTTGAGACAAAAGTTTTGAGTTGTAAAAGCTGTTGATCTAAAGAGGATCGTAACCTTTGTAATTCCTCCTTACTTTCCAGCTTTTCAGCTTTAATAACTTCGTCAAACTGTTCAGTAAATATTCTATATTTTTTTCCTTTTTGAGAAAATATTGTTTTTGGTCTAACATTCGTCTTTTCTCCAACTTCCTCTAGATCTTCAATACTTTTTTCATCCTCACCTGATATATCTTTTGTGTCGGGAGGTTTAGTATCTATTGATAATTCTTGTTCACTATCTTTTTCAGTTACTTGACTATCTGTCTTATCTTTAGACTCTTGAGTTTCAGGGTTTTTTATGTTTTGTTCACTTTCCTCATGATCTTCTGAAAATTCTTTATCTTCAATTTTTAATTTAGATATTATTTCTGAAATTTTTTGATTAAATTTGGCTTGATCACTTAAGTTTTCGATTAAAAAATTTAGGTTTTGTTTAAATTTTTTATCAAAGTCAATCTTGGACTTTCTGGTTTCTTTTATATCAAAAAAGAAACTTTTAAGGTAACTATCAAAAGAACCTTCCAGTCTATTTTTGCTTGATTTCATTCTTGTATTATTTTCTTTATATTGAACAAATAAATTTTTTTTGACACCAGTGAAAAGTTCACTTCCAATTTTTTCATATCTTATTTTTTCTGCTATTTTGTAAAGTTTTTGAGACATTTCACCTTTAGGTTTAAATTTCTCATAAATCTGGTTATTGCTATATTTTAATCTCAAAGCTTCTGAGTCAGCAATTGCCCTGTAAAATGAATAATCATTTATATTATCTAATTTATTCAATTCGGGTAAATTAACTATTTTCTCACTGTTTGTAGTAGTTGTTTGTTTTCCAAATTTTATTTCAAAGTCTTTTTTTCTTGAAATTGATTTTATTGTTGAGCTCAATGCATTTTTAAAAACCTCTATATGGTTTTCTTTTTTTTGCATTTTAGGTTATTTTTACGTTTACCGAAGATTCAGGCAAATCCTCTCCAAAACATCTCTGATAATATTCAGCAACAACTTTTCTTTCAATCTCGTCACACTTATTCAAGAATGTTACTCTGAAAGCATAACCGATATCCTTAAAAATTTCTGAATTTTCTGCCCAGTGTAAAACCGTTCTAGGACTCATAACAGTTGAAATATCGCCATTTATAAAACCATTCCTTGTAAGATCTGCGACTTTAATCATTTTAAGAACTTTTTCTTTACCTTTTGAATTATTGAGACCTTTATTTTTAGCAATAATTATTTCTAATTCTTTTTCTGCTTTCAAATAATTTAATGTTGTAACAATGTTCCATCTATCCATTTGACCTTGATTTATTTGCTGTGTTCCGTGGTAAAGACCAGTCGTATCACCTAGCCCAACCGTGTTTGTAGTTGCAAACATTCTAAAAAATTTATTTTGATTAATTACTTTATTTTTGTCTAAAAGAGTTAGTTTTCCTTCACTCTCTAAAATTCTTTGAATCACAAACATTACATCTGGTCTTCCTGCATCGTACTCGTCAAAAACTAATGCAACCGGATTTTGAACAGACCAAGGAAGAACTCCTTCTTTAAATTCTGTTACTTGTTTACCGTCCTTGACAACAATCGCGTCTTTTCCAATCAAATCAATTCTACTAATGTGACTGTCCAAATTTACTCTAACGCATGGCCAATTAAGTCTAGATGCAACTTGTTCTATGTGAGTTGATTTACCTGTTCCATGATATCCTTGAATTAAAACTCTCTTATTAAAAGCAAAACCAGAAAGAATTGCTAAAGTTGTATCTCTATCAAACTTATAGTTCTCATCTAATTTTGGAACATAAGGGTTTATTTCTGAGAAACTATCTACCTCCATATCAGTATCTATCCCAAAAGTTTGTCTAACAGATATTTTGATATCTGGTTTCTTATTTTCTAAATTCATTTGTTCATTCTCATTTTCAATTGACTATAAGCTAAAGTTATTTTTTTCAAAATATCTTCATATTTTTTACTTCCACGGTTTTTATCAGGATGATATTTCTTTACAAGTGTTTTAAATTTCTTTTGAATATCAGACCAATTTGTATCATTTTTAAGCCCCAGAACTTTTAAAGCTTCCATATCTTTACCTGTTAAATTTGATTTTTTAAATTTTTTAGCATCAGTGTCTCTAAATATACCAATCTTGTCCTCTAGTGCATTCAACCACAATATTCTGAAAAAGTTTTCTGAAGAACCAAAACTTTTTGTTGGTTTATGCCAAGTTAAATCAGATTTCACAAAATTTTCTATTTCTTGATCATTCATATCTGCAAAGTAATTCCAGCTTTTATTAAATTCTTTGATGTGTTCTAAGCAAAGCAATCTAAATTTCTTACTATTGTCTCTTTCAATAGGTGCTCTATAAAGTCCAATTTTATTACAATTACTCCAATCACAAATATTTTTCATGATTCGTCATTATATAGTACAATGTATATTTTATGAAAAGTTTAATAGAAATTGTTAAAGAAAAAATTGAAAATAAAATTATTGATGGAAAGGTAGAAATAGTCGATAATACACATTTACATAAACATCATAAATCATTTAATAA